>JAKAIY010000011.1:21238-44571 GCA_021814145.1 Chloroflexota bacterium
GGAAGACATCACGCGCGTCTACAGCGAGACGCCCGCGCGGATGTGGGGCGTGTATCCGCGCAAAGGCGCGCTCGACATTGGCTCAGACGCCGATATCACGCTCGTTGATCCCACAGACAGCTATACGCTGCGCAATGAGGACATCCATTCGAAAGCCGGCTGGACGCCCTACGATGGCATGCGCGTGACAGGCCGGGTCGTGATGACGCTGGCGCATGGCGTCGTCGTCGCTGAGCGCGGAAAGCTCGTCGCTGAGCCGGGCGTCGGGCGCTTCATCCGGCGGGCGTGAGCCGCATGCGACGACCGCGCCGGTGAAACCAGGGAGGATCATATGGCATTCGGAGTAGACAGCGTCCGGCCAGCGGTGGTGGCCATTGATCTGCACCGTGGACATCTTGACCCGGAGGTGGCGACCATGCCAGTCATTCCGGGGACGGAGCGGCGCATCATCGAGGCGAACCGTGCGTTCTTCGCCCAATGCCGCGCGGCGCGCATCCCCATCGTCCACCTGCTCACCACCTACCGTGATGTGAGCGAGATCCGCTCGATGCCCTTCTGGCGGGCGCTCGCCGATGACCCCAATTCGACCCGGCGCAACGCCGAGCGCCACAACCTGCGCGGCTCCCCCGGCTGCCAGATCATCCCCGAGCTCTATGATGAGCGCCATGACTGGGTTGTTGACAGCAAGAAGCGCTACAACTGCTTTCAGGATACCGACCTTCACCTCACGCTGCGCTCACATGGCGTCAACACGCTGCTCATCACTGGCGTCAATACCAACAGCTGTGTGCTGGCGACCGCCGCCGCGGCGAGCTGTCTGGATTACGCCGTCATTGTCATCGAAGACTGCGTGGACTCAATGGACGGCCCGGCCCTGCATGACGCGGCGCTGGCGTGTATTCGAACGGCGTTCGGCTGGGTCATGCCCGGCGCGGAAGCGCTCGCGCGGATGATGGACGCGGCGCGCGTGGCTGGCGGCTGAAGCCGCCGCGTCCCAGGCCGCGCCGGCCTTTAAGCCAGAGGGCTCACTCTATGCTGACCGAGCTTGTTTCCATCCCGACCGACACCCTGCCGCTCGATGGCGCCTACTATACGCCAGAGGACCAGCCGCCGCGCGGCACCGCGCTGCTGATGCACGGCAACACGATGAACTTTTACACCGGCGCGCCGCGTTTCCTGCCGCCTTATCTCACGGCGCTGGGCTACGTCTGCCTCGCCTACAACCGGCGCGGACACGACATCTTGAGCATCCGCGACAGCCGCGAGCCAGAAGGCGGGGCGTTCCAGACGGCCGCCGAGGGCATGGCGGACAATGACTACGCCGCCCGTTTTCTCGCCGGGCGCGGCTTTCCGGAGCCCATCGTCATTGGTCACAGCAACGGCGGCATGCTCGCGGCCCAGTTCGCCGCCGCGCACCCCGAGACGCGGGCGCTGGCGCTACTCTCGGCGCATGCGGGCGGACTGGAGACCGTCCAGCAGGGGTGCAGGGCTGGGCATCTCGCGCAGGAGCGCCTGGAAGAGGTGATCGCCGAGGCGGAGCGGCTGGTAGCGGCTGGACGCGGCCACGCGCTAATGCTCCTTCCCGGCTGGTGGTATGCGCTGAGCGCCGAGAGCTTCCTCGACCGTCTGCGAAACACGCCGGATACGCTCGCCGCCGCGCCACACATCACCTGTCCCACGCTCTACATTCGCGGCGCCCTGGAGGACCCCACCGTCTACCCGGCGGAAGAATTCGCCCGCCGCGCCGCCGGGCCGTGCGCCGTCGCGATCCTCGACCAGTGCGATCACTTCTACAATGGACGCGAAGATGTGGTGGCGCGGACAGTGACCGCATGGCTGCGCGAGACGCTCGGCGAGCCAGCGGAACGGGCCGAAGCCTCTCAAGCGTGATACGCCGGCCAGATAAGCGGACACAGCGCCCCAGGCCGCGCAGGCGGCCTTCGTGGCCACAGGCCCTTATGCCGTAGGGTTTTCCCGCCTGGGCCATACCCACCCGATGGCCGTTCCGCCTCCATGAGCGCCCATGAGCGCCCACGAGAGAACCCGACAAAGGGTCGCTCATGGGCGCTCATTTCGCGCTGTGTCCATCGCGCTCGGCGGCGCGGATAGCGTTTGGGCGCGCTAGCTGCGCGCTTCCCGGTTCCGTTTGCGCGTCTCCGCAGCCTTCCTGGCTGAGGCGGAACGCTCCTCTGGCATGCGCGAGGCTGACGCGGCTCCGCCATGCCTGCCGCCGCGATTGGCTGGCTCATGGCTCTCTGGATGCCCGCGACCAGAGCCGCATTCGCGCCCGATGATAATCTGGCGTTCTGATCTCCCTCATGCGCTCAGGAGGAGCCTGGTTTATTGGATTATAGCGAGCTGGCGGTGGCGGGGATGAAACCATCACCAATCAATGCGCCTGGACGCTACTCCCAGATCTCCGAGGCGCAGTCACCCCCCGGATAGCGCATCTCGGCCGAAGTCCACGAAGAACCGTTTGTTGACTGCCATGCCACCATTCTCCGCTATTTCCGCGTGGCGGCGGTGGTATCGAGCGGGAGCAGGTTGGCCTCGATGGACGCGCGATACGGCTCCAGGAACGGCGGCAGCGCCAGCCGCTCACCCAGCCGCTCCTCATCCTCGTCGGTCAGGAAGCCCGGCCCGTCGGTCGCCAACTCGAAGAGAATGCCGTTCGGCTCGCGGAAGTAGATGGACTTGAAGTAGTAGCGCTCAACCAGGCCCGATGTGCGCAGACCCACGGACTCCACCCGGTCGAGCCACGCCAGATGCTCCTCCGCCGTTGGCGCGCGGAAGGCGACATGATGTACGCCACCACGCCCCAGGCGCTCGCGCGGCAAGTCGGGGCGTGGGTCCACATGGACCTCGGTTCCCGGGCCGCCAACGCCAGTCCCGAAGACCACGATCTCGCGCTCCGGGCCATCGCCCGCAGCGTAGGTCCCCTGCTGGTGGAAGCCCATCACTTCGGTCAGCACGACCGCTGTCGGCTCAATCTCGCGCACGGTCAGCGTCACCGCGCCAAGGCCGCGAATGCCGTGTGGCGCGGGCGCGCTGCTCTTCGCCCAGGGTGTCCCGCCGGACAGTGGCGCGCCGGAGTCATCCACCAGCGCCAGGCGCTGGCCCTCGGGATCGCGAAACGCCAGAACGCCACGACCGGCCTCTGTGGTAACGGCGTCATGCTCCACGCCCAGAGTGGTGAAGCGGTCCTCCCACCACGCCAGCGCCTCCGCGCCCGCCACCCGCAGCGTGATGCGCGAGATGCTGCCATGTCCGGGCCGCAGCGGCGCCATCTGGGGGATATCGAAGAATGTCACCTCCGTGCCGGGATTGCCATGCTCATCGCCGTAGAAGAGGTGGTACGAAGTGGTGTCGTCCTGGTTGACGGTCTTCTTGACGAGCCGCAAGCCCAGGACGCGGGTATAGAAGTCAACGTTGCCCGCCGCCTGGGCGGTCAGCGCCGAGACGTGGTGCAGTCCGGTCAGTTCCATCGCCGCGCTCCTTCAGACAGCGCGCCTGTCGCGCGCGTCCACTCTGTCGCGGTCGCGCCCCGCTGGCGCGCCGCTCGCTACATCGTCTATCCGCTCACATCTGGTGGATCATCGCTGGAACGCTGGGCGCGCTGAAGCTTGCTCAGCAGCCGCAGCAGCGTCCGCTGCTCGGCGGGGGTCAGCGCCGCGAACTGCTCGGCCTGAAATCGCTCCTGTCCCGGAACGACGCTGTCGCGCAGGCGCCGGCCAGCTTCCGTGAGAACCAGGCGGTTGAGCCGCCCATCGGGACAGCGCCGGATCATGCCGCGCCGCTCCAGCTTGTCGAGCAGCTGCGTGATGGCGCCTTGCGTCACCAGGAGGCGCCGCGCAAGCTCGCGCTGGGTCATGCCCTCATGCGCGCCGATCTGGGCCAGCGCGTCGAACTGCGCGGCGGAAAGGCCCGACACACGCAGGCGCTGCTCCGTCAGATGAATATTGCGCATGTATACCTGAGCCAGCCGTGTCCACAGCGCAACCCCTAGCCGCCGCTGGCGCGCGGCGTCGGGGCGCTGATCGTTTTCGCCGTCCGCCATGCCCGCTTTCCTCATTATTCCGCGCCCCGCATCTCATCCAGCGCGCCCCTTCGCCAATACTTTAGCTCTAAAGTATTAGATGTGTCAAGGCCGGAAAATGGGCGCGGCCACGCGCCGCCAAAGCGAACGGGCGAGCAGGCTGGCGAACACGTTCGCGCCTGAAGGCCTCAGGGCCACTTCCACCGCCAGCCGTCCAGGCGGTGTAGTAATGGGGGCGATGGAAAGTGAGGCGCGTTGACACTCCGCACAGGCTAAAACCCGAGCGCATTCGCGGGGTTCAGCGTTCCCGGCAATATGGCTAGCTGGCAAAGCTCAAACGCGCGCCGTTACACCCGAGGACTGAAGTGGACAGCGCCTGACCGCGCGACCGGGCCGGGCTATGCCGCGCCCGCCCAGGGCTGAGCGGTTACGCTGGCGCGCCGGGGAGCGCGGCTCACTCCCCGGCCTGCTCTTCCGCGGCCAGCGCCCCATCCAGCCCTACGGCGAGCACGATGCGCGGGAAGATATAGTAGCCGTATGTGGTGGTGGTCACGAAGCCGCTGGAGGTGTAGAGCGCGATGGCGCGCTCGTTGGCGGAGTCCACCTCCAGCGTCACGCGCGACGCGCCCTGCTCCCGCGCCAGCGCGCAGGCCCGCGCCAGCATGCGCCGCCCCCATCCCTGCCGCTGGCGCGCGGGATCCACCGCGAAGCCGTAGATGCCGACGCTGGCGTCGGACTCTTCAGCGTACAGCTTGAATACGCCCACCGGCCCATCATGCGCCAGCGCGAGATAGAGACGTTGCCGCTCCGCTGACTGCTCCAGATCAGCGCGCATATGCTCTACCGTCTGCTCCAGTGGGCGCTCGAACCCGGCGGCGGTGATGCGCGCGGCGATGAGAAACGCCTCCTCATCACCGGGCATGAGCAGGCGAATGGTCAGCGCGTCATCATCCGCGGGCGGGGCGCCCGCGCGCAGCTCCATGCGATGCTCGGTAAACGCGCGCTGGCCGGAGAGATGGCCGATAAAGGCGCGTCCGCTGGCCGAGGCGTCCTCGCAGATGGCGAATAGCTGGTCGCCGCCGGCGCTCCTGAAGCTGGCGCGCGCGGTCTCGAAGAGCCGCGCCCCTATCCCGCGCCGCCGCCAGCCGGGCGCGACCATGCCGCAGATCTCCGCCACCGTTCCGTCGCCATCCAGCGAGCAGTAGCCCACCAGGCGGTCGCCGGCATGCGCCAGAAAGACCGTCGGGGCCGCACCCGATCCCTCACCCCAGCCCAGTTTCAGGTCCAGCCCGTCCGCCGCGTCACATGCCCGCTTCAGCTCGCGAGCCTGCGCCAGTTCAGCGGGCGTGAGGCTCGCGGCGCCCGTGATCGTCACCTCCTCCGCCGTCCCTTCCAGCATGCGCGCCTCCTCATCTACCCTGTGCGCTTCGCGCCCGGCGACGGGCCCGAACAGATAGCCAGCCAATCTCGGAGCATAGCCCGTCGCTCCCGGCGGCGTCAAGCAAGGCGCTGGCCTTCGCCTGCGCAGGAAAGTCACGCAAAACGGCGCGGCGCACGCTTTCATGCGCTACGCCGCGTCGTCGCTCCTGCCTCGAGGACTTTTCATAGCCTCCTTATGGAAGCGTAACCGTGAAGGTCCACACACCGGGCGGCAGCGGATGCTCCCCTGGCAGCCCATCAATCGCGCCGCGCTCGTGGATGGCGAACGTCCATGCGCCGTGATCCTGGTAGGGTGGTGAGCCCTGGAAACGATACACCATCAAATCGCCATCAGGCCCCCACGAACCTGCGTTCAGGGTGTGTCCGCCAATTGTGAGTGTTGGATAGGCGTTCATCGCGCTGCCACTCACGTAGAACCGTGTCTCCAATGGCGTCGAGACGATGCGCTCCAATGTGACAGCGCGGCCGCTCTGTGTCACAGTCAGGTGTGGACGCAGCTCACGTCCGCCGTGATAGGCCACCGTTATATCGAAGACGAACGGTCCGGGGACTGCCGTGACATCTCCCGAGGAAGTCGCCGGCTGGCCTGGGGTAGCCCGCGGGAGCGCGAGCGAAGGCACGACCATATGGAGCGCGAGCGCGCCTGGCCGCCCGGAAATGCCGCCGGTATCGAAAGCCTGATACTGCAGCGTCCCAAGCGTCCCACCGAGATTGGCGACGCCACCGTAGTCTGATTCGGGCAGCGTCACGCCCCCCGCATCAGTGACGACTGGCGACTGGAAGCCAACCTCGATCGTGCTGCCGCCGGGCGCGGTAGCTGAATAGCCAGCGATGAAGACGTTGGCGTCGGCATATACCTGGCTCAGCCGCAACGTATACCCATGCGCCGAACTGGCGATGTTCACCGCCTGGATTTGCGGAAACTGGCCTGTCTGCTGCAGGACAGCGAAATTCCAGGGGAAGACAGGGATGCCCAATGCCACGGTCGCTCCGGTCAGCACAGCGATCGTGGTGAGCGCGGCGGCTGACGCCATCGCGACGCGGCGGGCCGGCCAGGCGCCGCGCGATCGCCATGCGCGTAATCGTAATCGGGGTTCCCTTTTTGCCAGCGCGCGCTCACGCAAGGCGCTCGCGATCCACGCGCTGCGGGCGGCGGGCATCGGCGTTTCAGTGAAGCGCCGCCCGATGGCGTCAAGCCGCGACACGACGCGCGCAAGCTCTGGGTCGCGCGGCTCGTCGAGGAGGTCTGGGTAGCGGTCATGCGAGGCCATCACGATATTGCTCCTTGAGGCTCTGCAGAATGCGCGTGAGGCGCTTCTTGGCGGCGGCTTCGCTCGCGCCAATGACCGCCCCGATCTCCGCTGAGGTCAGTCCCGCCACGAAGCGCAAGGCGAGCAACTCCTGCTTGGCGGGATCGAGCGCGGCGCATAGACGGCGCAACTGGTCCAGTGATTCCCGCCGCAGGACGGCGTCTTCCAAATCCTGCGCCATGATGGGCCTGATCTCTCCCGTCGGGTAATCCCAGGCGACCGTCGGGACGCTTCGCCGCTGGAAATTGGTCGCCGCATTGCGCGCGATACCGAAAAGCCAGGCGACGAATGGGCCTCGTTGCGGACGGTACTGGGGCAGCGCATCCAGCGCCTTGAGAAACACCTGTTGCGTCAAGTCCGCGGCATCCTCCGCATTGCCAGTGCGGGCGAGAAGATACCAGTACACGCGATCCCGGTGGACTTGATAGAGTTGGCCGAACGCCGCGGGGTCGTCCTGGGCGGCGCGCACGAGCGCCGCGTCATCCGGGACGGCCGCTGGTGGACCGCCGGGAAGCTCAGGCGGTGTCTGCGCCTGTTTCTGGATCATGGTTCCCTTCCCTGAACGTCGGGATAATCGCCAAAGCGCGCATGCTTGGCGTCGAGGCCTCGTGTCAATACTACACAGCAGCGATGAAATGGGGACATCTTCGGATGTTCGGAGAGCGGTTGGCCGTGTCTCCAGCCAGGGAGCGTGAACGCGCTCGGCGCGCGCTCCCGGCGCGAGCGACATCCCGCCTGCGGTATGCTGTGGGTGGCGGGCGCGGTCGCGCCCATGTGTACAAAACAACCAGGCCAAGGGAGGATACGTGTATGGCAACGGAGCCAGCGGCGTGGAAGACAGTTGGGGTGGTCGGCGGTGGCGCGATGGGATCGGGCATCGCCTATGAGGTGGCGCGCAACCTGGATGCGCGCGTGATCGTGCGTGAGGTGGACGAGCAGACGCTGGCGCGCGCGCGGGCCAACATCGAGCGCCTGATCGCGCGGCCGGTCGAGAAAGGCCAGATCACGCGGGAGGCGGCGGACGCCTGGCTGGCGCGCTTCGAGTGGACGACCGAGCTGAACGACCTGGCGCCAGCGGACATCGTCATCGAGGCGGTCTTCGAGAACCTGCCGCTCAAGCAGGAGATCTTCGGCGCGCTCGACACCGTCTGCGCGCCGGGCGCGATCCTCGCCAGCAACACGTCCGGCCTGCCGATCACCCAGATCGCCTCCGCCGCCCAGCGGCCCGAGCGCGTGCTGGGCCTACACTTCTTCAACCCCGTGCCGGCGATGAAGCTGGTGGAGATCATCCGCGCCTACCAGACCAGCGATGACACCGTCGCGCGCGCCACCGCCTTCTGCCAGGCGCTGAAGAAAGAGACGATTCTCGCCAAGGACTACCCCGGCTTCATCACCACCCGCATCGGCCTGATGATGATCGCCGAGGCTGTGCGCTGCCTGGAAGAAGGCGTTGGAAGCGCCGAAGACATTGACAAAGGGATGCGCCTGGGCTTCAACTTCCCCATGGGCCCGCTGGAGCTGGCCGACCTTGTCGGCGTGGATGTCACGCTGCACGTCCTCGACGCCGCGCGCGCCAATCTCGGCGAGCGCTTCGCGCCCAGCCCGCTGCTGCGCAACATGGTCACTGCCGGATATATTGGACGCAAGGCTGGCCGCGGCTTCTACAATTATCGCAAAGAGGCGAAATAACCCCAGCGCGAGACAGGCGCCCCGTTTTCACTCTGGAGGATCGCGAACCCATGTGCTTCGATCTCGACTCCCAGCCGCCGATTCAGCCGCTGCATGGCAGCGACGCGCACGGCGAGCTTCTGACGCTCACCTCAGCTGACGGAACCCGGTTCGCCGCCTACCGCGCCCACGCCGACTCTACCAGGCGCACGGGCGCGGGCATCGTCATCCTGCCCGATGTGCGCGGGCTGTACCAGTTCTACAAGGACCTGGCGATGCGTTTCGCCGAAGCTGGCGTCGAGGCCATCGCGATTGACTACTTTGGCCGCACGGCGGGCCTGACCGCGCGAGACGACGCCTTCGAGTTCTGGCCGCACGTCCAGCAGACCAAAGCCGCGCAGATTCGCGACGATGTGGCGGCGGCGCTCGCCCAGCTGCGCAGTGAGCCCAACCCGCCGGTCGCGTACTTCACCGTCGGCTTCTGCTTCGGCGGCGGCAATTCCTTCCAGCAGGCGGCGAATAACCTTGGCCTGGCAGGTGTCATCGGCTTCTATGGCCCGCCCGCGCGTGAGGGCAGGGATGGCTCCCCCTCGCCCCTGGCTCGCGCGGGGCAGATGAAGGGCGCCGTGCTGGGGCTTTTCGGCGGCGCGGACGAGAGCATCTCCGCCGCTGATATCCAGCGCTTCGACGCGGCGCTGACGCAGGCGGGTGTCGAGCATGAGTTCATCACCTATCCCGGCGCGCCGCACAGCTTCTTCGACCGCAAATACGAGCAGTTCGCCAGCGAGTCAGCCGACTCCTGGGCGCGCACGCTGGCGTTCATCGCCGCGCACACACCAGCCGACGCCTGAGGGCGCGCCTATGGGCGGCGCGCGCCGCCGCGACGCCTGCCTCCGCAGGCTCACAGCCGCCCTTCGGAGGACAGGCTCATGACCCGGACACTCGACCCGCTGGCGCCATTCGAGATCCTGCTGGAGCGAGCGGAGGGCGTCGCCGCGCCGCTGCCAACGCCGCTGGCGCGCCTCTACGGGCCGCTGGCGTTCCCGCGGGACGCGCCGGGCGGCGCCTGGGTCATCAGCAACTTCGTCGCGTCCATAGATGGCGTGGCCGCCTTCTCTGATCCCGCCGCTGACCCCGTCCCGCGCGCGCTGGCGGAGATCAGCGCCAGCGACCCGCACGACCGCGCGCTCATGGGCCTGCTGCGCGCCGTGGCGGACGCCGTGATCGTGGGCGCGGGCACGCTGCGCGCCGTGCCCACACACCTCTGGTCGCCCGGCTACATCGCTCCCGCCTACGCCTCCGCCTGGGGCGCGCTGCGCGCCGCGCTGGGCAAGCCGCCCGCCCCGCTGGCCGTCATCGTCTCCGGCGGCGGTGTGGACACAACGCTGCCCGTCTTCCAGCAAGCCGGGGACCCCGCGCTACTCGTCACTACATCCAGCGGCGCGGGGCGGCTGGCGGGCGCGACGCTGGGGCCGCGCGTCCGTGTCCACGACGCGGGCGCCACTATCTCCGCCCGCGCCGCGCTCGACGCCACGCTCGCGGCGCTCGATGCGCAGGATGCGCCCGATACGGCGGACGCCACCCGCTCGCGGCTGCTGCTGGTGGAGGGCGGGCCGCGCCTGCTGGGCCAGTTTGTGGCGGAGGGCCTGCTGGACGAGCAGTTCCTGACCATCGCGCCGCAGCTCGCCGGGCGCGATGACCACGCCCGGCGTCCCGGCCTGATCGAGGGCCAGCGCCTCATCCCCCAGCGGCCCACCTGGGCGCGGCTCATCAGCGCGCGCGCGGCGGGCGACTATCTCTTCCTGCGCTACCGCCTGCGCCCCTAAACATCCTCGTCCATTCTGCCGACCCCGCGCCGGATTCCCAATGCGCGCAGAGCCCGGTTGTCTCCCGGGCTCTGCGCGTTTAACCGTTGGGCTGAGCGTGACCTGAGAGTGAATTGTGGCGTCTTGCCACTTTCATTCCGAGCGATTGCCATGTATAGTAGGTGGGGCCATGCTAGCGGCAAGGGGGTCCGCACAGACGCGGCGATCACGCCAAACCGCGCCCCCAGACAAGCGCCGCGTATCACGGCGCCGGATGGAACGCCGCGCTGGCGCGACAGGCCATCGGCTCAACGGAGGTAGAACCCTTATGGCACGATCCAGCGGGCTGAGAACTTCACAGCACGCCATCACCGATGTCTATGATACCGAGCGCGGCGCGTTCCTCGTGCGCTATCCCCCGGCGCTGGTGATCGGGCTGGCCATCGCGGGTGTGATCGCCTTCGCCGTCGCTGGTTTTCTCGGCTATTCTTCCAACGAGATCTTCTACAAACCCTGGGCGCTCTATTTCTGGTTCTGCGCCCTGATTGTGACCCTGCTGTGGTCCATCTTCCGCAACCGGGCATTGCGCGGCCAGCTCATCGCTGTCCTCATCATCGCCGCGCTCTGCATTATCCTCGCCTATCTGGTTGGCAACCCAACCGGCTACATCCGCAAGCTGCTCGAAACCTACCTTCCCCTGCTGGCGAAGGAGCAGATCACCTACGTCATCATCAACTTCGCCGTTATCCTCCTGTACTGGGGCGACACCGTCCGCCGCTGGGCGCGGCGCGCGCGCGGCCTGCGGCCACACGCCGCCCTGGACCTGATGACGGGCCAGAAGATAGAGACCGCCGACCCCGAAGACCTGCCCAGCATGTCCGAGCTGGTCTCTGGCGACCTGTTCGCCGGGGCGGTGTTGACCAGCCTGCTCTCCTATCTCTTCCAGCGCGATGTGATGAGCTTCATCACCCAGACGCCGCTCACCGACTGCAGCGTGTCGGTCTCATTCCCGCCATCGGGCTGCGTGGGCGGCGGACCCGGCGCGCCCGCCACGCTGGCCACGCTGACGCTGATTGACCAGACACAGGCGCTGGGCTATCTGGCGATCGGGCTTATCATCCTGGGGGTCGCCGCGACGATGGGCGGCTTCGGCTCCGTCGGTGGCGCGGCGATGCCAGTGGGCGTCTCGCGCGCGGTCTACGCAGTCCTCGCGGACGGCAATCCCCCTGTGACCACGCCCATTACCACCGGCGTCGCCGAGACCATCCTCGACGCCTTGCGCGCCGCGATCAGCCGCCGTCTGCGCGAGCTGTTCCTGGGCATCGCCCGCTCGCTGCGCAACATCGTCTGGCCCGCGCTGCTCTTCACCTCGACATACGGCGTCTACCAGCTTTCCCAAAACATCCAGGCGTACCTGCATGAGAGCAAGACGCTGGCGAACGCGGGACACTATATCCTGCCAGCGGCGGAGTGGGGACTGCTGAGCGTCATGACCATCGTGCTGTCAGCGGCGCTGGTGGTCTTCAAGTGGCGCGTCGTGGACAACACGATGCGCTTCCTCGGCCTGATCGGGCTGATTGTGTTGCTGACGTTCTGGATCTTCTCGCTGGCGCTGTGGGGCTTCAACAAGCTGCTTGAGCAGTTCGAGCCCAATGTGGTCAGGCCATTCGATCCGCCCAGCGTCGCCACCGTGATCTCGTTCGGAGCGCTCGTGATCCTGGGCGGCTTCCTGATCTTTAGCAGGCGTGGACTGAACTTCATGCCCCGGCAGGCCGCACGGAGCCAGCCCGTCAAGCGCGTGAAAGCGTCCGAGACGACCTCTCCGTTGCCCAACACGACACAGGAGTAGCCGCCATGATCTCCGGAGTCTTCGTCAAGCCCAGCGTAGGCCGCTCGATTACCGATGTCTACGATCCACAGGACCGCCATGTCCTGGTGCGTTTTCCCACGGCGCTCGTCACCATTCTGGCGGTAGCTGGCGCGCTGGCGTTTGGCCTGGTTGGCTACCTCGGCTACAACAGCGATTCAGCCATCGTGCGGAGCCTCTTCGAGAAGGCCTGGCCGCTGTTCCTCTGGTTCAGCGCGCTCGTCTTCACGCTGGAAATCGCGGTCCTGCGCCACCCGCGCCTGCGCCGCCAGCTCGTCGAGGCGCTGATCGTCACGATCATCTCGATGATCGTCGTGGGCGTCGCCGCGGTGTTCCCCGACGCCGTGACCCAGTTCCTCTCAAACCTGCTCAACATTCACATCTATATCCCGGAGATCGGGAACAGCCCGTGGACCTACGCGATTCTGAACTTCGGCATCATTCTGGTGTTCTGGGCCGATACCGTGCGCCGCTGGATACACGCGCGGGGCGGCGCGTCCCGCGCCCGCGTCCTGGATCTGGGCATTGGCACCCTGGAGTTCGGCGAAGAAGGCGACCTGCCGACGCTGCCGGAGTTGATCGCCGGTGACCTGATCGCTGGTGGCGTGCTGGTGGCGCTGCTCGCGCTCATCTTCCAGGCCAGCGTTCTGAACCCCATCTCGGATGCCCTGCAGCTTGGCGCGCGGATCACGACCTGCACGCTCTCGTGGCCAATTGGCCAGTGCTCGGGCGACCTCGCGAGCAATCCGCCGACCCTCTTCCGCATTGACATCATCCAGGCGCTGATCTACCTGCCGCTCGGCTTCATCACGCTGGCGCTGACCGCCACAACCAACGCTTTCAGCGCCGCCAGTGATACGGAGTCCGCGGCGGGAAGCCCGGGAACGGCGGTTTCCGCCGGCGCGGATGACGGGCAGGCGCTCAGCACGGAGGTCCTTCCCGCCGGCCAGGATATTCCGTCGGGAGAGCGCGGCAGCGGGCGTGTCCGCACCTCCGTCATCGAGACCATCTACGAGGCCCTGCGCGCGCCCTTGCAGCGGCGTATCCGGCTGGTGGTTGACAACCTGCTGCTCGCGCTGCGCAACGTCGTATGGCCTCTGTTCATCCTGCTCGGCATGGTGGCGCTCGGCCAGGCGTCAAAGAGCATCGCGTTCTACCTGCGCACCCAGAGCAACCAGCGCAACTGCGACGCGGGCCTGACCGCGGTCGTCGGCGGCGTGAAGAGCTGCCAGATAGTGGCCGACCAGATCGCGTCAGGCTTGCAGTATGGCAATCTGGCCGAAGGGGTAGGCCTCGTGATCGCCGCCGCGATCGCGATTGTCGTGGCGCTGATGATGCTGGTCTTCTCGCTGCACGTCGCGGGCAACACGTTCCGCTTCCTTGGCGTCGTCGCCTGGATCGCCGCGCTGACGCTCTGGCTGTTCTCGCTCAGCCTGTCGGTCTCGAACGCGCTGTTCAACCTGGTCGGGCTGACGCAGCGGCAACCGTTCCCGCTCTTCGGCGTCAGCACCTCCGCGTCGCTGCTGGTCTTCCTGTTCGCCTGCCTGTTCCTGGTGATGGGCAAGGCGCGCTCGGCCAGGCGCCGCGCCGCCGCGCACGTGGCGACCAGCTGACCCACCCCCGCGGCCTGATAGCGACACAACGCCCCCAGAGAGCCATCGAGCCTTCTGGGGGCGTTCGCATGCGTCGGCGCGCCGCCCACATGTGCGCGTCGCGGAGCCCGCCATACGCCGCCAGGACGCGCTGAGGGTAGGCGGGACGGCGCTGCGAACGCGGCCCGCTTCACGCGGACTCGTCTCTCGCTCTGTTCAAAGCCGGAGCGAGCAGCGCGCCAAGCCGCCCAAGCGCCAATCTAAGGCGGGACTTTACCGTCCCCAGCGGGACGCCTGTACACGCGGCTATTTCCAAGTGCGTCAAGCCCTGATAGTACGCGAGCATGATCGTGACTCGTTGATTCCAGGGCAACTCATCCAGCGCCTTGCGCACCATATCGCGACGCGCGTGCATCCAGGCGACGATCTCCGGGTCGCTCTGTTCGTCATCCTCCGTCGCAACCCACTCTACTGCTTCGAAGAGTGACGTTTCACGCTGTTTGCGCAGCATTGACAGCGCGCGATTCCGCGCTATCGTAGTGATCCATGTATCCACAGCGCCGCGAGCCGGATCATACGTAACCGCGGCGCGCCAGACCCGAATGAATGTCTCTTGAAGCGCCTCTTCAGCCTGAGTCTGATTTCTCAGCAAGCGGAACGCGAGCGCGTATACCAGCTTGGAGTACCGGCTATATAGCTGGCGAAGCGCATAATCGTTATTTGCGCCTACGAGCTGTAACAGCGACGCATCGTCGAACTCGCGAGCAGCCGTATCACACGGGGTATACTCAGGGCGAGGAAAACGGGCATCATTAGCCTCATCAGGCCTGTTTGCGGATGACGTGCGCTTTGCGCTTCCAAGCGTCACATCTGCGCGAATAACCACCGTCATCGCACATAATCTCCTGATCCAGGAACAGCGCGCGGCGACTCCGCGTTAGCCACGCGTTAATGGCATGTAGCGTGCCATGTCCCATCTTTCGCTGGAAGAAGGGAATAATAGCGATTACGCCGCGACTGTTCAGCAGGCCGGAGATCACCCACGCACAACATTCGCTAGCCCTGGGGGAGTAGGAAAGGGCGAAGGGCCATCGAGCGTGCTGTAGACGACCAATCTTCGATTGTACTCCTTGCCATCCCACTCTCCCCAGCAGGTCATCAGATTGAGATTGGGCGTCAGAGAAGGCCCAAAGATTCGCCCCATGGTAGGATCGTTCATTTTCCGCACATACACGAGGGGCGCGTTTTTCTGGCGCACCGTAAATGTGAGCGCACGCCCACTCTGAGTGATCACCTCAATCTTGTCACCAGGCTCGAGCATATTGAGACGGGTAAACGTCGAGGGTGAGCCATCGGGCTTATTGACATGACCGGCGATCACGGCATTGCCAAGTTGCCCGGGCGCCACGCCGATACTCCACCAGTACACTGAGTTCCAGACAGGGTTGCTGGGCCCGCCAATCTGCGGAGCCAGCATGGCGCCCAAGGCATCCGCGCCTACCGGGAGAATTGGCGCGTCAAGATGTAGCTTCGGGATGATCAGCCGCCTGGGCGCGAGGCCTGCGGGGCCTCGCGCCGCGCTGTCCGCGCCAGCTGGCTGCTGGACGGAAGTCTGCGCGCCTGACGGCGCCGTCAACGATTGGGCCGTCGTTTCCCCGAGCGGCGCCGAAGCAGCGACACAGCTAGTCGAGATAAGGAGTGATAGCAGCAGGGAAGCAAGAATATTGACGCCGCGAGACCACCGCAAATCAGTACACATCAGGCGATTACTCCATACTCCATCCCGCGCGGCTCCATTCCGCGCGCCGGGCGCCCCATCGTCATCAGGGTCTTTGTCCGTGATACGCCCAAAATCCCTCTATGGATCATCACTACATTAGCAGACATATGCCTCACTATGCATCCACAGCGTATCGCGCGATTCAAAACCCTGAATAGAGGGTACGCTTGGCAAACCTCTTTGGATCACTTTCGGTGATGTTCCCCGAAAATTGATCCCATATGGACGAAAATCAAGTATTACAAGATGCGCATGCGCGCCGAGGGGGCGCGCGGATATGCAAGAGATAACGCAACAGGGAAGGAGATCACAGCCATGCGACGTACCCGCATCATGCTGGGACTGGTAGTCGTCGCTCTCGCTCTGGCGCTTGGCGCCACACTGATGCCGTCAGGGACGGCGCACGCGGCCAATAACGCCTTTGTGCGCGTTGCGCATGCCGCGCCTGCCGCGCCAGACGTGGATGTCTACGTAGATGGCACGAAACTGCTCTCGTCGTTCACGTTTGGGACTGTGACCGACTATGTTCCGCTCGCCGCCGGACAGCACGAAATCGCCGTCACGCCAGCGGGAAAGCCAGTGAGCGACGCGGTTATCAAGCAAAGTGTCTCGGTGAGCGCGGGCGTTTCCTATACCGTAGCCGCAATTGGAGATACTGATACGACGCCAAGTCTCGTGGCGTTCGTAGACGATAACAGCGTCGCAAGCGGCATGTCCAAAGTGCGCGTCTATCACCTTTCCAGTGATGCGGGCCCAGTGTCAGTCGCCACTGGTGGCCAGACAGTAATCCCGAATCTGACCTTCAAGAACGCCAGCGCCTACCTGACGGTGCAGCCGGGATCGTATACCTTCGTTGTCACCGTCAAGGATAGCGGCACGACTGTCAACACCTCTGCCGACCTCACGGCGGATACCGTCACCAGCGTGTTTGCGCTTGGCCTGCTCAAGGGCAGCGGAGACACAGCGTTCAAGTTCGTCGCCGAGACAGCCTCTGGAACACCCACAGGCTTACCCACGACAGGATTTGCTCCAAATTCAGCGCAGAATGCTCCTCTCGCCCTATATTCTGGGCTTGCGATCACGATTCTGCTGCTTGGGGGCGCCGGCTACGCGCTTTCACGGCGCCGCGCGAGGTAGCGTAGAAGCCAGGGTGAAAAGGCAATAGAGCCAGAACCAGCGAAGCGGCGCCACGTTTATCGCGTGGCGCCGCTTGCTTTCTGGGGCGGAGGGAGTGGGATTCGAACCCACGAGGCTATTCACCTAGCGATTTTCAAGACCGCCGCAATCGTCCACTCTGCCATCCCTCCGCCGCATAGTATAGCATACACGGCGGCATGCGCGGAAGGAGCGTTCAGCTCCGTTCGCGGGAGAGACGCAGCAGCAGGCCAATGATGATGAAGTTGGCGATCAGCGACGAGCCGCCATACGCCACGAAGGGCAGCGGCACGCCGGTCAGCGGCATCAGCTTCAGGTTGCCCGCCAGGATGATGACCGCCTGCAAACCGATCACCGCCGTCAGGCCGACCGCCATCAGCTGGTTGAACGGCACCCGCGAGCGCAAGGCGATGCGCATGCCGCGATAGACCAGCAGCATGAACAGCCCAATCAGCGCCAGCAGCCCCGCGAAGCCGAACTCCTCGGCGAAGGCGGCGGCGATATAGTCCGTCGTCACCACCGGCACAAAGGTCGGATGCCCCAGCCCGAAGCCCTGGCCGAAGACACCGCCGGAGCCGAAAGCCACCAGCCCTTGCACAATCTGGTAGCTGCTGTTCGGCGGCGCGCCGTAGTACACGTTTGGATCAAAGGCGTTCGTCAGCAGCGAGACGCGCGAGCGGGCGTAGCTGAAGACGCTGAAGACCACCACCGACCCCAGCGCGAAGATCGCCCCCAGGAACAGCACATAGCTGATGCGGCTGCTGCCCGCGTAGAGCATCGCCAGGAACACGCCCAGGATCAGCGCCGCCAGGCCCAGCTCGCGCGCGAAGACGACAATCGCCAGCGCCAGGCCCAGCATCACGAACAGCGGCAGCAGCGTCTCAACAGGCGGCAGCGTGAAGGGGCCGAACTTCCGCCCGCCGTCGCTCAGCGTCTGCATGTTCTCCGCCACATAGCTGGCGAAGAAGATGACCAGACAGATCTTGAAGAGCTCCGATGGCTGGAATGACAGCCCGCCCGGCCCGATGCTCAGCACATCGCGGCTAGGCGCGTTCGGATCGAACCCGCCCGCGTGCACGAGCGTCACTGCGATCAGCGCGGCGCCCGCCGCCGCCCAGACGTAGGGATAGTTGCGCAGCCAGCGCAGGTCGCTGGTGGCCCAGACCGTCAGCACGCACAACACCAGGCCAATGATCACGAAGACAAGCTGTTTGGAGCCCAGCGACGTCTGGCCGAGATCCGGCCCCAGCCGCAGCGCCATCAGCACGCCAATGCTGGAAAGCATGCCCGCGATAGGCAGCAGCGTCTGGTCCGCGTCGGGCGCGATGAAGTTGAGGGCCATGTGCGCGGCGAAGAGCGCCAGCAGCAGCCCGATCACCGGCGTGAAGGCGTCCAGCGGCGGCAACGTGCGCGCGGCCAGGTCAATCTTCTGGCCGTTGACGACCAGCAGCGTCGTGAGGCCCAGCGTCATGAAGACCGCTGGCAGCGCCAGCAGCCGCAGCTCCGTCCAGCGGTAGTGGCCGCGGCTCAGGCGCGGCATCGCCCACGAGCCACGCGCGCCCGCGACCGCTGGGGCCTTCGCCGTCTGCTTGATCTGCCGCGCCCCCGGCGCCGGGGCTCCGCTCATTCTTGCCATGATTTCCGCCGTTCTCCAGCCATCTCACGCCGTCTCAGGCCGTGAACTTGAAGCGCGCGTCGCCGATCTGGAGCGTTGAGCCGGGGCTAACCGCGACACGCCCGTTGATCTTGCGCCCATCCACATAGGTGCCGTTGCGGCTTTCCAGGTCTTCCACCCACAGCGTGCTATCGCGCGCGTCGAAGAGAATGCGCGCGTGTGTCGCCGAAACGTAGCCGCTCTCAATTGGAATGCTGCTCGTCAGCTCGCGCCCCAGCGTCGTAATCTCCTCGATGTCATAGACATCGCCGTCCTGGAGCTGGGTCGAGCCCTTATCCAGCACAACCAGATGGCCGACGACCCGGCGCACGCGCGTGGGCGCCCCCTGCGTGGCGGCCTTGACCTCCTGCCGCATCTCGCGCCGGGCGACGGACACGATCTGCAGGATCATCACATAGAGCGCCGCCACGAGCGCGATCCGCAGGAACAACAGCAGCTGGTAGTCCATCCGCTTCATTACCTCATGGAGCCAGATAGCCCCGCCGTTAGGCCAGGGGAGCCGTCACTTCCGCTGGAAGATGAATTCATAGCCGCAGATGATGATGATATCGCGGTCTTTGAGAGGCGTCGGGCGGGTGATTTTCGCGCCGTTGAGAAAGACTCCGTTCTGACTGGCCTGATCGTGCAGCGTGAAGACGCCGTGATCATAGCGGATTTCCGCGTGGGCGCGGGAGACGCGCTTCTCGTTGATCACGATATCATTCATATCGCTGCGCCCGATCTTGATCGTCGCGCGGTCCAGCCGGAACGGCTCCCCACGTGAGGGCCTGAGCAGCGTCAGCCATGCCGGTGGAATGGAGCCCACCACGCTCCGGGGCGCGGGCGCGGGCGCGGGCTGCGCGGGTGGCGCGGCCAGCAGCGTATGCGTGGCGTCAGGCGACAGGCCGCCCGCCGGCTGCGCGCCCGCCGCAGCCGTGGGAGCGACCAGCGCCTCGAACCGCCCGCGCGGGAACGCCGGGTCGGGCTGGAACGTCACCCGGAGCGCGCTCTTCATCAGGTAGCCCTGGCTGCTGGCGATGCCTTTCAGCTCGAACTGCACCCGCGTCTCCAGAACAGCCAGCTGGTCGAGCTTGACCAGATTCTCGCTCAGCCCCAGCCGCTGCCGCAGCCGCTTCAGCTCCTCAACAGAGGGCGGATGATCGGCGAGGCTCTGATAATCATGCTGGTTGAGGCGCGCCAGATAATGAAATGGCGCGATCAGGCGGTCCTGCTCCTCGGTAACGTTGTCATCCATGACCTTGCGGAGCGCGTCGAGAATCTCCTGCTCCTGAACCTGCGAGGGCAGCATGCGCCGGAACGTCCCCTGCATGACGCCCCGCATCGCGTCCTCAAAGATGTCCATGATCCCCATCGCGTCCTCACTTCACGCCAAGCAGGCGCCGTGATTGCTCGCAGTCCCTGTCCATCTGCGTGATAAGCGCCTCGACGCTGTCAAAGCGTAACTCTGGCCGCAGCCACGCGACGAATTCCACCGCGATCCACGCGCCATAGAGATCGAAAGCCGCGTCGAGCAGATACGCTTCAATCTGGCGGTGATGACCATCGCCAAATGTTGGGCGCACCCCAATGCTCACTACCGCCGCGTGGCGCGGAGCCTCCTCGCCGGGCAGGCGGACGCGCGCGGCATATATGCCGTTGGCGGGAATGATCTTCGACGGGTCCGGCCGCAGGTTCGCTGTCGGATAGCCCAGCAGACGCCCGCGACGGTCGCCGCCGATCACCTCGCCCGTGACGGTATACGCATAGCCAAGCGCCGCTGTTGCCTCCGCCATCCGTCCGGCGGCGACCAGCGCGCCAATCCGCCCGCCCAGCGGCTCGCTGGCGTCCTCCGCGCCATCCAGGGCGTCAGCGGGCTCAGCGAGCGCCTCGGCGAAGACACCCGCGCGCACAGCCAGCGCCACCGCCTCTGGCGGGAGCAGCGCCAGCGCCGCGCCCGTTGGCGCCTCCCCACAGACGAGCGCGCGCACATCACCCAGCGCACGGACGCGCTCCAGCGCCTCCGGCGCGGCGAGCGGCGCGGATGGGGCCGGAACGACCACGATATCCGTGAAGACGCCCAGCGCGCGCAGCCGCTCGATGCGCTCTTCCAGCGTCGTCAGGCGTGGGGCGGCGGTGTTGTCGCCGCCAGCGGGTGACGGCCACGGCAGCAGCGCGACCGGACGCGCCGCGCGTTCCCCGGCCAGCGCGGCGGCGCGGCGCGCCAGCGCCGCATGGCCCGTGTGCGCGCCATCGAAGTCGCTGATCGCCAGCGTGATTGGCCCCTCCATCACGGAGTCTGGCGGCGCGCCACGCTGGATGTGGTAGTGTATGCGCGCCGCCCGCGTGGCGTCTGTCATCTTCGTCGTGCTCATTATCCGTCCAAACGCAAATCCGCCGTCTTCCATCGCCAAGTCTATCACACCCGGAGCGAGCGGGCGGCGCACTGGGGACCGCTTCGCTCGCTCCGGCGTGATATGCTGTCCCTGACGTGGACGTCCCTATCCGCGGCGGCCCAGACAGCGCCAGCGCCGGACGGTCCCACTGTGTCTCACGTCACATTTTCGCGCCATTCCACCGGGGGAGCCAGCATGGCCAGCCGCCAGCCGAGCAATCGCGCCACCAGACCACCCGCGACGCCGGATGCCCAGGATGGGCAAAGCGCCACCCACGAGACACGCCACGAAAGCCCCACAGAACGCCTGCGGCGGCTGGGCGTGCGCGTCACGCCGCAGCGTCTCTTCGTGCTGGAGGCGCTGGAGCTCAACAGCGGCCACATGACCGCCGAGGAGATCATGCAGTGGGCGTCGCGTCGCTATCCCGCGCTCAACCTGGCGACCGTCTACCGCACACTGGACCTGCTCATCCAGGTCGGCCTCGTCGCGCAAACCGACCTCGGCGGCGGCGCGGCCTCCTATGAGCTGGTCGGCGACTCGCCGCACCATCACCTGGCCTGCGAGCGCTGCGGCGCCGTCATCGAGATGGACGAGGCGCTGCTCGAAGGACTGCGCGACGAGGCCCTGCGCGTCCACGGCTTCCACGCCCACCCGCGCCACCTGGCGATCTATGGTGTCTGCCGCGCCTGCTGGGAGGCCGAGCGCGCCACGCTATAGCCCCACCCTCGCACGCGACGCCAGGAAGGCGCGTAAACGCGCGCTCCGTCTCGCTAGCGTGTGAGACGGAGCGCGTGGCGTCCAGAGAGCGTCGCGGCGGCATGCCGGGTCTCGCCGCCCTAGCCGCGAATCGCCTCGACCAGCGACAGATTGATGAACAGGTCGCAGCTCTGGCGCAGGATCATCGAGGCGGCGTCATCGAAGGCCGCCACCTCCACCCGCACGCCACGATCGGAGCAGTAGTCCAGCAGCGGCAGGAAGTCGCTATCGCCGCTGACCAGCACGACCGTATCAAGCGCCTTGGCGTCTACCAGCCGCACGACATCCATGCAGAGATCGAGGTCGAGATCGGCCTTCTTCGCCCCGCTGGTGAACGTCTTGTAGTTCTTGGTCGTGATGCGGTAGCCCAGCCCCTTGACGGCGGCGAGGAACGACTGATCGGCCCCCGGCTCCGGGTTCGTGGGAGCGTACGCGTGCGCCCGCGTCAGGCGGCGGTTGCCCCGCAGGAAGTCGAGCAGATGGCCAAAGTCAATGCTCATCCGCATGTTGCGCGCCGAGTAGAGCAGGTTGGCGACATCCACAAAGACGCCAATCCGCTCACTCGATGGCAGCGTGGGCAGCGCGAGCGTCAGCGCGGGCGGCGTCTGCTGGCGGCGCAGCTCGCCCAGCAGACGGTCGGTCTGCGCGCTGATGCTCTCGCGGATGATAGCGCCAAGCTGCGCGATGGATGCGGCTTCGGCGCCGCGCTCCACACCACGCTCCACACGCCCGGGCCGGGGATACGCCTCGCGCTCGGGCGCGGCGCCGCGCGGCGCGGGAGCGAACCCACGCGCGAAGGATGGCTCTGGCCCCGCGTAGGGCGTCGGCTCAGCGGGCGTTGAAACCCGTGGCAGCGGCTCCGCGCCCCATCCCGGCTCGGCGGGCGCTGGCCGCTCCGGGCGCGCGCCATAGGCGAACCGTCCCGCGCGCCCACGCGCGGCGGGACGCGGTGCCCGCGGCTCCGGATAGTAGCCTTCGGGATGGCCGTACAGCTCCGGCGCCTCCGCGTAGGGCGCGTAGGGCGCGGCCTCCGCCTCGACCTCCTCTGGCGCCAGCGGCTCGACAGCCTCCTCTTCGCCCGCTACCACAGCTTCCTCAACATGCGCGCCATTGCGCAGCGCGCCACGGCGGCGACGGCGACGGCGGCGCGCGCCCGCGGCGCCCGCTTCCTCTTCCGCCTCCTCGCCAGGCGCCTCCGCTTCAGCGGCTTCCTCCCCAGCCGCCTCCACCTCTGGGGCGGCTTGCGGAACAAACGGCAGTGGCGGCAATTCCGCCTGCGGCGCCACCGCCCGCGCGCGCTCGGCCAGCTCTTCAATCGAGGGCAACCCTAGCGCCGCTTCCGCCGCTTCCGCCACGCCCTCCTCAGGCGCCTGGGGCGCCTCAGCGGGGGGAGCTGTGTACAGCGCGGCGGGCGCGCCCAGACGCTCCGGGCGCGCCACAGGCGCGGCGGGCGTCACGCCCAGCGCCCGCCGCGCGTGGTCGAAGCGGTAGCGGCGCGGAGCCTCAGCCGGGGCCTGGACAGCCGCTGGCGCGGGCGCCTCAGCCGGCGCCGGCGCTTCTTCAGTGGGAACGGGCGCAGCGGGAGCGGGCACCTCCGCAGCCGGAGCTGACGGTGGCATGGCTGGCGTGGGCGGCTGGAGGCGTCGTGGCTGGCCAAAGCGCGTCTTGCGCGCGACTGGCGGCGTGGCTTCGGCGCCTGGCGTCAGCACCGGCACAATAGTGGGCTCTGGCGCGGCCGCTGGCTCAGTGACCGCGACAGTGGCCGGCCCGGCGGCGACAGGCTCCGCGGCGGCGACAGGCCCGGCGACCTCCGCGGCGGCGGCCGCCGCCGCCTCAGCCTCGGCCTGCTGGCGGCTGATAATGAGCTGCGCGCCATT
>JAKAIY010000136.1 GCA_021814145.1 Chloroflexota bacterium
AAGTATTGACTGTCCGCTTTCATCTCTTTATACTAGTGTAATAGCTGTCCATCACTGTTTTTTAAGAAGGCGATGTCTCTGTGCAACACCTCGTTTCCAAACAGGGAAAACAACCCAATCCCACATGTCGCAACTGGAGACTGATTGCCTCAATGACGGTATTGAGCATACTGATCGGAATCTTCAGCGGGGGGTCTTTGGTCTTCTCATATAATGGCTTTTCCCTAAATCCTCGATCTTTTTATGGTCAGCAATTACTCCCGACCCTGGCAATTAGTGGGCTTTTTGTTTCAGGAGTATTGTCAATTACTCTGATATTAGCTCTACGAACAGCATCTGCAACGCCGCGCCCAAAGCCCCCTGAGCCCATGAAAATGCCCTCTGTAAGTTGGAAAGATGATAATCGTCAATTTAAACTCTCCGTCATCTTGAGCAACGAGTTTGAGTACGCACGTGAGACAGCATTCCAAGCAATGGAAGAACGTCGTTCGGTAGTGAATTTCTACTTACTTATCTTTGGTGGCGCCGGGTCAGCGGTTGTTGGCCTGCTTTCCACATTTGCGAGTCATATCGAGTTGCTAGTAGGCGCAATCGCTCTTCTTTGGCTTGTTTGCTTTATTGGTGTAATAACACTATTTACCCTTGTCTCACTCAGGTTGGCTTGGTTAGCAAGCGCCAACGACATGAACCACGTCAAAGAATTTTATCTCGAAAACTCTGAAGCAATGGGCATGCAACGCGAAGCGTTGCAATCAGCGTTCTTTTTTCATTCTAATACGCTGCCGTCCGCAGGCAAACACTGGAATGCGAACCACTACGCGGCCTTGTTGGTTGGAGTGTTGGATAGCGCCGCATTCTTGGGCGGCGCTATCCTACTCGGCGTTCTTAATAGTGCGCGCTCTTTAGAGATCGTGGCATTAGGCGGCGGGATCCTTGCGATTTTCGTTTTCATGGCTCACTGGTGGGCTTACGATCTAGCGCTTCTAGAGAAGCCAGACCAAACCAAGAATATCCGGGGAGAAATGCGATAGACGCGTCGTGGCAGGTAAGAAGGCTGGCACAATGCTCAACTCATTCACATTGACCGCTGCCACACAGAAGCGCGTGATCACGCTGACCATTCCAGCCATACATGGACTCGCAAGCCGTAAAACATCTGGCGCGCCAGCGTATCCTTACCGAACGCCGTCTCCCCACGAAAGCGCTAACAGCGATAGGCACGGGCAAACTGACAGATCAGTAGGGGGAAGCTACCGATGACAGCAAAGGCTGGGTTATGCGACACGAGTTCCACCCCCATTGCCACGAGCGCTCTTTCAGATGCTACAGATTGGCCATCCGGCGCACGCGGGTAATGCGAAGCAGCGTGCGCCAGGCGGGGAAGAAGTAGGCGAACAAGGCGTTATCCTGCTGTAGCCCCAGGTACGCGCCCACCGCTTCCATCATGATCACCTCGTTATCCGCCAACACCAGCTTCGGTCCGCACAAGTGCAGGCGGTGGCCATCCGTGGCATGCGGCACAACCTCGTCAACGACATAAAAGACGGTGATCATGAGTTCATGGCCTCCCTCAGGTCTATGGCAATCGTTCCTGAGGGTATCAAGCGCCCTGGACTTGGTCTCCTTCAACTCTAAAAAATTGCGCATCGGGTTAGTTCTCACCCGTCCGTTTCGTCCACTTCCTGGCCGGCGAGGGCCTCGTGCAGGCGCAGATCAACGTGGACCGCGACCAGTTTCTCGCTCTCGTCGAAGCCGCCGATCACGGGATAAAAGCCATCGCCCCAGCCTGAGTGGCAGAGAATGATGTTCGCGCCGTCGGTCGCCAGCGGCAGCGGGACATTGGCGAGGCCCGCTCTCAGCGGCGTCGCGGCGTCCATCTGGCTGAACCAGCCATCGTCCTCATCGGTGTCGAAAACCAGCTCATACCACTCCGTCTCGTCCGGGGGCATCACGCGCCGCGCGGCCTCGTCATCCACAAAGCAGATCACTCCCGTATCCACCGGCACGCCATACTCATCATCCGCGTCCGGCGCGGGATACAGCTCACCGCCAGGATGACAGGGAACCAGCGGCGCGCGAGCGACCTCAGGCGCGCTGGAGAGCAGCAGCGAGAGATACATCTCGCGGCCCATCGTCTCGTCCAGCGTTACGCGGACGGGATAGCGCCCCGCCGGGACGGCGTAATAGTCGTTCGCCCGCGTCAGGGTCGCAAAGGGGTCGGCCACCACCAGCCGCCCCGAGGGCAAAAGGAGCTCGCCGCAGTCCACAACCGCAATCTCGTGCGGCTCGCCATCCACAGACACGGTTCCAGGGCGCAGCGCCCGCCAGGTAATACCGTCCGGCTCCACCATACTCGCTTCTCCTCCCTCCGCGGGACGCTCCTGTCGCCACGATCATCATGCGCATCTGGCGCCGCTCTATGGTACGACAGTTTTCACGGAATGGTCACTGGCGCCAGCCCCGGCCGCCCACTTTCTGTCAGAACAGCGCGCATGGAGGGGAGTTTTGGGGTAGAGCAAAGTCTCAATAACATGAATATCGTGACGATGCCGCTGAGCGAGGCGCTCAGGAAAGTGAGCGACGGCGAAATCGTGGACGCCAAGACGATTCTCGCGATCCAGTGGCTTGCCCTCCAGAACGCGGCGCCCGCCAGGTAGCGCCTTCCGGGCGAGTCATTCTCTTCGCGGAAAAAAGCCCCATCCGAAAGCCGCGCGCCATTGAGCGGCCTTCGGATGGGGCGTCACTGTCCCAGGCGGGCCATTCCCCGGGGTCACGGCGCGCCAGGCTTCCGCGCCCATGATAGCAGGCGGTGATCGCTGTGGCCATACCGCGCGCCAGAAGCGGGGAGCGTTCCCCGGGAGCTACGCGAATGGCATGCCGAATCGCTGGCGGCTGGCTCTGGGCGCGCGATGAGAGCAGGGCGAAAAGGCTGGCTCTGGGCGCCTCTGTGGGTGAAGCTGTGCGCGAGGATCATGGTCAGCGTGGCGGGTGGCGGATAGGCTGAAAGGGACGGCGGCGCCCGGTGTTCGGAGCGTGCCATCACGGCGGGCCGTCATCTCACGGGAGGTATGGGGATCATGGCTTCTGACGCGGAAACGGTGGAGCGGGGGGCGGCGCCTCTGTCTGGCTCCCACCCGGCCTCATCGCTCCGTGGCCAGCGGGCTAGGCAAACACCTCTGGCGCGGGCTTCGCCTGGGGGACGAGCGGGGGGATATGGCGCAGGCTCAGCGAGAGGGCCAGCGCGACCAGCAGCAGGACGGCGAGCATGGCGGTGACGCCGGGCCAGGAAAACGCCGACCACGCCAGGCCGCCGGTCGCGCCGACAATGCTGGAGCCGGTGTAGTAGAAGGCGAAATAGAGCGCCGAGGCCTGGGCGCGCCCAAACTGCGCACGCTTGCCTATCCAGCCGCTGGCGGTCGTGTGGGCGCCGAAGAAGCCGAAGGTGAAGATGGCGACGCCCAGCAGCGCCAGCCAGAGCGGCGTGGCGAGGGTCACGACCAGCCCGGCCAGCATCAGGGCGACGCTGACCCAGAGGATGCGCCGCCGGCCTGTGCGATCCGCCAGGCGGCCCATCCAGGCCGAGCTAAACGTGCCGACGAGGTAGATGGCGAAGACGCCGCCCACGAGGGTCTGGCTGAGGTTGTAGGGTGGGGCGACGAGGCGGAACGTTGTGTAGTTGTAGACGGTGACAAAGCTCCCCATGGTGAGGAACCCGACGGCGTAGAGCCGCCGCATGGCGGGATCGCGCAGGTGAGCGGCGAAGGTGGACGCGAGCGGGCGGAGCGCGAACGGGCGCCGGATGAAGTGGCGCGAGCGTGGCAGCAGCGCGGCGAACGCGGCGCTGAGCGCCAGCCCGGTCAGGCCAATCACCCCAAGCGCCGTCTGCCAGGTGAAGTGGTCGGCCAGCGCGCCAACAGCGAAGCGGCCCAGCATGCCGCCAATCGTCGTGCCGCTGATGTAGAGCCCGACGGCGTACCCGTAGACACTGGGGCTGGTCTCCTCGGCCACATACGCCAGCACTGTCGCGGGCGCCCCCGCCAGCGCGACGCCCTGCAAGCCGCGCAAGACCAGCAGCGCGCCATAGGTCGGGCTGGCGGCCAGCAGCAGCTGCAACACGGCGGCGGCCAGCAGTGAGCCCGCCATCAGCCCGACGCGGCCTGTGGCCTCGGAGACGGCGCTCATCACCAGCATCGCCAGCGCCAGCGTGGCTGTGGGGACGGAGATGGAGAGGCTGGCCTCGGCGGGCGAGAGGGAGAAGCGGCGCGAGAGCTCCGGCAGGATGGGCTGTGTGCAGTAGAGGATGGAGAAGACGGCGCAGCCCGCGAAGAAGAGGGCCAGCGTCATGCGGTAGAAGGCCATCTCGCCCCGGCGCAGGCCGTCTTCCGGCGTGGCCCGCTCTCCGGTATCTCCGACGATCTCGGCGCCCGCCATGCGCTCACTCCCGCCTTTCCCCCTGATACACCCGTCCCAGCGGCGCGCCCGGGGCCAGCGCGACTCCGCCCGCTCACAGTACGCCACGCCGCCACCAGGGCGCCACCCAGGCGAGCAGCGGAAGGCCAGTCATGGGCCAGCGCCAGCTCACACGCATGCCCGGCGGCCCCGCGCAAAGGAGGCGCGGGGCGTGGGCCAGCGCCTAGGGCCGTGCGTCTTCGAGCGGCAGCTCGCGCAGGACGCGCTCGCGCAGGATGCGCTCGCCATCCTCGGTGGTGAGGGCGAAGATGCGGTCGTCGCTCTGGACGACGGTATCGCCCCGGGGCGTAATGTTGCGCTCCCCGCGCACGATCAGCGCGATATTGACCGAGCTGGGCAGATCGAGCGCCTTGATGTCGTGGCCCACCGCCGGGGAATCGGGCGGGATGGTCACTTCGACGAGGCCCAGGCCGATGCGACTGAGCGTGAGCAGCGGCACCAGATTGTAGTGCGGGATCTGCTCCTCGATCAGGTGCAGGATATGCGCGGTCGGGCTGACCGTGATCGAGATGCCCAGCATCAGGAACAGCTCTTCGTTGGCGGGGTTGTTGACGCGGGCGATGGTGCGCTCGCAGTGAAAGCGCTCCTTGGCGACCTGGCAGATCACGAGGTTATCCTCGTCATCGCCCGTCACCGCGATGACCATATCCGCGCGCGAGCAACCGACGGCTTCCAGGGTGCGCGCCTCGCAGGCGTCGCCCCGCGTCACGGCGGCGCCAAGCTCCAGCCGGAGCTGTTCGACACGGTGCGGGTCTTTATCGAGCAGCAGCACCTCGTGGTCCTGCTTGAGCAGCTCGCGAGTAAGGTAGTAGCCAACCTGGCCGCCACCGCCTATCAGAATATACATTGCGCTTCCTTTGTTGATCGGGGAAACCGGGCGCTAGATGTGCGGAACGCCGTTCTTCTCAGTGTCGGGAACAGGCGGCGGGGAAGGCTCGCGCAGGGGCACAGCGGCGCCGGTGGCGATGGCGCTGGTGATGGAGCTGGAGGGCGACTTCTCGCGCGCGGTCATCCCTTTGAGCGTGTCGCGCAGCAGCTTGGCGCCAATCACGGTCGGGCTGATGCTATGCAGGCCCAGATCGTTGTAGGTGCGCTGTCGCAATGGGTCATAGATGCGGCAGACAACGTTCTGGACATGGAAGATGCGCAGAGCGATCTGGGCCGCCATGATATTCCGGTTATCACCATTGGTAACGGCGGCGAATCCATCCGCTTCCTCAATCCCGGCCCGCTTGAGCGTTTCAATATCGGTGCCATCGCCAACGACTGTCTGGACACTGATGCGGTCGTCAAGGCGCGAGAACGACTCAGCGTTCTGGTCTATGACGGTAACCGCGTTGCCGTCGAGGCTCATCAGCCGGGCCAGCTCCGCGCCGACACGGCCGCAACCCACGATAATGATATTCACAGGTGTTCATCCCTTGGAACCTGCCCGGCAGAGCCGGGGGGCTCGCTGTATGGTCACTGTTTGGGTATTCCGTTCTTTAAAATACGCCGTCACGCGCCGCGTGCCAAGCATATCAGAGACGCGCCTAAAGCGCAATCCTCTATTATACCATACAGGCCAGAGGGAAGAGGGCCAGCGTTCCCGCTGGCGGGGCGGCTGTGATATGTACAGGGATTTTAGAGTGTTTGCGTCATGCCGAGCGCGTGGGGCGATTCCGCACGCTTGGGTCGCATACAGGCAGGAAGTGCCCTCACAATCATGTCACAAGTGTTGACAGAGGCTATGCGATCACTGCTATGAGCGTGGACGCTCTCGACCCTCAATGCTACAATATGCGATGCGCCGGAGCGCCCGCGACCCGTATTGACACTGGGCCACGGGCCGCGACAGTCGCAGGGAGTGTCTGATTCTATGCTCGCTCGTGAACCGCGTGTCCAGCCGCCCGCGCTGGATGGTTACTCCGACATGCCGCTGTTTAACACCAAGGCTGTGGTGCGGCGGACAGGGGCCCCCGCTCCCACATTGCGCGCGTGGGAGCGACGCTACGGCATCCTGGCCCCACGGCGCGGCGAGAATGGCTACCGCCTCTATTCCGAGCGGGATATCGCGGTTGTCTCCTGGCTACGCGAGCGGGTAGAGAGCGGGCTGACGATCAGCCAGGCGATCGCCCTGCTGCGCTCGCTCGACCCGGGGCGCAAGCGCCGCCGGAGCCGCGCGCTGGCTGGCGCCGTCACGCACGAGCCGCCGGAGAGCGCCTATTTCCCTGATGGCGCCGCCGCCGCGCAGCCGTCTGGCCCGCCCCCCGCCGCGCGGACTGACCGTTTTTTTCTCTCCGACCTGAGCGCGGCGCTGATACAGCAGTTCAGCGCCCTGGATGAAGTCGCGGCCTGCCGCACCATCACGCAGGCGTTTGCGATCTATCCTATTGAGGATACGCTGCTCTCCCTCATCGTCCCTACCCTGGGGCGTCTTGGCCAGCTGTGGCGCAATGGCGAAGTGACCGTAACCGTCGAGCATTTCGCCTCGGCGATTGTGCGCGGACAGCTCGAGACCCTCTTCCGCGCGACCCCCACCAGCGTCACCGGCCAGCTGGCGCTCGTCGGCTGCGCGCCTGGAGAGCTGCACGAGCTGGGGGCGCTGACGCTGGCGCTGTTCCTGCGCCGCGCGGGGCTGCGCGTCGTCTACCTGGGCCAGAGCGTGGAGATAGACAGCCTGATCAGCGCGGTCCAGACGGCGCGGCCCGCCTGTGTGCTGCTCTCCTCCGCGCAGCGGGCGCAGGCGGAGGCGCTGGTCGAGGTCGGGCGGCGGCTGGACGCGCTGGGCGCGGCCAAGCCAGCCTTCTTCTTTGGCGGCCTGGCGTTCGCCAGCGAGCCAGAGCTGGCTGAGCGCATCCCCGGCGTGTGCCTCAACATGGACGCGAGCCAGGCGGTGGACGAGATCAAGCGCAGGCTGCAGGCATGACGGCGCTCACTCCCTCGCAAGCCCGCGCGGCCCTCGTCCCCGGCCCGCGCCGCGCGTTCCCGCGCCGCCTGCCGTGGTATGTGTGGGCCGGGCTGGCCCTGAACGTCTTCGCCTGGGTCTCGATGTGGGGACGGCTCGGCTTCTGGTGGCCCTACATGTTCTTCCCGCTCTGGTTCGGCTTTATCCTCGTCCTCGACGGGCTGAACGTGGCGCTCAGGGGGACTTCGCCGCTGGCGCGGGGGCCGTGGCGCTTCGCGACGCTCTTCCTGCTCTCCAGCCCCTTCTGGTGGGTCTTTGAAGGGCTCAACGCGCCGGTGGGCAACTGGCGCTACCGGCTGGATCACGACTATTCGCCACTGGGCTATGTCTTCTGGACCTCGCTGGATTTCAGCACGGTGCTGCCCGCCGTGATGGAGATGGCGGAACTGCTGGCGGCGCTCCCGGCGCTGCGGCCGCAGCTGGCGCCGGGAAGCGCCGGGCGGCGGCTGCCGGCGCCAGCCGCGCTGGCGCTGATCGCGCTGGGCGCCGCGATGTTCGCGGCGCCGTTTCTCTGGCCGCGCTACGCCTTCCCGCTGATCTGGCTGTGCCTGATCTTCCTGCTGGACCCCATCAACAACCTGGCGCGGCGGCCCTCGGCGTTTGGCCGGCTGCTGGCGGGCGACTGGCGCTTCATTGTCGTATTGCCGCTGGCGGCGCTGGCCTGCGGCTTCTTCTGGGAGATGTGGAACTCGCGGGCGCTGCCCGGCTGGAGCTACTCCGTTCCCTTCCTCAACGCGCCGCCTTATATCTTCGGCGGGCCAACACCACATCTCTTCGCGATGCCGCTGCCAGGCTACCTGGGCTACCTGCCTTTCGGCGTCGAGCTGTTCGCGATGTACCAGTTCGCCCTGCTGCTCCTGCGCGTGCGCGACGACCACCTGGGTATCTGAGCGGCGCCGCGCGGCGCCTCACTGGGCGCTGGTCGCCGTCGCGGCGGGCGTGGCGCCCTGGGCCGCGATGCGCACGGCGATCACCTTGCCGCCGTGGATTACCAGCGTGACATGCTCACCGGGAGTGACGGCGCTGGCCTGGGCCGGGCCTTTGACGCCCGCCTGATGGTAGTGGACATGGGGAGCGAGCGTCATGGTGATGGTGACGCCATCGGCGCGGAGCAGGCTGATCTGGGTGGACGAGACAGACCGGACGGTCCCGCGATCAAGCTGAATCACGCGGGTCTTGCCGCCGCGCGTGAGAAACGTCAGGCTCGCGTGGGCGTAGCCTCTGAGCATGCCGCGCCCGCCAACGTGGACCGCCACGCCATTCCGGGAGAGGACGGCGACCGCGCGCCCGTCGAGCTTCGCGAGATCTTTCGGCGTCCCGCCCTTCGCGCCCCAGAGCGTGCTGGCGCTGACGGTGAGGGTGACGCTGCTCCCGTCAGCGCGCTTGAGGGTGATAGCGGAAGCGGAGATCGCGGTGACTCTTCCCGCGTCGAGCGTGAAGGCCACCCAGGAGCCAGTATCATTGAGGATGACGGAGCCGTGGATGACCCGCTCCGTGAAGCGGACGCGCGCGCCGGCGGCGCCCTTCGCCGCATGCTGGAGGTTGACAGCGGTCAGCGCGGTGAGGGGCAGCGCCCCGCTGGCGGCGGCCATGCCAACGCCGCCCAGGCCAACCGCGCCAAGCAGCGCGGCGCCAATAAGAGCGAGCTTGTATTTGACGAGGATCGCGAGCATCGTGTTGACGCCTCCTTAATAGTCCCAGCGCCCCCTGGCGCGAGCGCGGGCGGCTGAATCCAGCCGCCAGAGCGGAGCCGCCCCGCCCTTTCGCCATAACTCTACGAACCCTGGCTGAAAGCTGGCTGAGGAGAAGGCGGCGCGAGCTTAAGAATGCGCTGAGGGTCGCGCCACCACGCTAGTTTCCGTTTCGCCGGGCCGACGGCGGAATGCCGCTGGTGGACCTTTATTCATCGGGACGTGTGAAAGGATGACGCGCATGCGGTATGGGTTCGTGCTGCCGGAAGGCGACGCGCGGCGGGTGGCGGAAAGCGCGCGTGAGGCGGAAGCGGCGGGCTGGGACGGCTTCTTCATACCAGACCCGGTGTGGGGTGTGGACCCCTGGGTGAGCCTGGCGGCGGCGGCGATGGTCACGGAGCGCGTCCAGCTGGGAACGATGCTGACGCCGGTATCGCGCTACCGCCCGTGGTCACTGGCGGCGCAGACTGCGACGCTGGACAACCTCTCTGGTGGGCGGGTGATCCTGGCCGTCGGGCTGGGCGCGCTCGACACGGGTTTCGAGGCCTTCGGCGAGGTCACCGACCGCAAGACGCGCGCGGAGCTGCTGGACGAAGGGCTCGACATCATCACCGGGCTGTGGGCCGGGCAGCCCTTCAACTATGATGGCAAGCATTATCACATCAAGGAGACGGCGTTCTTTCCGCCGCCGCCGCCCGTGCGAAAGCCGCGCATCCCCATCTGGGTAGTGGGCGCGTGGCCAAGCGAGAAGTCGCTGACGCGCGTGGCGCGCTGGGATGGTTTGCTGCCAAACGTGCTCGGGCCAGAAGGCATGGGCGGTGGAACGCCGGACGACATCCGCCAGATGAAGGCGTTCATCGAGCGGCGGCGCGCGGCGGACGCTGGGCCGATTGACATCATCGTGGAGGGCAAGACGCCGGGCGACGACCGCGCACGCGGCGCGGAAACCGTGCGCCCCTGGGTCGAGGCGGGCGCGACGTGGTGGCTGGAGGCCGACTGGTCCATGCCGGGGCATGAGGCGATCCTGAAGCGCATCCGCCAGGGTCCGCCGCGCGAAGCGTGAGGCCGCGCGCCTGCCCGCTTTGACGCCGCTCGACGCGATCCGGCGACAGGTTTTGCCGGATCGTGTAGAGTTAAGAGCGTCAGACGCCTATCACCGCGCGTTTCAGGGCTTGCTTTTCAGGATAAACACCAGGGGAGGAGTACCGCGCATGTGGAAATTCTGGCCTTTCCGCCGCACGGCCAGCCCGGCCAGCGCGCCCGCCAGCGCCACCACCCCGCGCAACAGCTTCTTCGGGCGGGAATACACCGCTGGCGTCCCATACGCCCTGCCGTCCGATCTGGGCGAGATCAACCGCCTCGATTTCCAGCACTTCGTCTTACGGCAGGCCTTCAAGGGCAACTACGCGGCGCCGATCCGCAATCCAGCCAGCATTCTCGACGTGGGCTGCGGCACGGGACGCTGGGCGAAAGAGATGGCGGCGCGCTTTCCCGCCGGATC
>JAKAIY010000137.1 GCA_021814145.1 Chloroflexota bacterium
TCTGGATGAAATCCTGATGGGGGTGCTTGCGCCCGCCCTGTGGCGGCACGTTGGCGACCGTCCCCTCGATGATCTTCAGGAGCGCCTGCTGGACACCCTCACCTGACACATCGCGCGTGATTGAAGGATTGTCCGCCTTGCGGGCGATCTTGTCAATCTCGTCAATGTAGACGATGCCCCGCTCCGCGCGCGCCACATCGAAATCAGCGATCTGGATCAGCCGCAGCAGGATGTTCTCGACATCCTCGCCGACGTAGCCCGCCTCGGTCAGCGCGGTGGCGTCGGCGATGCAGAATGGCACATCAAGCACCTTGGCAAGCGTCTGCGCCAGCAGCGTCTTGCCGGAGCCGGTGGGGCCAATCAGCAGGATATTGCTCTTGCCCATCTCCACGTCATCAATCTGCATGCCGGAGTTGATGCGCTTGTAATGGTTATAGACGGCGACTGAGAGGGTCTTCTTGGCGCGATCCTGGCCAATCACGTACTGGTTGAGCTGGTCGTAGATCTTCTTGGGCGTGGGGACCTTGCCGCCAGCCGTGCGCGGCTTGGTGATAACCTGCTCTTCCTCGATAATCTCGCGACAGAGCTCGACACACTCATCACAGATATAGACGCCACCCGGCCCCGCGATGAGGCGGCTGACAAGCTCCTGACTCTTGCCGCAGAAGGAACAGCGGTATGTCATGCGTGTCCCCTTTGTATTCGCCACAGCTCTACCATCCCCTCGCTGGCCACCCGCCCGTCGCTGGTGGCGTTCTATGATTACCCACTGACCGTTACACTCCTGGCCTGAGGCGCATCCGCTCCTCCCGGACTCCTCAAAACACGGCTGGAGCCCACAGAGTTGGGTATGGCGCGCGCGGAAACGGTGGAAGTCACGGCGTCTCCAGACGGCCCCGTCGCCGCCTGGCGCATGGTCGCGCTGGTCTCGTTCGCCTCGCTAGCCCTCTGTTCGATCCTCTCGAATCGCGGTACCGCGCCCTGGCGTGTCGCGTGTTCCATGCCAGTATTGATGTGATACGCGCCACACCAGGGAACCGGAACCGCTCATCCCTTTCTCTGAGATGTGCCTGTCACTCTCGTACGGTTTCTCGTTATAGTATACGCCCGACACGCCCATTTGGTCGTGTGTCCCCGGAGGCGCGCCTACTCAGCGTCGCTCGCCTCCGCCGCCTGGGCCACCTGGGCCGCCGCCTTCGCGCCCTCCTCGGGGGCCTCTTCTGGCGTCTCCGCTGGCACGGGCGGCCAGCGGCCCTCGGTCGCGATGGCGATCATGCGGTTGAGCGCCTTGTCGCGGCGCAGCCGGGAGATAATCGCGCGCCGCTGGCTGGCGGTCAGGTCACGCCAGCGGGAGCGCCGGCCACCAGAGAGAAGACTCATCATCTCGAACCACTGGCCCGCCTCTTTGTCATCCACGCTCACCTGTTCGGCGTCCGCCAGGGCGGCCAGGGCCAGGTCGCGCTTCACACGCTCGGTGGCGTCCGGCTCAAGCTCCTTGCGGTACTCATCTTCGGTCTTGCCGCTGGCCTCCAGGAACTGCTGGAGTGAGAGATGACTGTCTTCCAGCATGCGCGCGGTCTCGCGCATCATCGTGTTCGCCTCATCCTCCACGAGCAGCGGATGGATGGTATAGGTTGTCGTCTCGATCAGCCGCTTGACGACCTCATCGCTCAGCTCGCGCTCGGCGTCGCGCACGCGCTGCGCCTGTAGCTGCTCGCCAATCGCCTGGCGCACTTCGGCCATCGTCGTGTACTCACCGACGGTGGCGGCGAACTCGTCATTCAGCTCCGGCAGCTCGCGCTTCTTGACCGCCTTGACGGCGACCTCGTAGCGCGCCTCTTTGCCCGCCAGATCAGGATTGCTGTAGTCCTCAGGGATGGTGGTGGTGAACGACTTCGAATCGCCTTCCTTCATGCCGACGATGTGCTCGTCCATGCCGCTGAAGATGCCCACCCGCTCGCTGGCCAGCACGAACTCGTTGTCGTGCAGATCGCTGACCGGCTTCTCACGGCCCTCAACGCTCAGCTTCAGGTCCATGGTGATCTGGTCGCCAATCTCCGCGCCGCGCTCTACGGGCTCCCAGATGGCCTGCTGCTCGCGCAGCCGCTCGACGGTCTGCTCGATCTTCTCGTCGCTGATTCCGATATCGGGCGGCTCAACGCGGATCGTCTGGTAGTCGCCCAGCGTGGCGCGCGTGAGCACTGGCACGCGCACCTGGACCGTGTAGGGCTGGCCTTCCTCGAAGGCCGGCGCGTCCAGGTGTGGCTGGGTGAGCGGCGTCAGGTCGTGCTCGATGAGCGCGTTGCGGTAGGCGGTGTCTACCAGGTCATCAATGCCTTCCTGATAGACCGCCTCTTTGCCCAGCATGCGCTCGATCATCGTGCGCGGCGCGTGTCCCTTGCGGAATCCAGGCACGTTATACTTCTGGGAGAGGCGCTTGCAAGCCTTGTTCGTCGCCTCCTCGACCTCGCCCCAGTTCAACTCGATTGTGAGCACGGCCTCGCTTTCGGGCGTGCGCTCTACAGTGACGTTCACTCTCGCCTCCAGCCGCCAGCCCGGCGCCAGCGCCCAGGTCGCGCCCCGACCCGGTTCCATCCTGCGCGCGTCGCGCGGAGAAGGGCCAGCGGGGAAACATCCTGGAATGGCGTGGGGAAGAGCGGCGCATCTACAGCGGCGGCGGCTCGTGTCCGCGCGCGACTGGCGTCAAAAGGGATATTAGATAGTATACCATCACGCGCGGGGTCTTCGCGCGTGTGAGCGGGAATGGAAAAGCGGCGCGAAAATACGCCACCCGCGCTTCTCCCTGTGTCGCGAAGCGCGGGTGGCGTTTGTGAACGCGTCATCCGCGCGCTCTTCGTGGTGGGCGGCGCGGGACTCGAACCCGCACGGCTTGCGCCACCAGATCCTAAGTCTGGCCTGTCTGCCAGTTTCAGCAGCCGCCCCCGCGCGCCGGGCGCCATGCGTGGCCCGCGCGCTGAAATTGAGTATATCACGCCTGCCGCGCGCCCGCTACGGCGGTTTCAAGGGCGCGCCCGCTCAACGCGCGCCGGGGCCATGCCGTCCACGCGCCCCTGCGTGTAAGCGTTTTGTGACCTGGCGCGCGCCGCGTGTGATGGCGCTGTGCGCGCACGCGGCCATGATACAAGAGCCGGGGAGGATAGAGAGGCGCTCTCATCGTGTGCGGTCGGGCGCTTCTCCTCACCGCGCGGTACGCGCCGAAAGGAGCGTGATAGCCATGACGCCACAGACTCCCCAGATAGAACGCCCGGCGGTCGAGCAGCCACAGGCGCCTATGAGCGCTCCTGTCGCGGGCTATACGGGTCCCGCGATTGGCCCGATGGCCGGCCCAACGGCGGGGTGGTACGCGGCGCCAGCCGCCGCCCAGCCAGCGCAGCGGATGGTTCCCAGCCCGACGATGCGGCTCACGCTCGCGATCGTTTCGATCACGCTGTTCATTCCGCTGCTGGCGCTGGCGATCGGACTGATGACCAGCCTCGCGGAGGTGGTGGCTCCGATTATCGCGGTGGTTGTCGGCCTGTTTGTCGTGGCGCTTGTCACCTTGATGGTCGTCGCCGTCAACCTGCTGTTCAACTATGATGTCCTGACGCCCCGCCGCTGAGGCGAGATTGAGATAGATGGGCGAAGGAGCGCGAGGGGGGCGCCGCAGGGACGCGGCTGGCGAGGAGGGCGCGCCGGAGAGCCACGAATAATGGCTCTCCGGCGCGTTTTGCTGGAATGCCGCTCGCGGAGAAGTCTAGGAGCAGCGCGCGATGAGCGCCTGCGGGACGCTGTCCGTGTCGGGATACGAACCGACCGCCCAGTAGCCGCCCGCGCCGTCCGTCGCGATCGCGGCGAGGCTGGAATGCGTCACGCCCTGGGGCGTGGGGCTTTCGGCGACGCTCCACGCGATCCCGTTCCAGCGCTCGACGATGCCGATCTGAGCGCTGCCTTCGGCGCCGGTCATGTGATATCCCACCGCGCGCGCATCCCGCGCGCCGACCGCCGCGACGCCTGAGAGCGAGCCCCATTCATTCGGGCTGGGGACGACTTTCCAGGATGACCCATCCCAGTGAGCGATCAGGGTGCGAATAGTGTGATCGCTCGCCGTATAGTCGCCGACCGCCCAGGCGTCCGTCGCGGAGAGCGCGACTACGCCGTTCAATTCACCCGCCAGAGCTCCAGCGGGAAGGGCCGGGCTGGCGACGATCCGCCAGGCGCTGCCGTCCCAGCGCTCGATCAGCGGCTGAAAATAACCGATCCCCTGGGGCGGAGCGCCATAGCGGACAGAGCCGGTGGCCCAGACCTGGCTCGATCCAGGGACCACGCTCATCGCTTTGAAGCTCCCAGCGGTCGCGCCTTCTGGAAGCGGGCTGTTCACGACGCGCCACGCGGACCCATCCCAGCGCTCGATCAGCGGCTGCGGGCTGAAGCCCAGACCATTGAAGTAGCCAGCCGCCCACACACTGTTTGCGCTCTGCGCCACCACGCTGTTGAATTCACTGTCTGTTTGGCCTGGGATCGGGGTGGAGACAACGCTCCACTGCGTCCCATTCCAGTGTTCAGCCAGTATCCACATGGCGCTGGACACGGTAGAGAGTTGGTAGCCAACCGCCCAGACATCCTGAGGCGACACCGCCGCCACGCTGTTGAGGAAGCCAGCGCCGGGATTGGCGACGATGCGCCATGCCGAGCCGTCCCAGCGTTCGATCAGGCTCGCCGCGAGATTATTGCCCTCGCCCGCGGTGTTCATGCCGACCGCCCATACGTCAGCTTGCGAGAGCGCGCTCAGCCCTGACAACCGGCTTTGCGCGTACTGTGTCGCGGTTGGACTGGGGATGACGCGCCAGGTCGTACAAGCCGGGATGGGGGTCTTTGTTGGCGTGGGAGTCCCCGTCGGCGTTGGACCAGCGCCCGGCGCCCCACAAGCCACCAGCAGCAGCGCCAGCCCCAGCGTCAGCGGCGCCCAGACTATTTTTCGCCACATACACGTGATTCCTTTCTCTGGTTCCCCCCGCCATCGCGCGGCAAGCGCCTGGTTCCATCCAGATTCCGCTGGCGCAAGGCCTGACATGGGGATGCGCGCTCAGCGCCGCTCCCCAGTCTGGGACTGTATCTCCGCCCGCTCACACATCCCTCACCGTTTGGCCCCACAGCGTCACAGGAGCTTACCAGGATGCGCTTCTGAGCGATGCTCATAGCATCTCATGTTTGATATTCGTCACACGCCCCCTTGCGCGACTGGCAGGTGGGATGGTATGCTCTCCTCCGGCGCGCCGCGAGACGGTGATTCTGGCGCGCCGTGCGCGGCTCAGGCCTTCCTCCCCGCTGGGGAGCGCGGGTCGCCGCGCTAGATGATGGAGGGCATCCCGATGACAAATGGGTTTATCACCGCTTCCTGCCCGGCAACCCGCTAGCCGGAGCGCGTTCCCTCCTCCTGTCGCCTTGCGCGGGCCTGTGACGCCCGCCTGAGCTTCTCCCCGCCACGCCTGGCCGGGTGAGCTTTAATTATCCAGCGCGTGAGACGCGCGCGACAGCCACGGAATCGCCCCGGCGAGCGCTTTGGCCCGGCCCCTGGCCGCGAAGCGCGCGCAGACTCCGTGCTGGTTCGCCGTCATTCCCGCTTCCTCCACCTTTCACCGCTGGAGCGCCTGACGAGCCTTTTGACCGCCCCCGTTTGCGCCTTTCCGCGCCTCATCGCGCCAGCGCGGCCGTTCTCTGAACCGCTTTCTCGCCACCCGACCGGAAAGGATCCTTATGAGCGCGACGATCCTCGCATCCGACCAGAGCCACGAGAGGCGCGCGCCGGAGACACCTCGCGACAGCCCGGCTCCCCGGCGCGACAACAACCCGCTCAATCCCAACGGGCCGCATCCCGCCGCCCGCTCGTGGGGCGACTTCCTGCGCGCCTACTTCGGCCCGTACTGGCGGCGCCTCGCGCTGCTGGCCGCGCTGCTCACCAGCGGCGTCGCCTTGCAGACGCTCGGCCCGCTGCTGACCCAGCGCTTCATAGACGCCCAGGCGGCGAACGCCACCCAGACGGCGCTGATCGCGCTGGCGCTCGGCGCGCTGGCGGCGGCCATCATCAACACCACGTTCAGCTCCATCGCCGCCTATCTCGGCCAGGACATCGGCTGGGCGGCCACCAACCGCATCCGCGAGGATCTGGCGGCCTGGCTGCTGCGGCAGGACATGCGCTTCCACAACGCGCGCACGCCCGGCGAGCTGATCGAGCGCATAGATGGCGACCTCTCGGCGCTCTCCAACTCGTTCTCGATCCTGCTGATCCAGGTCGTGGGCAGCGTGCTTCTGGTAACAGGCATGCTCGTGGCGCTTTTCATCACCGACTGGCGCGCGGGGCTGGCGCTGGCGGCCTTTGTCGGCGTCACCCTGGGCGCGCTGACCGCGATGCGCTCCTTCGCCGTTCCCGCTGGCGTCAGCGAGCGCGAGGCCAGCGCCAGGTTCCTTGGCTTCCTGGAGGAGCGGCTGACCGGCGTGGAGGACCTGCGGGCCAACGGCGCGGGCGCCTACGTCATGGACCGCTTCTACGCCGCCGCGCGGGCCTGGTTCCAGCGCAGCGTGATCGCGTGGATGCGGCGGGCGTCGCTGTTCGTCGTCACCACCCTGCTCTTCGGGCTGGGGCTGGCGATGAGCATGGGTCTCAGCGCCTGGCTCTATCTCGACCTGCATGTCATCACCATCGGCATGGTCTACCTGTTCTTCCAGTACACCTTTCTGATGGAGGGGCCGATTGAGCAGATCTCGCAGCAGATGCAGGAGCTGCAAAAGGCCGCTTCGTCGCTGATCCGCGTGCGCGATCTGCTCTCCACCATCCCCGCCATCCAGGATGGCGCCGACGCGCTGGAATGGGGCGAGCCGGCGAGTGTCGCGGCGAGCGTCGCCTTCGATCATGTGACCTTCACCTATCCCACCGCCGAGCAGCCCTCGCTGCGTGACGTCAGCTTCACGCTGGCGCCGGGGCAGGTGATGGGCCTCGTCGGGCGCACGGGCAGCGGCAAGACGACCATCAGCCGCCTGCTCTTCCGCCTCTACGACGTGGACGCGGACTCCGGCGCGGTCCTGCTGGATGGCGTGGACGTGCGCGATATGCGGCTGGCCACGCTGCGCCGCCGGGTTGGCCTGGTGACGCAGGACGTGCAGCTCTTCCAGGCGACAGTGCGCGAGAATGTCACGTTCTTCGACGCCAGCGTGCCGGATAGCCGCATCCTGGAGGTGATCGAGCGGCTGGGCATGCGCGAATGGCTCGCTCGCCTGCCTGATGGGCTGGATACGCGGCTGGAGGCGGGCGGTGGCGGGCTTTCGGCGGGTGAGGCGCAACTGCTGGCGCTCGTGCGCGTCTTCCTGAGCGGCCCTGGCCTGGTGATCCTCGATGAGCCGTCGTCGCGGCTGGACCCAGCCACCGAGCGGCTGCTCGATCAGGGCATGCGCGCCCTGCTGGAAGGCCGCACCGGCATTATCATCGCGCACCGCCTGGCCACCGTGCGCCGCGCGGACATCATTCTGACCCTGGGCAATGGGCGCGTGCTGGAGTATGGCGCGCGCGAGACGCTGGCGCGCACGCCGGGGTCGCGCTTCGCGGCGCTGTTGCGCGCCGGGCTGGAGCGGCGGCCTGAGGACGGCGAGTCCGCCACGGATTGGGAGGAGGCGCTCGCGTGACGAGCGTGATAGCTGAGTCACAACCGGATACGGAGACAGCGGCGGGGAGCCGTCGGGCGGGGCGAGCCCCGCTGACGACGGCGCAATACCTCTGGCGGCTGCTGCGCTATGACCGCCCGCTGTTCTTCACCAATATCGTCCTGTGGACGATCATCCGTATTCCGCCGCTGCTCACAGGCCTGGTAGCCGGCTGGTTCTTCGACGCGCTCACCGGCCATCAGTCGGTGGGGCTGAGCGCCTGGGGGATCGTGACGCTGATGGCCAGTATCGCCGTGGCGGACGCGGTGACGTTCGCGGCGGGTGTGCTGTTCTGGTTCGCCTACTACTTCGGCCAGCAGGCGCTGTTGCGGCACAACATGTTCGCCTGGGTCGTGCGCGGGCCAGGCGCGCACAAGCTGCCCGACTCACCCGCCGAGGCGATGAGCCGCTTCCGCGACGACGTGGAAGAAGTGGGCCGTGTCTTCGAGAACATGGTGGATTTCTGGGGCATTTCCCTGCTGGTTATCGGAGTGACCGTCATCCTGGCGCGCATCAACCCGCTGGTCACAATCGTGACGATGGCCCCATTCATCCTGCTGCTGATCGCTGTCAACCGCCTTGGCTCGCTGCTGGAGCGCCTGCGCCGTGAGGCGCGCGAGTCCACCGGGCGGGTGACGGACTACATCGGTGAGATGTTCGCCGCCACCCAGGCTGTCAAGGTCGCTTCGGCGGAGGAGCCGGTCGTCGAGCGCTTCCGCGCGCTCAATCACGCCCGCCGCCGCGCCGCCGTGCGCGACTCGACGGCCACGTCGCTGATCCAGACCATTAACAACAGCATGGGTGGGGTGGTCACGGGCCTGGCGCTGCTGCTGGTGGCCCTGCGTGTCACTGGCGCCAGCTTCACGCTGGGCGACTTCGCCATGTTCGTCACCTTCCTGGCGGCGATGGGCTGGCGGATGTCGTTCCTGGGAGGCACAGTCGCGCGGCTGCGCCAGGTCGGTGTCTCCTTTGACCGCATGAGCGCCGTGCTGACCGGCGCCGCGCCTGACGCGCTGACGCATCCCGCCGCGCTCGGCCTCTATGGCAAGCTGCGGCGCGAGCCGGGCCGCGCGGCGCCCGCCTTCGCGGTTCCCACCATCGAGAGCGAGCCGCTGCGCGAGCTCACGGCGCGGAACCTGACCTACATCCATCCCGCGTCGGGGCGCGGCGTCGAGAACGTCTCGCTCAGTGTGCGGCGGGGGCAGTTCGTCGTCATCACCGGGCGCGTTGGCGCGGGCAAGACGACGCTCCTGCGCGCGCTGCTGGGGCTGGTCCACGCCCAGACTGGCGATATCCGCTGGAATGGCGCTCCGGTGGAGAATCCCGCGACGTTCTTCACCCCGCCGCGCTCAGCTTATACGTCGCAGGCGCCGCGCCTCTTCAGCGAGTCGCTGCGGGACAATATCCTGCTTGGCGATACGCCGGAGGCCGCCGGGCTGGAGGAGGCGCTGAAGCTGGCGATGCTTGAGCAGGACGTGGCGGAGATGGAGCACGGGCTGGAGACGGTGGTTGGCCCGCGCGGCGTGCGCCTCTCCGGTGGGCAGGCGCAGCGGGCCTCGGCGGCGCGCATGTTCGCCCGCCACGCCGAGTTGATGGTCTTTGATGACCTCTCCAGCGCGCTCGATGTGGAGACGGAGCAGCGGCTCTGGGAGGGTATCTTCGCGCGCGGCGACGCCACCTGCCTGGTGGTCTCGCACCGCCGCGCCGCCTTGCGCCGCGCCGACCACATCATCGTCCTGAAGGATGGCCGCGTCGCCGCCGAGGGAACGCTCGATGGCCTGCTGGCCACCAGCCCCGACATGCGCGAGCTGTGGGACTCCGGTGAGCGCGAAGGCAAGCCAGCGGACGGAGCCACGCGGTAAGCGGGCGGGTAAGCCCGCGCCTCATAGGCGGGTTGTTAAAGGCGCTCGTGGTCCTGCCACGAGCGCCTTTAACTTATGGGAGAACGCGCGCCACATGGCGGGGATTTGGGGCGGCGGCGTCCAGCGCGGGCATAGCCTGGCGGGCGCTACCCGTGACGCGCGCGGGCCGCCGCGCGTCAGTCATAGGGTGGCGCGGGCTATGGAGCGCGGCTGACACGTTCTGGCGCGGAGCCAGATGGCCGAAAAACAGGGATGCGCGCCACCGACCTCCGGCGCACCGCCAGCGCGTCATGCCGTCCTCGCCGGATTTCCCTCTCTCGTAACAGGAGCCTGCCGTGGATGAGCCGCCTCCTTTCAATGAAGCGCCAACACAGCCCGCCGCGACGGAGCGCGCCGCCTGGGGCCGTCTGCGCGGGCTTCAGGAGCGCATCCGGCGGTCGCTGCCGCTTCGGTTCGCGCTCACTATCCTGCTGCTGCTGATCGCGCTGCTCGCGCTGACGCCAGCCTTCCTCTTTTTCCGCAATCCCCACCCACTCTTCGCGACCGCTACCCGCGGCGATATTATCCTCACCGTGAGCGCGCCGGGCAGCGTTCAGGCGATGGAGTATAGCGCGAGCTTCGCGGTCCCTGGCAAGGTGGCGCGGATCAATGTTGTTCCCGGCCAGCGGGTGAGCAAGGGCGATACGCTGGCGACGCTCGACCCGGCGGTGGCGCAGGCGGCGGTGAGCCAGGCGCAGGCGTCAGCCAGCGACGCGCAGAGCGCCTTGAGCGTGGCGCAGACGGCGGTGAGCCAGGCGCAGACGGCCCTCGCCTCGGCGCAGGCGGCGCTCGCTACGCAACAGTCCTACGCCGCGACACAGTGCGCCGCGCAGCCGCCGGATCCAGACGCCTGCGCCGCCGCGCAGGCGGCGGTAGCGCGCGCGCAGGCGCAGGTGAGCGCGGCGCAGGCGCAGGTGAGCGTGGCGCAAGCGGCGCAGGCGCGCGCGCGCAGCGCTCTCGCCGACGCCCAGCGCG
>JAKAIY010000138.1 GCA_021814145.1 Chloroflexota bacterium
ATGAGTGGGCGCTCTACCTGGAATTCGGCGTATTTCAGGGGGCCTCGCTGCGCGCGTGGAGCCAGCTGCTCAGAAACCCGCGCTCAGAGTTGCACGGCTTCGACAGCTTCGCGGGGCTACCTGAGGGATGGAACGCCTACAACCCCCAGGGCAAGTTTGATACCAGAGGAGCTGTGCCTCAGTTTGACGATCCGCGGGTTGTCCTCCATGTGGGCTGGTTTCATGAGACGCTCCCCAACTTCACGCTGCCTGAGCATGACCGCCTGATCATTCACATTGACGCTGATCTGTACTCTTCCGCCAAATATGCGCTCGACAGCCTGAAGGACGCCATTCGCCCCGGAACCATCCTCCTCTTCGATGAGTTCTACGACCACATGAACGAGCTTCGGGCGTTCAGCGAGTTTCTCGCGTCGGGCGATATGACGTTCCGCTTCCTGGGAGGCGCGACCAGCCTCTCCCAGTGCGCGTTCGAGCGGATCGCGTAGGATACCTGTTGGCACGCGCGTTGGGGTCGCTTGAGCGACTGGCGCGCGCCTCGCCCTGGCTCCCTACCATCTCTGCCGGGTCAGCGCCAGGAACAGCGAGAACGCGCCGACGAGAATCAGCGCCAGCGCCACGAGCGCCAGCCAGAAGATGCCCACCGCGTCCAGCAGATACAGGGCGAAACGCTCCGTCAGCACGGGCTGATGCGGCGCCACCATCCACAGCGCCTCCGCCAGGTACACCACCAGCAACGCCACGCCCCACGCCACCGCGAGAAGCGCCAGGCCCGCGCCCAGCCGCGCCAGCCGCAGATATCCCGGCGCGCGCTCCGTATCGTAGATCATGCGCGCCTTCCGCTCCGCGCGCGGCGCGCGCTCGCGGCGGTTCAGTCGCAGCGCGGGCATTCGCGCGGAATCCGTGATCCGCCTGCGCTTGCGCGTGTCGCGCGCGTCACCGGCGCTCGGGCCCTGAGGCGGGGAAGCCAGGCGCGGCTGTGTCTGCTCTAGCGCGGAGTAGGGCGCCAGAGGATTCACTGGCGCGGCTGGCGCGCCATCCCATAGTCGCTGGCCATCCAGCCTCGCGCGCCCATCAGGCGCGGGCTGCCCGCCTTGCGCGTCTGGAGCCGCTCCTGGTTCACTCATGCGCATCGCTCGCTCGCTCGCCTCTACCGCGCCGCGCGGTTCGCGTCCATCCGCATGCCCGGCGACCATCTCTAGGGTAGCCCATTCAGTCCAGCCCGTCAAAGGCTATCGCCACATCCGGCAGCGCCCGCTCGCTCTGTGGTGTTCGCGTTCTTGCGCCTCTTTTTCACGGGTGAGGGGGCCCATTCAGGCAGTACTATCGGTGATGAGACGCGCCAGCGCGCATGATACTGTTTGAATGGCGCCCGAAAAGCGCAAACCGCTGGCATTTCCTAACGCCACGTGTGGCGGCGTTGGTATGCCGCATGCTCTGTCCCGGCTGTGGCGCATTTCGGCATAGTCAGGAAACGTCCCGGCGCTCCTGGCCGTCATTAACTCTTGGTCAATTGAAGAGGACCTGGCAGCCTCTTCCCGCTCCCACAGCGCGCGGCGGAGCGCGCCAAGGTTCAGCGTGAGTCAGCGTAGGCGAGGATTTTAACGGATGGACATTCTCGACGCAGGGAACGCCAGCGCGCCACAGCCCGAGCAACCGCGCACCCGCTGGCGGCGATGGATTACGTCAGCCACTGGCGCGGCGGGAAAGCGTCGCGCTGGCTGGCGGCGATGGGTCATACCGGTTTCAGGCGCGGCGTTAGTCATTATCCTGCTTGGCGGCATCCTCAATGGCGCCGCCACCTATTTCACCCATTCCAGCGAACTGCGCGACAAGGCCGCGCTCGATCACGCGCTGGCGGTGGCGCGCACGCAGTACAATGTCCCGCCCTCGCGCCTCCAGCCGATCATGGACGCCGAGCAGCGGACGCTCGCCGCGATCAGTGGCACGTTCCCCAGCTACCAGAAGGCCGATAGCGAGCTGGTCAAGCTGACTCAACAGGTCAACGCGCTCACCAGGACCTCGCCAGCACAGGCGCGGGCCATGACTCAGGCCGATCTGACCACGCTCAGCGCGGGCGTTGACACCATCGTAAAGGGCGACTTCATCGAAGCGGCAGGCTTCCAGAAGCGGCTCCAGCAGGCGCAAACGCAGTTCGCCGCCGCAGGAACCACGCCCCAATACTTCGCGGTGGACACCTTTACTCTGGACCAGCTCGCGGCGGTCAACGCCTTCCAGCCTACCTACCAGCGCCTCCAGGACTTCACGAAGCTCATCCAGAACGAGTCATCGCTGCTCAACGGAGCGATTGGCCCGCAGACGAATGACCTCCAGTGCGCGCAGGGGCTCGACAACCAGTACTGGTACGATGACCCGCTCGTCCAGGTCACGACACCCCCGGCCAACGTCGTGACGACGCCAGAATCGCAATGGCCCACCTCGGACCTCACGCTTTTCCGCGCCGCCACCACCTCCGCCGACTTCACGGCGCTCAATAACCTGATAACCGCGCAGACGCAACAGGCGCTGGCGAATGAGACGACGCTGCTGCCCGGCGTGGCGACCAACCTGCTCAAACAATTCCAGGCCAACATCACCCTGATGAAGCAGGAAAAGCAGGATACCAGCGCCTTCGAGCAGCTCTACGCCCAGGACCAGAAACAGGCGCAGGTTGTCGCCGCTTCGCCCACGCTGGCGAACTACACGGCCTTTGTCACCACGTTGCGCCAGCACAGCGCCCAGATCGAACTTCCGCTGATCAAGGCCAAGACCTATGCCGACCTGGCCACCCTCAACCAGCTCATCGCGCAGGGGCAGGCCATCAAGACCATTGACCCGGCGAATGGCGTTGGCTACCCCGACGCGTACGAATACGCCGATCCCAACACCGGTGTTGGCGACGCCACGCAGCGCCTCGCGGTCGCGCAAACGGCGAACGACTACCAGCTCGTGGACAACGAGCTGCTCATGTTCATCGCCAACATCCAGGCGATGCTCACCAACCTCAAGGACACCACGCCCTGGAACCAGCCGCACGCCACGGATCTCCAGCTCATGAACCACTATGGCGTCACATCCACGCGCGTGATCGTCGTTTCGCTGCGTGAGCAGGTGATGCGGCTCTACGACAACGGCAAGTTCGTCAAGGCGATCCTGGTCACGACCGGCGCGCCCGACCTGCCCTCGGTGCCGGGCATCCACTGCGCGCTGGATCACCTGACGAACACCATCTTCAAGTCTCCCGATCCGCCAGGGTCGCCAAACTACTACCTGCCCACCCCGATTCACTACGCGATGGATTACTCGTACTACGGTTACGCGGTGCACGACGCCTGGTGGCGCTCATGGTTCGGCAAGTACTCCAACCTGCCCCATTATGACCCCGCGGCGTTCAATGGCGGCTCCCACGGATGCATCAACATGAACTACTCCAACGGAGACGCCGCCTACGTCTTCAACTTCGCGCAGGTTGGCACGCCAATCATCGTCTATTAGTTGGAATACGCCATCCGGCGATTACAGAAGGGCCGTTCCCCGCTGGGGAGCGGCCTTTTCTGTATCTCTGTTCCATCACAATGCCGGTGAAAGCGCGAACGCGCGTGTCAGCGAACAGTCAAAAAGGCCAGCGAGAAGTAGGTATGGCGGCGTATAATTGCGGTATGCAAGCCTTCGCGCGCTTGCCAGGGGCCACTCAGTCCGCGGCAAGCGACGCGCGGTAACGCCATCGCGCCTGTGACAGCGACGTCTGGTAGCCGCGATCAGCAACGAGGCGTTGGCGCCTAACGCCACTCCCTCACGCGCACGCGCCATTCCGGGCCGCCCATCGGGGCCCGCCCGACGCGCTTCCAGGCGCCGGGCGTCACGCGCGGTATCGTGTTATTGTTCCTGTTCTCTCCGTTCAGTTCTCCCCACAGGAGGAGCGCGCATGTACAAGGGTCAATCGGGCCAGTGGTCATGGCTGCTGCACCGCATCACCGGCCTGGGTGTATTGCTGTTTCTGCTCGTCCACATCGTAGATATCACCCTGCTCGGCTTTGGGCCGACCGTTTATAACGACGCCGTCGCGGTCTTCAGCACGGATGCGATCCGTGTTGTCTCGGTCGCGCTGATCGCGTCCGTCATCTTCCATGCGTTCAACGGAATCCGCATCATCCTGATTGACTTCTGGCCGGCGGGCTACAAATTCCAGCAGCAGATGTTCGTCATCGTGCTGGTGATCTCCGTCATCTCCACGGTGGCGATGGGCTACTACGTCCTGGCCCCCATGTTTGGCGTCTGCCCCCAGGGAAACTGCAACGCTCCGGCGATGTAGCGGTCCATCCCTGGCCAGAACCCGGCAGGTTATGAAACGAGCCACATGAGCGCATGCCCGGTGGCGCTGAACGAGAAAGCGGACTTCATCATATGGCGACGAAAACTCCAGAGCGCCCGCTGACCAGCTACGGAGCCTACAAAAAGCCAGCGCGAGGCGCAAGCGGCTGGGAGACCTTCTCCTGGTATTTCTTCCGTGTCAGCGGGGTGGGCCTGGTCTTCCTGGCGATCATCCATCTTTTCATCATGCACGTCTCCAACGACGTCTCGCAGACGGTCTATGACTTCGTCGCGCAACGCTATCAGAACCCGTTCTGGCGGGTCTACGACCTGCTGCTGCTGACGCTGGCGCTCTTCCACGGGCTGAACGGACTGCGCATTGTGTGCGAAGATTACATTAGCTCGCGTGGCTGGCGGCTGTCGGTACAGTCGGCGCTGTTCTTCATCGCTATCGCCTTCTGGCTGATGGGTTCGATGACGATCATCACGTTCCAGCCCAACCATACGCTGGCGCAGACGATCCTGGGCCTGATTGGTCGCTAGCTCGCAGACTCCGAGCTCCGCGCGATGACGCTACCAGGCGGCGCGCGGCAGGTGAAGAAAGCAACAAAGCCATGAATTACCACAAATTTGATGTTGTCATCGTCGGCGCGGGTGGCGCCGGTCTGATGTCAGCGATGCAGCTGTCGCACAACTCCAGCATCGCCGTTGTCAGCAAGCTCTACCCCATGCGCTCGCATACCGGCGCGGCGCAGGGCGGCGTCGCCGCGGCGCTGGGAAACACAGAAGAAGATCACTGGCAATGGCACATGTTCGACACCGTCAAGGGTGGCGACTACCTGGTGGACCAGGACGCCGCCGCCATCCTGGCGCAAGAGGCCGTTGACGCGATCTACGATCTGGAACACTGGGGCATGCCCTTCAACCGCACCAGTGATGGCAGGATTGACCAGCGCCGCTTCGGTGGCCACACCCGCAACTTCGGTGAGGGGCCAGTGCGCCGCTCCTGCTACGTCGCCGACCGCACTGGCCACATGATCCTGCAGACCATGTACCAGCAGTCGTTGAAGAATCAGGTGCGGTTCTTCAACGAGTTCATGATGCTCGACCTGATTATGAGTGACGGGCAGGCGGCGGGCATCGTGGCGCTTAACATGCTCGATGGCGAGCTGCACGTCTTCCACGCCAAGACCGTTGTCCTGGCGACCGGCGGCTACGGGCGCGCCTGGCGCGTCACCAGCAACGCGCTCGCCTGCACGGGCGACGGCATGGCGGTCGCCTACCGGCGCGGCATCCCGCTGGAAGACATGGAGATGTACCAGTTCCATCCCACCGGCCTCTACAAGGTGGGCATTCTCTTCACAGAGGCGGCGCGCGGCGAAGGCGGCTACCTGCTTAACAAAGATGGTGAGCGCTTCTGCCTCCGCTATGCGCCGACGCTGCAGGAACTGGCGCCGCGCGATATGGTCTCGCGCTTCATCTACCAGGAAATCGCCGAGGGGCGCGGGATTGACGGCAAAGACTATGTCTATCTTTCCGTCGCGCACCTGGGCAAAAAGCTCATTGACGAGAAACTGCCCGAAGTCATTGACTTCGCCCGCAACTACCTCGGCGTTGACCCGTACTACGAGCCCGTGCCGATCCAGCCGACAGCGCACTATACGATGGGCGGCATCCCCACCGACATTGAAGGCCGCGTGGTGAAGGACGAGAACAACACCGTGATCCCGGGCCTCTACGCCGCCGGCGAGGTGGCCTGCGTCTCGGTGCACGGCTCCAACCGCCTGGGGACCAACTCGCTGGTAGACCTGATCGTTTTCGGGCGCCGCGCTGGCAAGCACATTGCTTCCAAGTGGCTGCCTGAGGCGGACTTCGCTCCGCTCCCAGCCGACGCCGAGGAGCGCGCCCGCGAGCAGGTCGAGACGCTGCTGAGCCGCACAGGGAACGAGGGGCAGGACGCCATCCGCCAGGAGCTGCGCGACATGATGATGGACAAGGTCAGCGTCGTGCGCGACGAGCGGGGCCTGACGGAGGCGCGGCAGCAGCTGGTATCGCTCAAGGAGCGGTATTCCCGCGTACGGTTGATGGATCACTCGCGCACCTTCAACACGGAGCTGATGGAGGTCATCGAGCTGGGCAACCTGCTCGACTGCTCCGAGGCGGCGATCGCCGGAGCGCTGGCGCGCAAAGAAAGCCGCGGCGCGCACTACCGCACAGATTATGAGAAGCGCGACGACGCGAACTTCCTCAAGCACACGCTCGCCTACCAGACTGAGCGGACGGGTGAGCCTGAGCTGCGGTACAAGCCTGTCGTCATCACAGAGTTCCAGCCAAAAGAGCGCAAATACTAGGGAGTGAATCGCTATGGCGGGTAATAGTGGCAAGCGCCAGGTGCGGATCCGCGTCAAGCGCTTCCAGCCAGACCAGAAGGCGGAGGCCTTCTGGCAGGATTTCGATCTGGAAGTGGAAGGCTCAGACCGCCTGCTCGACGCGCTCAACAAGATCAAGTGGACGCTGGACGGCACGCTCACGTTTCGCCGCTCGTGCGCGCACGGGGTCTGTGGCTCTGACGCGATGCGGGTGAACGGGCGCAACCGGCTGGCGTGCAAACTGATGATGGCGGACCTGGGCGCGCGCATCACAATCGAGCCAATGCTCGGCTTCCCGGTGGTGCGCGATCTGGTTGTGGATATGGACCCCTTCCTCGCCAAGTACGAGAAGATCAAGCCCTATCTCATCAACGATGAGCCAGCCCCGCGCACCGAGCGGCTCCAATCGCCGGAAGACCGCGACCGCTACGATGAGACGACCAAGTGCATCCTCTGCGGCGCGTGCACGGGGTCCTGCCCCTCGGTCTGGGCGAACGCCGAATGGGTCGGGCCAGCCGCGATCGTCAACGCGCACCGCTTCATCTTCGATAGCCGCGACCATGCCGCCGCCGAGCGGCTGGGCATCCTGAGCGACCGCAATGGTGTGTGGCGCTGCCGCACAATCTTCAACTGCTCAGAGGCCTGCCCGCGTGGCATCCATGTGACGGACGCCATCGAGGAGGTAAAGCGGGCCATCGTCTACGGCGGCGAGTAAGCCCCTCAAAGGACGGAAACCAGGTGTTCCCGCTTCATCACGGAGCGGGGGCGCCTGGTTTTCGTATGGCTGCGAAGCCATCAGCTATTGAAGAGGCCCCAGCCCCCACGCTTCTGAGACTCTCCACCAGGGGGCGTGGTCAGCACCTCGTGAACGCGCTTGGCCAGTTCCTGAATCGAGCGCGAGATCGGCGCGCCACGCTGCGAGACGATGAATGGCACCCCCCGATTCGTTGAGGCGACAACGAGCCTCTCGTCCTCGGGAATCTGCGCCAGGAAGCGGCGGCGCAGTTGTGACTCAACCTGGTTCGGCTTGATGCCATAGTACTGCTCGACGCGATTGCACAGCAGCCGGATCTTGGAATGCTCGATCCCGACGCGCTCCGCGATCTGGAAAAAATTGGCTATCCGGTGAATGGATGTGACTTCCAGCGTGGTAATGCCGAGGATGATGTCAGCTTCCTCCAGCACGGTCAGCGTCGCCTCGGAGAACGAGCTGCCCGTATCCACCACCACATAGTCAAAGTGGTCGCGCAGCTCGACGAGGATCGCGCGCATCGTGTCGGAGGTGAACATCTCCGCCGATTCAGGCGCGAGCGGCGCGCGCAACAGGCCAATCTCGGAATCCGCGTGCCGGATAACCGTCGAATTGATGATCTCCTGATCGAGCGCGCCTGCCTCGCGGAGATCGTCTATGCTGGCGTTGGTATTGATATTGAGCAGCACATGCGTGTCGCCGTTCTGCAGGTTGGCGTCCACCAGGACAACAGACTTTTGCGTCGCCTGCTGAATAGCGATAGCCAGATTGGCGGCCAGCACGCTCGTACCGGCGCCACCCTTCGGGCTATAGACCGCGACGATCTTGCGCAGCCCGGCGCGGACCGCTGGGCCCGCGACGGTCACGGGAGGAGGAAGGAAATTGTCGGTCGCCATATCGAGCGTGCGAACGAGCCGCTCGCTCGTGAATGGCTTCACCAGATATCCGCGCGCGCCAATCGCCATCGCCTGCGAAAAATACTCTGGCTCGGCCTGGACAGACATCATCACGATGCAGGTCGGCCACTGGCGCATGATCCTCTCCGCCACCTGAAGGCCGTCCATATCCTGAAGATTAATATCCAACAGGATAACATCCGGGCGCAACTGCTCCGCCTTTTGCAGCGCCTCGCGCCCGCTGGTCGCGGTTCCTACCACCCGATACTTGCGCTGGATCTGGAGCAACTTCTGTACGTTCGCCGCGGTTTCGGGTATGTCGTCTACCACCAGGAGCCGAAATACATCGCCCCTGGACCCCTCCGGCTGTAGGCCCATGCGCTTCACCCCCCTCTGTACGACATATCTTGCTCAAGACGGCGATCAGGCGCGCCCAGCGGGTCCGCGGATGGGCGAGCGGCCCGCCAGCCCGCGAGGGCCGTGGGCCGCTCATCCCACCACTAGGCGTTTACCGTGACAGTATATCGCATCCAGCGCCTGCTACGCGCGGAGCCATGACACCTTGCGCGAGCGGGCTAATAGTTGAAGTTCGACGCGGTCGTGCCGTTGTCCGCGGGCGTGGTCGTCGGAACTGTCGTATCACCCGGCTTGCGGATCACCAGCTCGTAATTGGAGGCGGTTGTCGTCAGGTACAGGGTATTGACCGCATCCTGGTTAGACAGCACCAGGAACACTGTATTCCCTGAAACCGCGTAGACGTAGACATTCTTGAGCGTTGTCTGCGTCTCACACTTGCCCGGCTTGCTGGGGATGTTGCAGTAGGTAGCGAGGATATTCACGTAGTCGCCGGGAACAACTGCGGGCTTGCTACCAAGCGAGATCTGCGCCAGCACCTCGCCGTTCGCCATCTTGCCTGGATTAATGTTCGTCATGCTGCCCGGAGCGCCAGATCCAGCGCTGAGCAGGCGCGGGTCGTTGACCCGCAGGATCTCACCCGCGTAGAACGTGCTGGAGACCACCTCGTTATTCAATAGCGCGTTGAGATCACTCTGACTCTTGAAGATATAGGCGTCTTTGGGCGCGAAATCAGAATTGACAGACTTCGCCACAAAGGCCGCGCTGATGGAGACATAGGTGACGCCGTTCGCGGCTTTCCCGTTCTGCGTGGTGGAAAGCACGCTGCCCGGCGGCAGGTCCTGGTTCGCGACCACGACCATCTCTGTGGACGCGAGAGGGCCACCACCATACTGACTGACAACAAAAATCACGATTGCGCCGGCGGCCAGCGCCAGCAGCACACCGAGCAGAATGAGAGTACGCCCGCCACCGGATGCGCGGGCGCGGGTCGGGCGAACAGGGGCTTGCATGAAAGCGACCTCCTACCGCAGCGCGATGGGGCTGTGCTGGCCAGATAAAGCTCCACTAGCTCTACATGGGTATCCACAATCAATCGTGGGCATGGTTCCAGCGCAGGCGCTCTAGCGGTCCAGCGCCTCGCTCCTTGAAGCGGGGCCAGTTGGGTAAATTCGTCATGTCACAACGCCCACCGGAACAGCGAGTCAAAGCGCCAGAGCCGCATCCGGCGGGATGCGCGGCGCTCGCCACCGAAAAGGCGGCGCGCCGCGCCATGCCAGCGTTTAGAGGTTGCTGCTGATCGTGTCGAAGATCGTCGCGATCTGCGGGCCAAGGAGAATCAGGGCGGCGATGACAACGACGGCCACCAGCGCGATGATAAGGGCGTACTCGACGAGGCCCTGACCACGTGAGAGGCGGAGCGAGCGATTCTGCATGTGGGATTTCCTCCATACTTCGCGAGACACAGGACTGACGCCTTAATTCTTCAATACATGGCGTCAGCGACTCACCGTAAGCGCCTGATGCGCTCACCTCAGAACCCAAACACCACCGTTTTCTGGCGCACGGTCCAGCATTGGATGTGTCCGGGAAGTGTGGGGTGAAGCGTGAACGTGGAACAACGCCTGCGTCACTTCCACCGCCACTTGACCACTCCTGAACAGCGCGCATTGCGCTGGCGCTCTGTAACGCTGTTCAACATTCAGTAACGCTGACCCTTCGTTATGAGTAACTGGCGTCTCACAGCAGTACTCTTGGGGCATGCGCCGCAGTCTCCAACTCACCTCCCATCCTGTCTGGCGCTCACGACTCCTCGCCGTCGTCCGGGCCTTGAGCGGGCATCACATCACCAGCGATCTC
>JAKAIY010000139.1 GCA_021814145.1 Chloroflexota bacterium
GCGCCGCGATCGCGGACCGCGAGGAGCGCGCGCCCGCGTCGGGCAAACGCGCCGCCGCGCGAGCCGCCAACGCGGCGCCCGCCGGGGAGCGCGCGACAGACCGGCGCGCCTGGATCCGGCTCGGAGAGACGCCGCTCTCATCGTTTGGCAAATGGATGCTGGCCCTGGCCACGCTGCAAACCATCTGGGGCATGGCCGCGCTGTCGCTCGGCGTCATCGCGCTGACACGCCATGGCGCGCTGGCCCCATCGCTCCTGCTCAAGCTGGGCGCGGGCTGGCTGGCGGTCGTGGCGCTGGTCGCGCTGCTAGGCGGCCAGGCGCTCAGCCGCCCTGTCTACCGCCGGGGAAATCTGAACGGGGTGCGGCGTGTCCTGCAAGGGACTGGCCTCTTCCTTTTCGCCGTGCTGGTGCATGTGGTCGCGCTCTGGGGCGTCTCCATCTTCGCCAGCGCGCATGGCGACGCCACGCCAGAGGTCATCGCCTACACGATCTTTGGCGTCAATGTGCTGGTCGCTGGCGTTCTCTCACTCTTCACCATCCTCGACTAGCAGGATTCCAGCGCGCCGGCAGCCGACGCGCCTAGTGGGACGGGTCCGCTCCATTCGCCTCGCTCGCGGTAATCACCCGTGCGCCCGTGACGGCCAGCAGGTCCGCCACCCGCAGACGCACGTTGACACCGCGCTGGCCGCCATTGAGGTAAAGCTCCTCCAGCGCCGCGCCGGGCGCGTCCAGGTAGACCTCGAAGCGCCGACCCAGCAGCGCCAGCGGCGAGATGCCGCCTACCCGCAAGCCCGTCAGCCGCTCGGCGTCGCGCTGGAGCGCCATCCGCACAGACTTCGCGCCCACGCCACGCGCGACCAGCCGGGGATCCAGCTCGCGGTCGCCGGGGACCATGATGAGCAATTGCCGGTCGTCGCTGGTCAGCGCCACCAGCGTCTTGAAGACATGGCCAGGCGGAACGCCGAGCAGCGCCGCCACTTCCCGCGCGGAGTGGATAGCGTCGCTGTAATAGAACGGCGTATAGGCGATATGGCGCTGGTCAAGCGCGCGCATGGCGTTCGTCTTGGGGTGTTCTGGCTGTTTCGGCATACGCTCTCCCGCGCTTGTCTGATGCGCGCGCCGCGGGCGCTTCCTGGTAGGCTATACTGGTTATGGCTGGCTGACGCGCCAGGACGCGCCACCGCCAGGAGTAGAATGGATTGCGCTGATGCCCACCACGCCTACTACACCAGCGAGCGCGCCCCCGGCTACCGCCGCTGACCGCCGCGCCGCGCTCCTCGCCGCTGAGGACGCGCTGCTGCGCGCGGCGGCGCCGGATGTCGCGATTGAGCGCGGCGAGGTCATGACCCCGGATGGCGTCCGGCTGCATTATCTCACCTGTGGCGAGGGCGAGCCGCTATTGCTCCTGCACGGGCGCGGGAACGCGGCGGCGCTCTTCGCGCCCATTTTCGCGCCACTCGCGGCCCAGCGACGGGTCATCGCGCTCGACCTGCCCGGCTGGGGCCTCTCCGACAAGCCGCCTTTCACTGGGCGCAATGCGCGCGATGCGCTGCGCGTCTGGATGGGCGGCGCGCTCGCCCTGCTGGACGCGCTCGGCCTCGATCAGGTGGACGCGCTCGGCCACTCAATGGGCGGACTTACCACGCTGGCCCTCGCGCTGGACCACCCCACGCGCGTCAGCCGCCTGATCCTGGCGGACTCCGGCGGCCTGGGGCGCATCGCCCCGCTCGATGTCCGCCTCTTCTTCTGGCTGATGCCGGAACGGCTGTTTCCCCTGCTTGGCCAGCGTTTCATGGCCTGGGCCCTGGCGCAGGACGACCCGCGCTACCGCACGCTGCGCGACGAAACGTTCGCCTTCACCTGGGCCATCGCGAACCAGCCGGAGGTCATCCCTTCTGGCGGGCGCGCGTTCAACCGCTGGGTCAATCTCACTGGCGTCCACCTCGACCTGTTCGACCGCCTGCGCGAGCTGGAACAGCCCACCCTCATGCTCTGGGGCGAGCGCGACCGTATCACGCCTTATGGCGACGCGCTGAAGGCCCGCCGCCGCATCGCCCACGGCCGGCTGGTCGCCTTCACCTATTGCGGCCACTCGCCTTTCGCCGAACGGCCCGCCGATTTCGCGCGCGTCGTCAACGTGTGGCTTAATGGAGGCGGCGCGCCCTCCCGCGTCTGACTCGTTCCCTCGCTCCTCCACGGAGAGGGAGCCAAAGACGGGCAAGGTCAAATCGCGCCAGCTTTACCCAGTCACGTTCCACCACACTCCTGAGGGGGCGCCATGCCATCGCCGGTAATGACCAGATCCAACCTGCCGCTGCCTGTGTTCAGCGTCGGCAAGGTGCGCGACACCTATGACCTGGGCGACCGCCTGCTGATGGTCGCTACCGACCGTATCTCGGCGTTCGACTGCATCCTGCCCAACGGCATCCCCGATAAGGGGCGCGTGCTGACCCAGCTTTCCGCGTTCTGGTTCCACCGCCTGGCGGGCATTGCCCCCAATCACCTGCTCAGCGTGGATGTCCACGACCTGCCCGAGGCCCTCAGCGCCCATCGCGACGAGTTGGCGGGCCGCTTCATGATCGTCAGGAAGGCCAGGCGGCTGGACTATGAATGCGTCGTGCGCGGCTATCTGGCGGGCAGCGGCTGGGCTGAGTACCAACGCACGGGCGCGGTCTGCGGCGTCGCGCTGCCCGCGGGGCTGCGCCAGGCCGACAAGCTGCCCCAGCCGGTCTTCACTCCCGCCACCAAAGCCGAAGAAGGCCATGATATCAATATCTCGCTGGCCGGGATGCGGGCCACGCTTGGCGATGAGCTGACCGAGCGCATCGCCAGTGTCAGCGTCGCGGTGTATGAGGCCGCCGCCGCCTACGCGCTGGAGCGCGGCATCATCATCGCTGACACGAAGATGGAATTTGGGCTGCTGGATGGCGAACTGATCCTGATTGACGAGTTGCTCACGCCCGACTCCTCGCGCTACTGGCCGCTCAGCGACTACCGGCCTGGCGGCTCGCCACCCAGCTTCGACAAGCAGTTCGTCCGCGACTGGCTGGAGGCTTCTGGCTGGGACAAGCGCCCGCCCGCGCCGGAGCTGCCGCCAGAGATTGTCGCGGGCGTTTCCAGCCGCTATCGTGAGGCCTACGAGCGGCTGACTGGCGCGCCGCTGCCCGCCTATACCGCCTAGCGCCGCCACGATGAACGGCTCCGCTACGCCCATCACGCCAATCGAGCCGCTTGCGCCCATCAGCCACCGCTGGGATATGAGCGAAGCGGAGGCTATCGCCCTGCAAGGGCGGCTGGCGCCGCTGGTGGCCGCCGCGCCACCCATCGCGCTGGAGGCCGTGCGCGTGATCGCGGGAGTGGATGTCTCGTATGACGACGAGGCGGGCGAAGCCTACGCGGCGGTCGTGGCGTACAGCTATCCCGCGCTGGAGCCGCTGGCGGAGGTGGCGCTGACGCGGCCCTGCGCCTTCCTCTATGTCCCTGGCCTGCTCTCGTTCCGCGAGGCTCCGGTGGCGCTGGACGCGCTGGCCGCGCTGGCCGCGCGGCCTGACCTGCTGCTCTGCGACGGGCACGGAACCGCGCACCCACGCCGCTTCGGGCTGGCCTGCCACCTGGGCGCGCTGACTGGCCTGCCCAGCATAGGCTGCGCGAAGTCGTGGATGCTGGGGGTGTATGATGAGCCTGAGCGTGTCGTGGGCGCCTATACGCCGCTGCGTGATGGCGCGGAGGTGATCGGAGCCGCCCTGCGCGCGCGGCCCGGCAGCCGCCCGCTGTTCGTCTCGCCTGGCTACCGCGTCACGCTGGAGCAGGCGCTGACGGTTACGCTGCGCTGTCTGCGCGGCGCGCGACTGCCAGAGCCCGCGCGCGCCGCCGACCGCCTGGCCGCCGCCACGCGCCGCGCGCGCCGCGCAAACGGAATCATTGACCGGACAAGACACGATGCGGCCAGTCCCGCACGAAAGGACCACATCCGTGAGTGAGCCAACATCCCAGCCCGCCGCCGCGCAGGCCCAGCGCGACAACGCGCCCGCACGCGCCCCCAAGGCGACGCCCGGGGCGTCAAACGCGCGCCCCAAGCTGCGCATGCAGGAGCTCAACCCGCTATTCGGCCTCTTCTGCTTGCTGGCCGCTGTCGGCGCGTATCTGACCACCGCCTATTTCGCCAGCGCGGCGCTGACCCTTGTCGGCGCGGCCTTCCTGCTCTACTGGCGCGATCTGCGCGCGTGGGAAGAGATCCCCCGCTGGAAGCGCATCACCGTCGCCACACTGATCTTCACCGGCGGCGCGTGCCTGATCTTCTATATCATCTCGCTGGGCGGCTATTAGCCCGCGCGCCAGCCTCCCGGCGCCTGTCTCTCACCTTGCGTGAGAAAAGGGCAGTCCGCTTCAGCGCCACTCATCGGTGTCGAACAGGATCGTGACCGGACCGCTATTGGTCAACTCGACCCGCATCTCGGCGCCGAAGCGTCCGCCTTGCGTGGGGATACCAAGCGTGCGGAGTTCATCTATGAAGCGCGCGACGAGCGGCTCCGCCTGGGAGGGTGGCGCGGCAGTCGTGAAGCCAGGCCGCCGTCCGCGCCGCGTATCAGCGTAGAGTGTGAACTGCGAGATGACCAGCGCGCCGCCACCCGTATCGCGCAGTGACAGGTTCATTTTGCCCTGCGCGTCGGCGAAGACCCGCAGCCCGGCCACTTTGTCCGCCAGCAGCCGCGCTTCGGCCTCCGTATCGTTGGGGCCAACGCCGAGCAGCACAACAAAGCCCGGCGTTGGGTCGAGCGCGCCCACAACCTCGCCATCCACCAGCACGCGCCCGGTGGTCGCCCGCTGCAAGACGGCGCGCATGGCCTTCTTCCTGTTCTAGCTGGCGGCGCTAACTGGCTTTGGTAGAGGGGGCCGCGGCGGGCTTCGCTGCGCTAGCCGGGGCGCTGGCAGCGCTCTCAGTGGACGCCTTCGGCGCCTCATCCGCCTTGGCGGACGCGCCGTCACCCGCGCTGTCGTCACTCGGGGCCGACGCCAACGCGCCAGATCCCTTGTTATCCGTGATGTAGAAGCCAGAGCCCTTGAAGGTGATAACGGGGGCGTGGATTACACGCTGGGCGGGACCAGAGCAGGTAGGGCAGACGCGAATAGGCTCATCACTAAACTTCTGCCAGGCCTCGAAGCGGGCCCCGCACGCGGTGCAACGATAATCATAGGTGGGCATAGACGCGCAACCTCCCACGGGCCGCGCTTCTTCACAGCTCTATCCCCAGAACCGGGACGCGCGACCGCGGAACGATCAAATAGACCGGCCAGCGATGCTGAGGGGCGTGGCCTCGGCGCCGCGCGACCACGCGGCGACCCGGGCGCGCCCCTGCTTTCCAAAGTATAGCACGTTATGGCGAGTTCGTCTGGGGCGAGTGGCTCTCAGCAGGGCGTGTGAATGGTTGCGCTTTCCGCAACGCCACTACCACGCCCGCTGACCAGGCCCGCGTCTTCGGGGCCGCCGTCCAGCCCAAGCTCCAGTGGATACCCCCCAGCGGCGGCCACGCGAGCGCGCTCTTCGCCCATACCACCGAATACCAGGCGCGCACAATCTCGTTCATCGCCCAATACGCCGGCCTGCCCGCTGGCGCCATCACAGCAGGGAGATAGCGCGCGTCAAAGGTGTGGTGGGCGTAGAGGCCCGGGGCGCGCCTCCCGGAATGGGATATGCGCCCGCGTGGCATGGTCAGGCGGGTAGCTCGATCTTCACCGCGCCATCCTCGATCCAGACGGGATAGCTTCCCGCGTTGCCAGTGGCGGGCAGGCTGAGCGCGTCGCCAGTGCGGACATCGAAATGCGCGCCATGCAGCGCGCACTCAACGGTATATTCGTCTACCATATCACCCTCCGAGAGCGGGAACTCCTCGTGGGTGCAGATATCGCCAATAGCGTAGAGCTCGCCGTGGATATTGAAGATCGCGATTGGAATATCGCCGACGACGACGCTCAGCGCCTGCCCCGGAGCGGGCGCTTCCTCCTCGCGGCATACTTCAACAACAGTGGTCATCTATTCAACAGACTCCAGGCTGCTTTAAAAACAGCTTCAATGAGACACAAATCCCGGCGCGGCCGGTTGACCCGCCCCCTCTCCTCGCGGGGAGAGGGGCGGGTCGGGCCTGGCTACTCCGCCGCGACGTGGCTGATGCGCTCGCGGATCTCATCACGCAGCGACGCCCGCAGCGACGCGATCGGCGTCTCCTCGATGACCGGGTCAATGAACCCCTCAACGATCAGGTGCGTCGCGTCAATCCGGCTCAGGCCCCGGCTCATCAGATAGAAGAGCTGGTCCTCGTCCACCTTGCCAACCGTCGCGCCGTGGCTGCAGCCGATGATGTCGTTGCAGCCAATCTCCAGGTTGGGGATCGAATCAGCGCGAGCGTGGCGGCTGAGCAGCAGGTTGCGGTTCTGCTGGTAGGCCGCTGTGCCGCGCGCGCCCGGATGCACCTTGATCAGGCCAGAAAAGATCGAGCGGGCCTCGTTGGAGAGCACGCCCTTGAAGAGCAGGTCGCTGACGCAATTCGCTCCCTGGTGATCCTGCAGGGTGTAGCGGTCGAGGTGCTGGTCGCCATCCTCGATATACAGACCCAGCAGCTTCACCGAGCCCCCGTCGCCCTTCAGGACGCCCTCGACCCGGCCCTTGGAAAGCTTCGCGCCAAGCTCGATAGTCTGGAGAACGACGGTGGAGTCGTGGCCAAGGATCGCGCGCTCGGTGTGGAAGTCGTAGACGTTGCGGCCCCAGCGCTGCGTACCAATGTAGCGCAGTTTGGCGCCCTGCCCGGTGATGATCTCCAGCGTGCGGCTGCCGAACCCCTGCGTCTCACTGTCGGGCGAGATGAAGTCCTCCGCGAAGGTGGCCTGTGTGTCGTCCTCCAGCACAATCAGCGTATGTGAGAGGCACGAATGACCCGCCAACTCCGCGCTGACCACCACCCGCAGCGGCTGCTCGACGGTGGCGCCGCGTGGAACGTAGACAAAGACGCCATTGGTCCAGAAGGCGCCGTGCAGCGCGGCGAACTTGCTATCGCTCGCGGACACAACCTGCGTCATGAAGTAGCGCTGGATGAGGTCGCCATGCTCGCGGACGGCGGTGACCATGTCACAGAAGATGACGCCCCGCGCGCGCGCTTCGTCGCTGAGCTGATACTCTACCGGGCGCCCGTTGTGCAGCCCCAGAAAGCCAGCGAACGTCTCACCGCGCTCGGCGGGCGGAATGAGCGTGCCCGCAGGCGCGCCGTCGGCCCCCTCCGGCTCATACTCGTCGAGCTTGAGCCGTCGCAGGTCGGTGCGCCGCCACTCCTCGTCCTGGCGTGTCGGCATCGGGATGCTTTCATATGCCCGCCAGGCGTCGAGCCGCCGCTCGCGCATCCACTCCGGTTCATCCCGCCGGGCGATAAGCTCATTGAGGGCGTCGAGGCTGAATCCTCGCCGCGCCACTGGCGCTGTCATAGCTCCGCTGGTCCCTTCTCTATCTGTCGCTGCTGGTTTGACCTTCACAAGCTTCACTGGTTTCCATGGCTGAATCGCCGCGATCGCGCCGGTCCACGCCCCTGTTCCATCACGCGCGAAAGGGACGGAGCAGCGCTGGCTGCCCCGCCCCCATTCCGCCCCGCCCGCATCGGAGCGTCGCGGTCAGCTACGCGCGTGTGAGACGCCGTCGAATCCCGATCACCCGACCGACCCCGACATTTCGAGCTGGATCAGGCGGTTGAGCTCCACGGCGTACTCCAGCGGCAGCTCCTTGGCGATTGGCTCGATAAAGCCACTGACGATCATCGTATAGGCCTCGCTCTCGCTCAGGCCGCGGCTCATCAGGTAGAAGAGCTGCTCCTCGCCGATCTTGGAGACCGTCGCCTCGTGGCCGACCTCGACATCCTCCTCCTCGATCTCGATGTAGGGGTAGGTGTCGGTGCGGCTGGCCTCATCCAGCAGCAGCGCGTCACAGCGCACGTTGGACCTGACCCGCGTGGCGCCCTTCTGGACCTTGAGCAGGCCGCGATAGCTCGACCGGCCCGTCCCCTTCGAGATGGACTTGGAGACGATCTGCGACGACGTGTCCGGCGCGACATGCACGACCTTGCCGCCCGCGTCCTGGTGCTGTCCGTCACTCGCGAAGGCCACCGAGAGCACCTCACCGCGCGCGTGCGGCTCCATCAGCCACACCGCCGGGTACTTCATCGTCAGCTTCGCGCCGAGATTCCCGTCCACCCATTCCATCGTCGCGCCCTCGTAGGCGGCGGCGCGCTTGGTGACCAGGTTGTAGACGTTCTTTGACCAGTTCTGGATGGTGGTGTAGCGCACGCGGGCGTTGCGGAGGACGACGATTTCCACGACCGCGCTATGCATGCTGTCGGTGGTGTAGGTCGGCGCCGTGCACCCTTCAACGTAGTGCACGTAGCTGTCCTCGTCGGCGATGATTAGCGTCCGCTCGAACTGGCCCATGTTCCTCGCATTGATGCGGAAGTAGGCCTGAAGCGGGATCTCGACCCGCACTCCCTTCGGGATGTAGATGAAGCTGCCGCCGCTCCACACCGCGCTGTTGAGCGCGGCGAACTTGTTATCGTTGGGCGGAATGACCGTCGCCCAGTACTTGCGGAACAGCTCCTCGTGCTCGCGCAGCGCCGTGTTCGGGTCCACGAAGATCACGCCCATGCGCTCCAGGTCCTCGCGCACCTTGTGGTAGATGACCTCACTCTCGTATTGCGCGCCGACGCCAGCGAGATACTTGCGCTCGGCTTCGGGGATGCCAAGCTGCTCGAATGTGTCCTTGATCTCGGCGGGCAGGTCATCCCACGTCTTGCCAGCCTCCTGGGTTGGCTTGATGTAGTAGTAGAGGTCGTCGAGGTCAATTTCGCTGAGGTCACCGCCCCATGTCGGCATTGGGCGCTTGTAGAAATAGTCCAGCGACTTGTGCCGGAACTCACGCATCCAGTCCGGTTCGCCCTTCATCACCGAGATCTCGTCAACGATCTCGTGTGAGAGGCCCTTGCGCGCCTTAAAGACGTAGTTCTCGGGCTTGCTGAACCCCCACCTGTATTGCTCCAGGTCAAGACCGACCTCTGCTGTATCCGCCACGGATGAGTCCTCCCTGTGGATCGCGCTACGAGCCAGGCGCGTCATCGCGTGATGCCATAATTCTGACTTCGCCACTAGGATATAGTATGCCACGTCCGGGCGAAAACGGTCAAGGCGCCCCCCAGCCAGGCAAAAGGGCATGCCAGCGTCGTAGAGCGCCGGCAGGTGGGTGGGTGAAGCCGCGCCTCAAGGCGGCTCCCGCCGCCTCCAGACCACTTGCGCGGGCCCACATGACGGCAGGCGGGGCGTCCGCACAGGCGGTAGGTGAAACCGGGCGTTGTGGCCGCCAGGCCTTCAGGCGTGGGTTCAACCGCCTGCCCGCACAACGTCCAGCGACGTTGACACTGCCCTGGGAGAAGGGCCAAATCGGGCCGGACATCGCGACGGCAGTGGTATAGTGAAAGCCATCCCGGGACGCCGATGGGCGTCGGGAGCGCTGTGCAGTGGAGGCGCTGGTTCCCTATGGAGACATCCGCGACGGGCCTGCATGGCCTGAATATCATTCGCCAGCAGATACGCGAGTTCATCACGCAGAATTTCTTCTACGACGGCTCGGGCCGGGTGGTCCCCGATGACATGCCGCTGGTTGAGCGCGGCGGACTCGACCAGACGGGCGTGCTGGAGATCGCGCTCTTCATCGAGGAGACGTATGGCGTGCAGGTGGATGAGGCGGACCTGACGCCGGATAACTTCGACACGGTGGAGAGTATCGCGCGGTTCGTCTTTGCGCGCCTGGCGAACGTGTAGGGCGAAACCCCGTTTCCCGGACGCGCCCTAGCGGCGCGCTGCGCGCGGATCGGTGATTTTACGGCGGCGCCCAGCGTGGGCTGACGGTATACTATCGGTGCGGGCCGGTTGTTCCCGCCCGCGACCGGGTGGTATATGGACACGCCGTCCGCCTTCCAGCCAGGCGCGGCCCTGACGCGGCTCGCGCTCGCGGGCCTCTTTATGTCCGCGCCACGACTCGCCCTGCGCATTGAAGCGCACGGTCTGGACCTCGATTACCGCGCTCCCCATACGATCTACACGATCACGCATAAGCGCGACCCCGACACCTTCGCGTCACCACCAGTCATCCTCGCGCATCGCGGCTGGCGCGCGCTCACCACAGATGTGCGCTTCATCATGCGCGCCGACGCCGTACAGACGGGCTTCCTTATCCGCCTGGTCAAGCGTCCGGCATGGCTGCGACGCGCGCTGCGCCCGTTCTCGGTAGGTGGTGTGCTGCGCAAGGCGGGAGTGTATCCCATTGACGGCTTCCACAGCCGGCCCGCTGAGCTGTGGATTCGCGACGCGCTGGCGGCGGAGGGCGATATGCCGGCTGGCGCGCTGCTCGCGCCGGAGACCTTGCGGGCGCTGGCGGTCGCGTCGGGCTCCTCTCCCGAGGCGCTGGCGGCGCTTCCACTCACGGCGCTTACCGGAGAT
>JAKAIY010000140.1 GCA_021814145.1 Chloroflexota bacterium
AAGCTGACATGCTCGAAGACTACCTCGCCGCGCATCGGCGCGCTATAGCCCGCGCTGTTCTGGTCCAGCTCCGTCTCCTCGCGCATCACCGCCAGAATGCGGTTGGCCCCCGCGACGCCCAGCTGCACCAGCGAGAAGGTGAAGATCGAGATGAAGCTGGGGTAGCGCAGCAGCGCCATCAGCCCCATGAACGCGATCAGCTGGCCAAGCGTGATCTCGCCGCGCGAGAGCAGCAGCAGCGCCTGGAGGAAGCCGCCAGCGATGGTGACGGAGACCAGAAGCAGCGGCAGGTAGCGCGCCTGTATCTCGCCGTTGCGCACGAACTCGTCGCGGTAGCGGCGCGCGTTGGCGAAGAACTTCTCGCGCTCCTGCGCCTCCTGCGCGCTGGTCTTGACGACCTCGACGCCGGTGATCGTCTCCTCCAGCCCGGCGTTCATCACGCCGAACCGCCGCCGCATCTCCGCCGTCACGGGCGTCAGGCGGCGGGTGTAATCGCGCACGGCGATGATGTAGAAGACGGTGAAGACCAGTGGCGCCAGCAGCAGCTTCCAGTTGATGAAGCCGATGAAGATGACCGGGATCACCAGCCCCAGCGTCGAATCGAGAATCAGGCTGACGCCGGGGTTCATCAGCGGGTTGAGCTGGCGCACGTCGTTGGTGGCCCGCGCCATGATGTCGCCAACGCGCTGCTGGTTGTGATAGGTCTGGCTCTTGGCCAGCAGGCTCAGGTACAGCTCTTCGCGGGCGTCGCGCTCGATGCGCTGGGCGATGACCTCGGCGCCGAAGATGCCCGCCGGGCCGGCGATGGCCAGCAGCGCGACCACGCCGACCGTCTCCAGCGTGATCAGCCCCAGCGCGCCCAGGTCGGGTCGCGGGCGCACGACCGCTGAGAACGCGGCCCCCGCCAGGCTGGGGATGGTCGCCGTCAGCGCCTGCGCGAGCAGCGTCCCGGCGATGAAGAGGAGGAAGTAGCGCTTGTAGCGCAGGATGTGCGACGCGATCCAGCGGACGGCCCCGCGCCGGTTGTAGTGGTACTCTTCCGCGATAGTGAACTCGCGGTTGGCCATGTTCCACCTCTCCCTTTGACTCTGGCGCGAGGGACGCGCAAGGAAGAAGTGTACGGCAAAGCGAACAAATATTTCAACTGGCCATTTGGCCTAGCCCCACGGGGGATGCGCTGGCCGCCACGCGCCGGCTCACTCGCTTACCCGCGGCGCGGCAAGCCCAACAATTCACTAGCCCTTCAACCTGGCCCAGGGGCTTGCGCTGGCCGGGCGGCGGAGAGGCCCAGCCCGTGCGAGCGGCGGCGGCCCGCAAGGCGGGCTTCGTGGCGTCAGGCCCCTGGTCGCGGGCTCGCCCGCCAGCTCATCACGGCGCTGGATGCAACACCTGCTGTATCCCCTCCTGGATAAGCGCGGTTGACTCCCACCCATCGTGACTGCCCACAATGGCGCCGCTCGCTGACGTCAGTGAGAACCACGGCACATCCTGGACCAGATAGGCGTCAGCGACATCCCCCAGCCCATCGTAGGCGACGGGATAGGCAAGCGGCGTCTTGAGGCCGCCCAGGAGCGCCTGAGTGGCGGCTGGCGACAATTCCGTTGAGCCAATATCCACCGCGATCACCCGTGGATTATTGGGCGTCTGCGCCACCACGTTCAACTCTTCAAGCTCCTGCTGGATGTTGGGGGCCCAGGACGCGAAGAAGAACGCCAGCTGCGCCTTGCCTGGCCCGAGGGTTACTGTCCCCGACAGGCCCTGAGGGGTCATGGCCGGGAGCGCGATGGGCTGGGTCGTGGCGAGCTGGCGCTCAATCGGGAACTTTGTGGGCGGCTTGACGTGGCCCGGCAGCAGCGGCGCAACCGTGTCCGCCAGCGCGAACGCCTCATCGCCAATGACGCCATATCGCCCGGTCGTCATGAAGACCCTTTGCTCGCGTCCCTGGGGATCAATCACATATACCGCTGGCGTATGGTCAATGGCGCCTTCCACGATTTGCACGTAGACATCGTACGCTTTCCAGATCCGCTCCAACTGGGCGTCTGACCCCGTCAGGAACAGCCACTTGTTTTCAAGGCCATGCCCAATCGAGTAGGCGCGCATATCGCTCACCGTGTTCGCGTCTGGATTCGCGTTGATCCCCAGCAATTGCACGTCCTGCGCGGCGCTCGCGGGAAGCAGCCGCAGCGCCTCCAGCAAGCTCTGGCTCGTCAGGGGACAGATCGTGGTGCACTGGCTGTCGGTGAAGGCCATGATCACCGCTTTGCCGCGGAACTGACTCAGGGAGACCTGGCGCCCAAACTGGTCGGTCAGTGTGAAATTGGGCGCGGGCTTGCCATTCAGCGCGGCGCCAGGGTCAATGCCCGCCGCAAACTCTTTCCTGGCGAGCGGCGAGAGCGACGGCGCGCTGGCCTGCGACGCTGACGAGTGGGCGCGCATCGCGAGCGCCCCAGCGAGTCCCGCGATGACGATCACCGCGAGCACGCCACTCGCGGTGGCAAGAAAGCGTTTATCGCCCAGGCGACCGCGGAACATGCGCTGCTTTTCCCCCAGACTACATCGGACTTGACGGCTGCCGCGTGGCGCGTTTCCAATCTCATCCCCCGCATGGTTCATTTCCCTTGCGGCCACTGGATGCGCGCTGATCAGTATATCACGGCGCGAGCTTAAGATTTCCTGATTTTTACCAGTGTCAACGGCCCGTGACACATCGGGAGGCGCGGCGCGGAAACCGCGCACAGCAAGACGACCAGGAAGTGACTGGCCGCGGGTTTTCCCGCCAGGCGTCCGCTGGGAGGCCTGGGCGTGGCTCCCTATGCCGGCGCGAGCGGCGCGGGTGGATTGTCAGGTGGCCGCGCATGGGCAGGCCGGGGAGCGCCCAGGCCAAAGAGTGTGCGGACTCCTGGCGTGCGCCGCACCACGTATTCATACAGCGCGAACGCGCCGCCAAGTGACACGACGATGGCCAGCGCCAGTTGCAGCGGCCACGGCGCGGGCAGGTATTGCAGGTAATAGGCGGCGGGCAGCAGCAGCGGCAGGTGCAGGATGTACACCGGGAACGCCGCGGCCGTCAGGTAGCGCTGCCACGGTGACGCCACATTCAGGTAGCGCGCCCCCAGGCCCAGCGCCGCCAGCGTCAGCAGCCACATCGCGTAGACCCGCGTCAGGGTATAGAGCATCGAGACGGGCGAATAGTCCGCCGCCGGGGCGTGGCCGGACAGCATGATCCCCAGCGTGATCCCCCAGCCGGCCAGCGCCAGCGCCAGCGTTACAAACGCCAGGTCGCGCGCCGCCTTGCGCAGCCCCGCGCTGGCGTAGATCAGGTAGCCATAGATGAACCAGATCAGGCAGAGGAAGAACGCTGGCCAGTAATCGTACAGCGGGAAGCCAGCGGTCAGCCGGTTGAGCCAGCCCGGCTCCAGCGCCACGACGACCGCCGCCGGGATGAGGCCGCCGCCCAGCGCCAGCGCGGCGGGCGGCAGCCCGCTGGCCTCCATGCGCTCCACCCAGCGCGGCCAGCGCTCACCCAGCGCGCGCAGCGGCAGCGCGCAGACCAGCGAGACCACCAGCAGGCGCGGCACGAACCACAGATGCGCCAGCGGGTTCCTGGAGACGATGGATGAGCCGGTGGTGAAGAGGATGCGCCAGTATTCCAGGAAGAACACGCCGATATTCCGCATCCCTTCCGGGTCGGTGATCGGGACGGGGCTGACGCGGAGCAGCGCGGGATTGGCGAGCGCCAGATAGTACGCGCGCACTGGCGCGAACAGCACGGCCACCAGCGCCGCCGGAACCAGCAGCCGCAGCGCCCGCTCCCGCGCGAACGCGCCCAGCGAGCGTGACGCCAGCGCGAAGCCGCTCGCCGCGCCCGCCAGCAGGAAGATGAAGGGGATGCCCCAGTCCTCCAGGGCGAGGTAGAGCGACGGCGTCCACGGCGCGGCGGCGGGCCGCCTGATGACTGTGCCGCCCGCCACGGTAAACAGGAACAGCGCGTGGTAGGGGATGATGACCAGCACGATCAGCGTGCGCAGCCAGTCAATATCCACGCGGCGCTCGCGCCTGGCTGGCCCGCTGGCTCGCCGCGCTGGCGCCGTCCGGGATGGCGCCGGGCCAGGCGTCTCTCCGCTCATAGTCGGCCTCCTCGACGCGCGTCGGGATGGAAGCGCCACGCTGGCCCGCCAGCGCGAAGCGGGCGAATCCACCAGGAGCCATTCAGCCATCCCCATCTCACAGCCAGGGCCCGGCGGCGCCCGGAATCATCGCAATCATATCACTCAGGGCGCCGACGCCCCGTCGCGGATGGACCCGCCCGCCATCCCTCGCCGCCTACCCGCCCAGCTCCTTCGCCCGCCGCTCCGCCGCCTCCGCCTCCGCCACGCGGCCCAGGGCGCGATAGACGCGCGCATGAGCGCTCCAGTCACGATGATCATTGCGGTCGAAGCTTCGATCGTAGGCCGCCAGCGCCTCCTCATAGCGCTTGAGATTCTCCAGGACAACGCCCTTGTTGTACCAGGCGAGAGCGAGGCCGGGGTCGAGCGCCAGCGCCCGCTCGCAGGCCTCCAGCGCCTCCTCGCTCCGCCCCAGGCCGTTGAGCGCGACGCCCTTGTTGTACCAGGCGGCGGCGTAGTTGGGGTCGAGCGCCAGCGCCCGCTCGTAGGCCGCCAGCGCCTCCTCGCGCCGCCCCAGGCCGTTGAGCGCGACGCCCTTGTTGTACCAGGCGAGGGCGTAGTTGGGGTCGAGCGCCAGCGCCCGCTCGTAGGCCCCCAGCGCCTCCTCGCGCCGCCCCAGGCCGTTGAGCGCGGCGCCCTTGTTGTTCCAGACCCATGCCTGCTGGTCATTGAGCGCCAGCGAGCGGTCGTGGGCGGTCAGCGCCTCTGTGTAGCGCTTCAGCTCGTTGAGCATCCGGCCCAGCTCGCCCCAGGCGTCGGCGTGGCGCGGGTCGCGCTCGGTGGCGCGCTGGAAGAAGGGCAGCGCCTCAGCCCAGCGTTTCTGCGCCGCCAGCGCGCGGCCCTGCGTCATCAGGTCGTCCACCGATTCGGCGGGCTGTGGCGCGACGGGCGCGGCAGCCTGCCCGGCGGGGGTGAGCGCCAGCAGGCGCAGCGTGCGCTCCAGCATCTCCGCTTCAGGGTAGGGCGTGTTGTGCGGCCCCTCGACGCGCTTGAAGTCCTCCAGGAAGAGCATGTCGTCGAAGGCGTTGGGGTCAATCGGGGAGATCACCACCGGCAGGATGATGTGGCTGGGGTCACGCAGCTGGATGTTGAAGGCCCACTTGCACTCGCGCTTCACCCAGTCCGAGGCGAAGGCCGCCTTCGAGAGCAGGACGACAAAGACGGGCCGCGCGCGCAGCTGGCGCTGGATCTCGTCCAGCAGCTGGGTCGCGCCGAGGTTGTGCTCGTCGAACCAGACATCGGCGCCCGCCCCGCGCAGCGCCACCACCACCCGTTCCGCCACGTCCTTGTCCGCCGAGGAGTGACTGAGGAACACCTGTATCGTCGCCATCGCCACATGCCTCCCATCGCGCGCCAGGGCTTGTGAATTGTTCGGTTGTTGTGTGGGGCGGCGCCCGCGTCCCAGCCCGTGCGGACGGGCTTCGTGGCCGTTAGGCCCCTAGCCGCGGATTTATCCGCCAGGCGCGTCCCGCGCCATCGCCCGCGCCCCTTCCGCGCCAACACACGCCCGGTCATCCAGCGCCGCTACGCCGCCTGGCGCTATTCTATCATGCGTGCGGGTGGAAGTGAGCGGGCGCGTGGCGCGGCTTCAGCCGCCAGCCAGCCCGGCGGCCACCCCAGGACCTGTGGCGCGCTTTTTGACATCCGGTTCACCCATATTGTTCAATGAAGCTACGCGATTATGTCTAGTTATGAATCGCGCAGAGCTCCCAAGGCGGATACACTTCATGGCGACAACGATACGGCAAGAGACTGTTGTGACTTCGGAGAAGACTTTACCAGATACACCCTGGTTCCGGCGCGTCTTCGGCATTGTCGCCGGCGTCTGCGCGCTGTTCGTCGTCTTTACGACGGCGGCGATGTTTCTCTATCCCGGCGGCGCGGGCCCGTCCGCGACCACGCACGGCTACCAGTTCTTCCTGAACTTCTTCAGCGATCTGGGGCGGACCCGCACGCAGTCGGGCGCGGCGAACTATCCTTCCATGCTGCTCTTCTCCACCGCGATGCTCGCGGTTGGCGGCGGCGCGGGAACGTTTTTCGTCGCCTTCGCGCGCTACTTCGCCACCCACACCACCACCCCACTGGCGCGGCGCCTCAACTGGGCGGCCACCGGGGCTGGCCTGCTGGCGGCGGTTTTCTTCGCGGGCGTCGGCCTGACGCCGTACAATCTGTTCCTGCCGGAGCACCAGGTCGCTTCGAACGGCGCGTTCTACCTGCTGCTGCTCGCCGTCCTGCTGGAGATCGCCGCTCTCCGGCGCACGCGGAGCATTCCCGCCCCGCTGCTGTGGGTGAATATCGCCTTTGTGGTGGTCCTCACCGGCTATGTGCTGGTGATGTCGTTCGGGCCGCCAACCTCAACGCTCGCTGGCGATATGACGCATGTCGTGGCGCAGAAGCTGATCGTCTACACAGCCATCGCCACCATCTTCTCCCAGGCGCTGCTGCTGCGCGCGCATCTGGCCCGCCCACGCGCGGCCATCGCCCCGGCGGCGTAGGCGCGACGGCGTAGGCGCGGCGGCGCTCCCGGCCCCGGGGGCGCCGCCACGTGTCCGCGACGCTGGACCCACCCCGCGGGCATCCGCGCGCCGGGCGCCGGGTCGCTCGCGGATGGGCCATGCGGGCCACGCGCGTTGCGCGGCCCGCCAGCGGCTGGCATACTGTGGACGGGCGGAATCGCGCCCCATCCCCGCCCGATGATGGAGCGGGGGGACAGAGAGCGCCCGCTGAGAAGGAGAAGCCGGAGCGGATGAGACGGCCAAACTGGCTGGACGCCATAGTAGAGCGGTTTCAGCACAACTGGGAGACCAACCCGCAGTATCGCGCCATGATAAGCGGCGTCATCGGGCTGGTCATCATCGTGGGGCTGTGCGCGACGATGGGCGTGGCGGTGACCTTCGCCAACTCGATTGGCGGCGCGTTTGGAGGCGGAAACGGCAACGCCTTCATCGCCTCCAGCGGCCCCAACGCCCAGTCAACCGACGTCGCCTTTCCGATGACGACCCTGACCCCCTGGCCGGCGCCCAACATCCCTGGCGCCGCGCCCATCCCCGCCTCGCAGACGCCGCAGCCCACGCCCACCCCGCCTCCCACGCCCACCCCACTTCCCACAGCGACCCCCTGCCTGAGCAACTGCGGCGGCGGTGGTGGCGGCGGTGGTGGCGGATATGACAAGATCACCGTCAGTGTCACCCCATCAACGTTTAAGGACGGGACGACAGTCTACGCGAACATCCATACCAGCGTGCCAGGCGAGGGATTCGCGATCACTGTCACCTGGCCCAATGGTGTCCTTGGCAACCCGCAGGGAATCCAGGGGTATGTAGACGGAAGCGGAAACGCGACTCCTTTGATTGGTCAAATACCTGGTGGATGCCCGGGAGGCAGCCTGATCCTCTGGGTCGTCACCCAGAATAACCAGAGCGGAGTCCGGCCGAGCTTCCCTTGCTAATAAACTGTGGCCGGCATGCGACCCTCCGTCGCTGGCGCCGTCCGGAGCTTTCCGCCCCCTCAGCCGCGTGGCGAGGGGGCTTCGCTTATCTGAGCAGCCCGGCGGCCCGCGCGATGTCGTTCGGAGAGAGCGGCGCCGGCGGGCGCTTGCCGGAGGGCAGCTCCAGCCCGCCGGTGATCTGGAGGTAGTGGGCGACGAGGTTGGCGCAGTTGTAGATGGACTCGCGCCCCAGCAGGAAGGTGGACCACGCCTCCGGCAGCGCGAAGTCGGCGATGGACGCCCAGCTGAATTTGTGCCCTAGCTGGCCCAGCAGCCACGCGACGCCCGCCTCGATGCGCTCCGCCGGGACACGCTCGCTCAGCGGGACCACCACGACACGCTCCGGGAAGCGCCACGGGCGGTACGACACCCCATCCTCAGAGTGCGAGCCAATCGTCGTCCCGTCGCCCAGGTCCACCTCGACATGCACATACGGCCCGCCAGTGCCCCAGGCGACCATGCGGTCCCGCAGGCTACCGCCGCTCTTCATCAGCAACAGATCACCACGCATGGCGCTCACCGTCTCCGCGCTGCGCTCACCATCCATCCGTGGCGTGTATTGTACACCGTGGCGCGCCGGGGATTCCGCCAGCGGCCAGACAGCTTAAAGCGAAGTGGCCCGGCGCGAGCCACGCTCACGCCGGGCCACTGGTAGCATTCCCCGCTTCGCGCGTCACGCGGTGGCGAGGGAACCGCTGGGAGCCACCGCGACGGCTTTCACAACTTCCTTGCCGCGGACGACCTCGTAGACCTCGAAGGACAGCGCGCCCAGAGCCGCCAGAGCCGCGATCAGCAGACCGACGCCAGCGTAGAACGCGATCTGGCCGAAGACTGAGAACGTCCAGGCGGTGTTGAGCATGGACTGCAGTGTGTCACCCTGGAAGAGCGTGCTGGCGATGCCCTGGTACTTCGCCGCCAGGGTCGGGTCTTTCGTCGCGCGCGCTAGCGAGGACCAGTATGAGTACGGATGACCCTGACCGATCTCCTTGAGGTGCAGGCCGATGAACTTTTCGGCGTAGGCGTGCGCCTGGTCACCAGTGAGCACCTGCTGCCCGGCGTATGCCGAGAGGTCCGCCGGCAGCCCTGACTTCGCGTCCTTCGGGAAGAAGATCTGCTGTGGGGCGAGCTGGTCGTGAATCTGAGTCGCGGTGAAATTGGCGGCGTAGAACGCGCCAAACGCAGCGCCCGAGAAGACCAGGAGCGCGATAACCTGAAGAACGATGATCCGCCATCTTATCGCTTTGGTCATAGTGTGTTTCTCCTTTGGGGGCGGGATAGGATCACTATCCGCCATCTGTTGACGCCGCCGGGATTCACTCCCGGCACGCATCTCTCTGACCACGACTCTAGGATAGCGACCAGGGTTCACGGTGGTCTCACGTCAGCGGTCGGCCATATCACAAGCTACTCACACCGCCCGCTTTGGCTACATCACAAGCTACTCACACCACCCATGCGCGTGTGACGGGCGGAATGCGCCAAACGCGGAATACAAGGGCGCTGGCGGCTGTCCGGTCTCCTCTCACGCGGTGGCGCGCCAGGACCGTTGGGGCGCTTCTGAAACATCCGGAAGCCGTTTCCGCTCCAATGTGAGCGTGGACTGCCAGAGCACAGGCGTCTGGGTCCCGTCAGCGCCCAACAGAAGGTGGTAATAAACGTGGCGATTCAGACAGGTCTCGCGCCGTTCTCCAACAGCGACCCCATCCCCGATCCTGGCTCCTATAGTGAGCTCCGGCAGATCATCAAGGAGCGCGGGCTGCTTGAGCGCCAGCCACGCCGCGCGCTGCTCCGGCTGATCGTGGTTGACGCGCTCCTCGTCCTGAGCGTGGCGTTCCTGCTCACGGTCCATGTGTTCTGGCTCCAGTGCCTCAACGCGCTGTTCCTGGCCTTTGTGACCACCCAGCTCGGCTTCAACGGCCATGACGCCGGCCACCGCCAGTCATTCGGCTCATCGCGCGTCAACGACATCGTGGGGCTGGTCCACGGCAATCTGGGCATCGGCATGAGCTTCTCGTGGTGGCAGGACAAGCACAACCGCCATCACAGCCATCCCAACGAGCTGGACACCGATCCTGACATTAACATCCCCTTGCTGAGCTTCACCGAGGAAGACGCCGCGAGCAAGCGCGGTGCCCTGCGCTTCGTCGCCGCCCATCAGGCGCTCTTCTTCTTCCCGCTGCTGACGCTGGTCGCGCTGGACCTGCAGCGGAGCGGCTTCGCCTTCCTGGCGCGCGGCAAGGCGCGCTATCCCAGGACCGAGGCCGCGCTGCTGCTCGCGCACTTCGCCGGGTATCTGACGGTGGTGTTCGTCGCGCTGCCCTGGTGGCAGGCGCTGGTGTTCATCGCTATCCACCAGCTCGCCAGCGGGCTTTATCTCGGCTCCGTCTTCGCGCCGAACCACAAGGGCATGCTCATCACCGAGCGCTCCCACCGCCTGGATTTCCTGCCGCGCCAGGTGCTGACCGCGCGCAATGTGCGCAGCAACGCCTTCATTGATATGTGGTATGGCGGGCTCAACTACCAGATCGAGCACCACCTGTTCCCAACGATGTCACGCGGCCATCTCGCGGAGGCGCGGCGCATCACCAGGGCCTACTGCGAGGCGCATGCGCTGACCTACCACGAGACGGGCATGGCGCGCTCCTACGTCGAGATCCTGTCCTTCCTGCACGAGGTGGGGACGCCCGCGCGGGAGGCCTAGCGGGCGGCGGGCCTCACCCCCTGCCCCTCGCCTCCGCGGAGGAGAGCAACTGTGACGGCGGATGTCGCCCCCTGGCAGGCTCAGGCGGCCTGAGCCTGCCAGGGGGTCTGGTGTTTGAGCAGGGCGTTCAGGATGGTGAGCAGCTTGTG
>JAKAIY010000141.1 GCA_021814145.1 Chloroflexota bacterium
TTCCGATCTCGACACTTCGTAGTCGTTCGGCCCGCGCCCCTGGCTCTCGATGTATTCCAGATACGACACCAGCAGCGGGACCTTCGCCGAGCTGCCCATGATGAACAGCCCGCCGCTGTTGTAGCTGTACATCGCCCCGCGCGTCACATCGTAGGCCACCACGCCGATATTCTGCCCGCGCCCCGCCAGATATTTCGCCAGGTCGGGCGAGAGCGCGTCGAAGCCATTCACCGGGATCGCGGTGGGCCTGGCATCCGTCAGCGCGCTCGCATCCACCCAGGCCGCGCCATTGCGCGAGGGTGTCCGCCAGGACACCCCGTACCACAGGTCACCCTTCACCCACAGCGCCGCGCCGCTCAGCGTCACCGCGCTGTTCGCGTTCAACCCCACCGCTACCGCGCTCCCGCCCGCCACCGTCCGCAGCGCGCCATCCGCCGTCACCCAGCGCAGCGTCTGCGCGCTCGCGTGAACCGTTGGCCCGCCCGCCGTCAGCAGATAATCGCGCCCGGCGGGCTGTGTGGTGATAGCGGGCGCGCCGCTGGCGTCGCGCTGGTCCAGGTCAGCGATCAGGGTCATCTGCGCGAACGCCTGGACCAGCAGATGATGGCGCGCGCCGTCGCGCGTCGCGGTGACGCTGAGCGGCTCGGTCAGCGGCTCGCCAATATCCACCGCCCAGCCCTGCGGCGCGACATCCGGGCGGGTGATATACGCCCACAGCGCCAGCGGGATCGAGTGGCCCGCCACCTGCCCACCGCGCTTGCCCTCCACGACGAACGCCCGCGCGCTGGAGAGGATCACCTCTGGCGCGCCCGCCGCGCGGATGACCCGGTCGCTCTTCGAGGGCGTGGGCGCGGCGAGGAACGCGCTGGGGCGCGCCGCCGCGCGCAGCGTCGCGTATGTCGCGCCGCTGTTATCGCCGCCAATGGGCGCCGCGCTGCCCAGCGCCAGCAACTCCTGGCCGAGCGGCAGCGCGATCACGCCATTCTCGCTATCGTCCACCCCGTCACGCGCCAGGCCCGGGTCCAGGTCGCCCGGCCCGTCACTCGCCTCGCTGGCGATCCGGTTTGGCGTCTCATCGGCCGCGCTTACCAGCGCCCCACCCATAAAGAACTGGGTATTGCCCAGGTTGCTCGGAAAAGGCGGCGTGATCGCGGGCCCCAGTGTGTTCTGGCCGTCATGCGCGGCGTAATACGCTGTGAACACGGGGTCCACGGCGTAGGTCTGGCCGCCAAACACCGCGTTCGCGGCGTCAAGCCGCGTGATCGCCGTGGCGCTCGCCAGCCGCTCCGTCAGCGCGGGCAACTGGTCGGATGGGCGCAGGCGGGCGCTGATTACCGGCAAGAGAAGCGTGACCAGCAGCGCCGGAATGACCACCAGCGCCACCAGCGTCGCGAACGGGACCCAGCGCGAGATGGAGCCGCGCCGCCTGCCCAGCGCGGCGAGCCGCACGGGCGGTATGCGCTCCGCTGGCCCGCCAGAAACACGCGGCCCAAATCGCGGCAGCGTGGGCAGTAGATCGGTTGGCGTCTCGCCCATCACGACACCCGGCGTCACCGGGAGCAGGGCCTCTGCCAGCATGAACGCGTCGGGCTGGCTGATCGCCCCATTCGCCACTGGCGCCGGCTCTTCCTCAGCCGCTTCAACGCCCTCGATCCCTGTGATCTCTTCCGTGATTAGCTCCGTCCAGTCGGCGTCCTCGGTCACTATCGCTGGCTCGGCTTCCAGCCCATCCGTAGGCGGAATCTGGTAAGCCGCGGCTGGCGTCTCCAGCGCGTCGTCATCCACGGCGCCGGCCCGCGCGTCCATGCCCTCTGTCCCAGCCTGCCCAGCGACCGGGTTACGCGCGTCAGGCCGCTCAGATCCTTCAGAAAACGCGGATGTCGTCACAGCTAGAGCCGCCTCTCTCCATACGCGCGCGCTACTCCCCCAATGCCCGCACAAGCGCGCGCCAGGATACATGTTTGATTCGTAGCGACCTCTGTGCCAAGGGCGCCGCCAGAATACCAGGCGCACATAATGATATTCCTGAATGGATTAACGGTTCAGGCGGCAATTGTGGCGCCAGAAACACGCGCGAATACATGCGAATACATGAGAAAGGGCTGAGTGTATCGCGCTGGAGGGGCTATGGAAGCGGCGGAGACAGGAGGAAAGAGCGCAGGACGGCCCCGGCGGGGTCGCGCGCTTCGCGTCAGGGCTTAACCAGTCCTTCGCGGGCGCGGCGCCCTCAACCCGGCGCTGGTTCTGAAGCGGGGGGCAATCCGTGAAACGCCGTGCGAGATGGCGCCGCGCCAGGCGTTGTCTGCGCCCCGGCGCGGGCGTCGCGTCATCAGTTTTAAGGAATAGGGGGCGTGCGCGCCTCAGTCGCGCTGGGCCACATCCAGCGCCGTCGCCGCCGTTGACACGCGCTTGCGTTCATCGCGCAGCGCATACGCCATCCGCTGGAGCGTCTCTTCGCCGGATGGCGTCACGCGCACACGCACGATGCGCCGGTCCTCGCCTGGGGCAGCCGGCTCGCGCGCGACCAGCCCGCGCTCTTCCGCGCGGTTGACCAGGCCGATCACGGCGTTGTGGCGGATTTGCAGGCGCTCGGCCAGCTCCGTCATCGTGGCCGTCTCCCGTCCCGGGAACCCCTTGATCGCCAGCAGCAGCAGGTATTGCTGCGGGGTCAGCCCGGCCCGCCGCGCCTCGATCTCCGTCTTGCGGCTGAACTGGCGCAGCGCATAGCGCAGCGCGGCCAGCCGCTCAATCTCTTCCTTGCTTACGTCGCTGGTATCTTCCACTGGCGCCCAGCCGTTCTGGGTCTCATCGCCAGTCGTATGTGAGATCATGTGTCGCTCCCTCCCCCGCTCGCATGGCGAAAAACCGCCCCTTATCACCGCATTTTACGACAGGCGGCGCGTGACGCGCCACCATGCCAGCCATCCGGCGTGGAGCGAAAGGGAGAATGGTGAGGAAAACAGGAACGCGGATTCCGCGTCGTTTCAGTGGTTAGTGGGACGGAACCGGGTGAGCGCCGTCCGCCTCTTCCGCCGGATGCTCCAGCTCGGCCTCGGTCGGAACCCGCAGCGCGCGGGAGCACGTCCAGAGGGCGAAGACAAAGAGCGCCGCCCAGAACAGGATGACATAGGAAAGGAAGATGATGCTATTCATGGTGTCGCGCAACTCCTCGCAGTGAGCCGTGGAGACTGGCAAACGGGGGAACAGCGGCAGGCTATTCCCTCGCTAGGGTATCACAGATCGCCCCGCCACGCGAAAGACGCCGCCAGAAAGACCAGGGTGTGTGGATAGTCGCCGTAAGGCCCGGCGGGGAAACCCGCGCCCAGGGGCCGCTGGCGCAAGAGGTCCGTGGGCGCGACTTCAGCCGCCAGCGGGCGCCGCCAGAAAAATGACGGGGCGTCATCCCATCGCGAATGGCGCGGGGCGCTCGCCTTCCGGCTGCGGACGCGCGGGGAGCGCCGGACGGGTCCGCCGCCGCTCGAACTGGCGCCGCCTCCAGGCATGGAGGGAACGCCGGGCAGTGATAGACGCCAGGTATGGCCAGTAGATCACGGGACGCAGGACCAGATCATGGCTCGGCATAACCCGCAGCGCGACGCCGCCAAAGCCGCGCTTGAACGCGTACACCCCGTACAATTCCTCGCCGGGGCGTGGCTCCTCAGGGATTGAGCGCCAGTCAAACGATCTGGCTCCCTGGCTTTTCGCCCACTGGACGCAGCGCCAGAGCAGCACGCGGTTCGCCTCGCTGCCACGGTGCGCGGCGTCATCCGTCAGCGCGCCGTGCATGTACCACGCGCGCTCTCCGTGGACGGCGACGGTCGCCGCCGCGACTGGCGCGCCGTTACGCTCCGCCAGAAAGAGCCGCATCTCCGCCGTGCCATAGGCCGCCGCGCGCTCAGGCGAGTAGTGCGTGAGCATATCGCGGTAGAGCTGGGCAGGGTAGACATAAAAGCGGTCGCGCGCTCCCGTCCTTTGCAGCAGCGCGTAGAAGCTGTCGAAATCGCGCTCGGTCCTCCCGCAATGAACCGTCACGCCTTCGCGTATACCCCGCCGGATCCCGTAGCGCCATGATTTGGACATCGCAGCCAGCAGCTCGTCTTCACTGCGTGAAATATCGGTGACCCAGGAGCTGCGGGGATAGAGCGCGTGGCGGGTCGCGCGCAGCCCGAGCGCCTGGTAGCGCCGCGCCCATCCAGGCGTGGCGTCCGCGATATTCGGCTCGAAGCGGATCATGAACGCATTTCGACGGGACGCCTCACGGCGCGCGAAAGAAAGCAGCTCACGCAGCGCGGGAGACTCCGCATCCTCGCAGAGCGGGCCGCGCGGCGCGTAATAGAATGGGGCGCGCGTCCAACCGGCCTGACTATATACCAGCAAGACAGCGGCGACCAGCCGCCCCTGGTCATACACGCCCAGTCGCAGAGAACGCTTGCGCGCCGCCTCACCGATATGCTCTGGCCATTCATATGTCTGGCAGATATGTCCAGCGGGTGAGCGGCTCACAAAATCGTTCCAGGCGTTGCGGTCCGAGACATGCCGCGCTTCCATGAGGCCACCCTCTCCCTTCGCTCGCGTTCCCTCGCGGCGATACGTATTTATGCGCAGCGCAATAGGCTGACGACTTCCAATGGAATACTTGCGCAGCGCAATAGCGGCGCCAGGGGCGGCGCGCTCACCAGCCGTCCCCGCCGCGCCCGATTTCTCGTATAGAGAGACGGCGGCGCGCTACCCGCTGAGCGCGCGTAGCGCATCGCTGGACAGGCGGCGCGACACATTCACATAATGAGAGGCGGGGCGCGCCGCGCGGCGGGCGAAGGAGAGGCGAGCGATGCTACGATTGTTGCTGGTTGAAGACCACAAGCCAGTGCGCCAGGCCCTGCGCGAAGGGCTGGAAGCCACCGGCGAGGCGGTTGTGGTGGCGGAAGCCTCCACCGCGCGCGAGGCCATCGCCGCCGTCGAGGCCCACGCCGACCTCGACGCCGCGCTGATGGATGTGGAGCTGCGCGACCCGGAGCTGGGCGCGCGCGCGATGAGCGGCGTTGGCGCGGCGGTCGCTATCCGCCGCGAGCGGCCGCGTTTCCCGGTCGTTTTCTACTCCATCCAGGACGACGACTCCTACTTCCGCGAGTTCCGCGCCGCCGGCATCCTCAGCCACTACGCCTACGTCCGCAAGAGCAACTACCTGCTGCCCTCGATGCTGCTGCCGCTGCTGCGCGACGCCACGGCGGGCCGCAGCTTCATTGACCCGGAGATCGAGGACCGCGTGGACGAGGTGCGCCAGCGTGACGCCGTCTCGCCGCGCGCCCTGCTGGAGCCCAACGAGCTGCGCGTCGTTGAGCTGCTGGCGCAAGGCCTGACCAACGAGCAGATCGCCGCCCGCCTTGGCCTGCGCGACGCCCGCGCGGTCAGCCGCACCAACGGCCGCATCTACGACGCCTGGCGCCTGAGCGAGAGCTCCACTGACGAGAAGGTCGCCCGCGCCCGCGCCGCGCTCATCTACCTCTACGACCGCCCGATCATGTGGGACGAGCAGGGGCGCGCGCTCGCGCCTGACCGCAAGGGCGGCTGGTCGCCACTCTTCGGGGATGAGGACGCCAGCGACGGGGGACGCTCATGAGCGGGCTGATCGAGGCTATCCTGCAGCCCGCGCTGGCGGAGCTGGCCATCGCGCTCTCCGTTTTCAGCCTCATCACCTACCTCTGGCTGGGGCTCACGATTCTGCTGGCGGGCGACCGGCGCAACATGGTGACGTGGGCCTCCGGCGTTGGGCTGCTGCTGGGCGCGCTCTTCTTCCTCAGCCACGGCGCGCTGGTCACCGAGCGGCCCATCGCTGGCGGGGTCTCCGGCGGCTTCCCCACCGCCGATTTCTGGTGGCGCCTCTCGTGGATTCCAGCGTTCATCGCGCCGTTCCTCTGGGCGGTGATTGGCCTGCGCTATACACAGCTCTCCGGCAGGTGGCGGCGGCTGCGCGTCGTGGCGCTGGCGGCGATCGCCGGGCTGGGCGCGCTGACCGTCTTGCTGGCGCTGCTGAGCTGGCCCTCCATCGCCCACTACACCGACTTTATCCGCCTGATTGACAGCGCGCTGCGCCTGCGCGATGGCGCGGTGGATGTCTCGCCGTGGGTTCCGGCGCTCGGCGTCGCCTTCGTGGTCTACATGGGCGCCTGCGCCAGCCTGCCCTGGGCCGCGCTGGCCGCGCGCCGCCTCGCCGCCACTCCGCTGTCTCTCCCGCTGCTGCTCGGCGCCGACCGCTCCAGCGACGCGCGCCCCGCGCCAGGCGCCACAGAGCCAGCCGACCACGAACTGCTCTGGGACCCTACTGACGCCTGGGAGCGCGCCCGCCCCGCGCTGCTGGCCGCCTCGCTGTGCATGGTCGTAGCCGGCGGCGTGGTCGCCGTCACTGGCCTGGCGCTGGTCATCATCGAGCGCCGCGACACGCTGGGCGCGCTCCCCCAGACGCTGCCCTCGGTCATCGTGTCCTCACCCCCCGGCCGCTCGCCGCTGGCGCTCGTCCTCGCCGATCTCTGCATGCAGGCGGCGCTGGCCGGGCTGGTGATGATGCTTGGCTGGGCGGTCGTCCGCCAGGGCGTGATGATCGAGCGCCGCCTGCCCCAGCGCGGCTTTCTCAGCCACTGGCGGCGCATGGCCGGGCTGGCCCTCGCCTTCGCCGCCATTGTCGCCTGGATGGGCGGCGCCTCGCCCGCCGCCCTGCCCGACCTGCTGCTGCTCGTGGCGCTCGTCGCCATCGCGATCGCCCTCGTCACCTGGCAAACGTATGTCGCCCATGACCGTCTGCTCTCCCAGCTGCGCCCCTTCATCTCCAGCCTCACCACCGGACAGGCTGGCTGGCTCAGCGCCGATCCGGGCGAGGTCGAGCGCGGGGTAGACGCGCTCTTCACCAGCCTCTGCCGCGATGTGCTCGGCGCCGCGCATGGCCGGCTCGCCATCTCCGCCGGACGCCTCAGCCACAGCTTTACCTACACCGCCAGCGTCAGCCCGGAGCAAGGCGATGGCTGGCCCGTCCACTTCCTGCCGCGCGCCCCGCTGGAGACGCGCGAGTGGACGCTGCCCGTGACCGACGAGCGCGGCGTGGTGGCGCTGCTGACGCTGGGGCCCCGCCTGGATGGCGCGGGCTACACATCCGCCGACCTGGAGATCGCCCGCGCCTGCGGCCAGCGCATCCTCGACGGCGTTGGCGGCTTCGCGACGGCGCGCGCCGTGGCCTCGCTCGCGCGCCGTCGCGGGCTGGAGGCCGAGCTGACCGCCGCGCTCCCCCGCCGCGCGCTGCATGACGACGTTCTGCCGCGACTGCACCTCGCGATGCTGCGGCTGGAGGCGCTGCGCGCCCGCCTGCGCGCGCCTGCCGTCGCGGCGGAGGCGCTCCCGGCGGAGGCGCTCCCGACCATCAATGGCCGGGGCATGGACAGCGCCATGAATGGCGCGGACGGAGCGGCCTCCCCGTCCCGTGCGCCGGCCCTTCAGGGCCGCGACGACGCCACCGATCGCGCGGCGCTGGCCGATGATCTCGGCGCCGTCGTCACCGAGCTTGGCGCCGCCCACCGCGACCTGGCGCGGCTGATGCGCGCCGCGCCGCTGGCCAGCGCCCGCCGGGTGGAGCACGGCTTCACCGGGGCGCTGCGCGGCGCGCTGGATGGCGAGTTTCACGGTGTCTTCGATCATCTCGACTGGGACGCGCCCGGCGACGCCGCCACCGCCGCCGACGCCCTGTCCCCCATCGTCGCCGACCTGTTGCTCGGCGCGACGCTGGAGGCCGCGCGCAACGCTGGCCGCCATGGGCGCGGCGGCGACCTCAGCCGCCGGCTGGCCCTGCGCGTGCGCCTGTCCGCCGATGACGACTGGGTTACGGTCGAGGTGATGGATGACGGCGTGGGCTTCCGCAAGACCAGCGCTTCCGCCTCTAGCGCGCCACCCGCCGACCAGTCCGGCGAGTTCGCCCGCCCGCGCGAGCCAGCGGACTCCGGCTCCGGCGGCGCCCGCAGCGGCCTGCTCACCCACGGCGCGCTGATGGCGCTGGTAGGCGGCTCCCTCAGTGTTCGCCCCAACGCCCCCAGTGGCGTCGCTGTCACCATCCGCGCGCCCAGGAGCGCGACAGAATAGCGCGCATGCCGTTATCGGGCGCGCGCGGAGGGAGAACCAGCCAGCAAAAGCAGGACGCCGCCGGCTGTCCCACCCGGCGGCGTCCCAGAGAGGCGCGTCCTTGTCCGCCAGCGACCTGCGCTGCTGGCGCTCCCGATACCTTCCTCGCTCCTTCGCGACAGGGGCTAGTATACATTGCGTCCACGCCAGAGCGCCCCACGGTTAACCGTAGTTTTTTTTACCCAAGGTGAAAAACTCGTTGCGCGCTGGCGCCCTTCCAGGGAACAGAAGACGCGCGGCCAGACGCTCTGGAACGTCTGGCCGCGCGCCGATATGACAAGGGGATGCGGGCGAAACGGTTGTCACTGGTGGCCGTTTCGCGCCATGCGTCATGAGCGCGCAGATAACCACACGTCGCAAAGACAGGTCAAGAGGTGAAAGAGCGTTCTAACGGAACTCTGACGAAGCTCTGACATACTAACGCTGGCGTGTCATCAGGCTGGAATTTTTCCGGTTTTCACCACCGCTCGTTGTGGGTGAATTCCTCCGCTGGCTTGCGGCGGCGCCTGAGCGAGGGCGAGGGCCTGTCCTCGGCGCCGTGGCCGATGGGAATGACGCCGACGGCTGTGTATTCATCGGGAATGCCCAGCAGGCGCTGCAGCTCCAGCCGTCGCGCGGTGGTGGGCGCGCCCGCGAAGCCCGCCGCCAGCCCCTCGTTGACCACCGCCAGCAGCAGGGCCATCACCGTGCAGCCGATGTCCATGAACCAGTACGGGACGGGCCACTCCGTCTCGGCGCCGCCCGACTCGGCCAGCTTGTCAGCCTCCTGGTAGCGGCGGTGGTAGGCGGCCTCGCTGACGCAGGGGACCACCAGGATAGGCGCCTCGGAGATCCACGGATGGAACCCGCTGGCGATGTACTCCTCCTCGTCGCAGACGCGGGCGATCTCGCGCCGCGTCTCCTCCCGGGTCACGACGACGAGCGATTGGCCCTGGGTGTAGCCCGCGCTGGGCGCCCGCCGCGCCAGGTCGCAGATGCGCGCGACCATTTCCGCGTCTACCGGCTCGCTGGTGAAGTGACGCACCATCCGCCGCTTGTGAATGACCTCGCTGAAGTCCATTCGTGGTCGCCTTTCCGCTGTCTCCGCCGTCCCGGCCCTGTGGGGCCGCGCCCGTCTCGCGCGCCGTGCGCCCGCTACACGCCGGCTACGATCTCCGCCGCGCCCTCCAGCATGTAGGCGTAGGCCATCGCGGGAGTGTTGCGGGCGAAGCCGGGGCGGCCCTGGGCGTCGAGCGTAATCAGGCCGCCGTGGCCACCGACGCGCTCGCCTAGCAGCCGGATCGCCGCTTCCGCCGCCGCCTGGGCGGACATGCCGCCGGCCATGTAGTCCAGCGCGCGGCGGGCCAGCGTGAGGCGGATGAAGTCTTCGCCGTGACCAGTGCTGGAGACGCCGCCCAGGCCATTCTCGGCGATAAAGCCGCAGCCAGGCAGGGGCGTATCGCCTACGCGGCCGGGATGCTTGGCGGCGATGCCGCCAGTGGAGGCGCCCGCCGCGATCCGGCCCTGGGCGTCAATCGCGACGGCGCCGACGGTGCCGTGCTTGTGGCCGTCGCTGTGGACGGACGCCGCCTGGCCTACGCCGCCGACATCCAGCCCGCCCATCGCGGGTCCGGCGTTGACGTCATCGCCATCGCGATAGCCACGCTGCCAGCGCGCCCGCTGCTCCGGCGTCACCAGCGTTTCCGGGTCGCAGAGGGCGATACCGGACTCGGTGGCGAAGAGCTCCGCGCCGGGGCCGACGAGCAGGACATGGGGGCTGGCAAGGACCGCCCGCGCCAAGGCGACGGGGTTCTTGATCCGCTGGACGCCCGCGACGGCGCCGACATGCAGGCTTTCGCCATCCATCAGGCCGGCGTCCAGCTCGGCGTGGCCATTAGAGGTCAGCACGGCGCCGGTCCCGGCGTTGAAGCTGGGGTTGTCCTCCAGCGCCATGATGGCGGCCTGCGTGGCGTCCAGCGCGGAGCCACCCGCCAGCAGCGCGCGCCAGCCCGCTTCCGCCGCCGCCCGGCAGCCCGCGCGCGCGGCGTCATACCGCTCCGGCGGGATCATCCCCGCCCCACCATGCACGATCAGCGCCAGTCCCATATGATCTCTTCCCTCTTCGCTTCACGCCTGATTCGCGGCCAGCGCCGCGCCAACGGTTTGACCTTTATCATACCGCCTGTTCGGCGGGAGCGACACCCCACGTCGCTGTTTTCGCGCGTCGTAAACGGATCGCGCGCCGCCGCGAAGTGGCGCAAAGCGGTGACAAGATCGGGATGTTCCAGTACGGCGCTACGCCCGTTACCTATAGATAG
>JAKAIY010000142.1 GCA_021814145.1 Chloroflexota bacterium
GTGGCGGGCTCCGACCCGGCGGCGCGGGCGGTGACGCTGCTCGAAACGGCGGCGCTGCTCGCGGCGGGTGGCGCGCGGGCCAGCGAGACGGATGAGGTGGAGCGGCTGGCCCGGCAGGCGCGGGCGCTCGCGCCGGGCTACGCGCTCTGGCGGCTGACCCAGCCCGACGCGCCGCCCACCAGCATGACGGCGTATCTCGCGGGCGGTCTGCGCGCCCAGATGGCGCGCGCCCCATCCAGTGAGGAGGTGGCGGCGCTGCTGCGCCAGGCCCAGACGGCGATGCGCTCGCGTCCGCCTACGCTCTCCAACGCGACCGCGCTGCTGGCGCAGATCGTCACTGTCGCGGCCACGCTGGCGCTGCTGACGCTCTGGATGCTCAACTTCTTCATCTTCTCAACGATGTAGGCGAGACCCCGCGTTTCATGGAGGATATGACGATGGCGATGGCGATGACGCGGCTGGGCCGGACAGGCCTGGAGATCAGCCGGGTGTGGCTCGGCACGATGACCTTCGGCAATCAGGCGGACGAGGAGACCTCATTCGCCATCATGGACGCCGCCGACGCGGCGGGCGTGACCTGCTTCGATGCCGCTGACGCCTACCCACTGGGCGGCGGCATGGAGACGCGCGGACGCACGGAGGAGATCATCGGACGCTGGCTGGCGTCGCGCGGGGCCCGCGAGCGCATCGTCCTGGCTACCAAGGTCCGCAACCCGATGGGCCCAGGGCCGAACGAGGGCGGGCTGAGCCGCAAGCATATCATCGCCGCCTGCGAGGCCAGCCTGCGCCGCCTGGGGACCGACTATATTGACCTCTACCAGACACACTCGCCCGACCCAAAGACGCCCATCGAGGAGACGATGGGCGCGCTGGATGATCTCGCGCGCGCGGGCAAGGTCCGCTACGTTGGCTCCTCCAACTACCAGACATGGCAGCTCGCCGAGGCGCTGATGGCCAGCGAGCGGCGCGGCTACGTCCGCTATGACAGCGCGCAGCCGCGCTATAACATGCTCTTCCGCATGATTGAGGACGAGCTGGTCCCCTTCTGCCGCTCGCAGGGGCTGGGCGTGATCGTTTACAATCCGCTGGCGGGCGGCATGCTCACCGGACGCTACCGCAAGGGGCAGGCGGTGGAGGCTGGCACGCGCTTCGCCCTGGAGTACAGCGGCCCGCTCTACCAGCGCCGCTACTGGACCGACCCGGTCTTTGATGTGGTTGCCGGGCTGAGCGAGGCCTTCGCCGCGCGCGGCAAGCAGCTCAACCATGTGGCGCTGGCGTGGACGCTGGCGCAGCCGGGCATTAGCGCCGCGATCGTCGGCGCCAGCCGCCCCGAGCAGCTGCGCGACACGCTGGCGGGCGCGGGCATGACGCTCGACGCGGAGGAACTGGCCCTCTGCGACCAGGCGTGGTACGACCTGCCGCGCCTGCGCGACTCGGAGATCGCCCGGCGGTAGGGAGGGCGCGCAGGGGGAACGCGGCCCTGAAGGGCCGGCGCGCGGGGCGGAAGTGGACACGCATAGCGCAATGAGAGGATGTATTTTCCCCGATGCTCGATGAGCGACGCTTCGACGCCGGTGAGGTTCAACTCAACTACGCCGAGGGGCCGGACGCGGGGCCACCGCTCGTTCTGGTCCACGGCGGAGCCTCACGCTGGCAGGGCTTCCTGCCAATCATCCCCGCGCTCGCCAGGCGCTGGCATGTCTACGCCCTCGATCTGCGCGGCCACGGTCGCTCTGGCTGGACGCCCAACCGCTACCGCCTCGACGATTACACCGCCGATCTGCTGGCCTTCCTCGCCCGCTGTATCGCGCGGCCCGCTGTGGTGATGGGCCACTCGCTCGGCGGCAATATCGCGCTGCTCGCCGCCGTCCGCGCGCCCCAGGCCGTTCGCGCCGTGGCGCTGGGCGACACGCCACTGGTCCTGACTGGCATGCGCGAGCGCATCACCGCCACCGCCAGCGAGGCGGACCAGCGCAATGCCCGCGCCGAACACCCCCACGACCCAACCGCCGCCGGAACCGCCCTCGCCCGCGATTTCGACGCCATCTTCGCCGCCTGGCGGCCCGCCGAGGTCCTTCCCGCTCTCACCTGCCCCGTCCTGTTTCTCCAGGCGGATGCCGCGCATGGCGGCGCGGTCGCCGATGACGATCTCGCCGGGACGCTGCCGCTCATCCCGAACGCGCGGCATGCGCGCTTCCCCGGCGCCAGCCATGCCCTCTGGGCCGAGCGCCCGGCCGAGGTTCAGGCCGCCATCGAGGAGTTCCTCGCCACCTTGCGCGAGTGACGCGGGCGCGGGTCCTATCTCCGCTCGTCTACCTTGAGCTGGCGCGAGGCGATGAACTTCTCGACCAGGCGGCCACCGGGGACGGTGACGAGGCGCGTGGCGCTCTCGCGGCGGAGGACGAAGCTGAACGCCGTCAGCGAGTCGTCGGCGGAGGACCACAGCGGGCGCGCGAAGACCGGCTGCACGATCTCCCAGCCGCCCGCCAGCGCGTCGCGCAGTTCAGCGAACTGCTTGCGCGCGCCGCCAGGCTTGCGCGGGCGCGGCGCGGGCGGCGTCTCACGGGGCGCGTGTGGCTCAGGATGAACGGGTGGGGCGTCGCGGTCTCCCGCGGAGGCGACGCGCAGCGCGACCGGGGCGCCACGCTTGGGTGTCGCGCCGCGTGGGGTCGTGCGGGCCGTGTCGCGGGGGTCCTTGTGGGTTTCGCGCCCGGCGCTCGCGCGCTTCACTCTGGTCGCCATCGGGATCGCCTCCGTTCCATCGCGCGCCGCCAGTACGGCCCGCGTGAACGCGCTCAACGTGTGCTCATCGCTCTCAATATCACTCAACATTCACGAACGGAGAGCGCCTCATCCCAGGCGCTCAGCCACACGCAGCTTCGCGCTGCGGGCGCGCGGGTTGGCCGCCAGCTCCGCCTCGCCCGCCGTCAGCGGACGCCTGGTGATGATCCGCAGCGTGGGCTTTCGCCCGCAGACGCAGGCGGGCGCCTCGGGTGGGCAGATACAGCCGCGCTCCTCCCGCTGGAAGAAGCGCTTCACGATGCGGTCCTCCAGCGAGTGGAAGCTGATGATGGCGATGCGCCCCCCGGGCCGCGTGATCGCCACCGCCTCCGGCAGCGCCGCTTCCAGGCTGCCCAGCTCGTCATTCACCGCGATGCGCAGCGCCTGGAAGACACGCGTCGCCGGGTGGACGCCGCCGGGCCGCCCGTGGACCACGCCCGCCACCAGCCGCGCCAGCTCGTCCGCGCGGGTGATCGGCGCGCGCGCGCGGGCCTCCACGATGCGCCGGGCGATGGGTCGCGAGAGCCGCTCTTCGCCATAGCGCCAGAAGATGTCCGCCAGCGCGTCCGCGTCCAGCGTATTCACCAGATCGGCGGCGGAGTCGCCCGATGTCGGGTCGAAGCGCATATCGAGCGCGCCCCCGGCGGCGAAGCTGAAGCCGCGCTCGCGCGCCGCCAGCTGGTCGGACGACAGCCCCAGATCGAGCAGCACGCCATCCACGGGAACAATCCCCGCCTCGCGGGCCAGCGCGCCCAGCCGCGCGAAGTTGGCGTGGCGCAAGAGCAGCCGCCCCGCCCGCGCATCCTCCGCCAGCCGGACGCGCGCCCGCTCCAGCGCCGCCGGGTCCGCGTCAATCGCCAGCACGCGCCCGCCCGGCCTTACGCGCTCCAGCAGCAGCGCCGTGTGTCCCGCGCCGCCGAGCGTGCCATCCACGAAAACACCGCCGGGCGCCGGGCGCAGCGCCTCGATCACCTCCGCCGGCATGACGGAGATGTGGACGCTTCCACCAGGCGCGGCGGGCATGATGGGCAGGTCGGACAGGTTGAAAAAGCTCACAGGCTCTGTCGTTGGGATCGCTTCCTCTCGATGGCGTGGGAATTGGGCTAGAACGGCAGCGGCAGCCGGCTCAGATCCTCATCCTGCATCTCGTTGACGCACGCCTCCCAGCCCGCGACGCTCCAGATCTCGAAGCGGTCGCGGGCGCCGATGACCATCGCCTCGCCATTGAGCGAAGCGTACTGGCGGAACTTGGTGGGGAGCACGATGCGGCCCTGGGCGTCAAGCTCCACCTCGTGCGCCAGGCCGAAGAAGCGGCGCTCGACGAGGCGCAGCAGGCGCGGGTCGGTGATGGTCGCGCTGAGCTCGCGCGCCTTCTCCTCCCACGCCTCCAGCGGATAGACGTAGAGGCAGGGGTCCACCCCGCGGGTCAACACGGCGCCGCGCTCAATCTTGGAGCGGAAGCGCGCCGGGACCGCGAGGCGCCCCTTGCTATCCACGCTATGCTGATACTCACCCAGGAACATCTCGATCTCCCCACTTTGCCCCACTTCTCCCCACGCCGCTAAGTATAGCCCCCACGCCAGAGGCCAGAAAACCCCTTTATCCACGACTTTCCTGTGCATAGGGTGGATAAGCCGGTGGATAACCCGTGGACAAGGAGAAATGGGGGATAGCGGCAGCGATGCGGGCGGGTCCGCGCGCCGCTTGCCATTCGCGTGCGCGGGGCGCTTACTGTGATAGGGGCTATGTGAGGGCCCCAGGTAGCGTGAGAGGAGACATGCGCGATGGTGATGTGGGAATATCAGTCATTCATGACGAACGGCCCGGAGATGGAGGAAAAGATGAACGCCGCCGGGCGCCAGGGCTGGGAGCTGGTCTCCGTCAACGCGACCGTCTACCGCTATGAGGACGCCCAGGCCACCGGCGTTACCTGGACACCTACGCAATGGGGCGTCATGCAGTACCGCGTCGTGATGAAGCGGCAGGCCACACAGGCGGGGTGACACGCGCGTGAGCGGACCAGAGACGCCGCCGGGCGTCATCCGCTTTCACGGCACGCGGGCCGAGTACGGCTACCTGTCGAACTTCTGGCCCGCGCCGATCACGCTGGGCGGGCGCGTCTGGCCCACCAGCGAACACTACCGAAGAACCCGGCTGAGCGCCCCTGCCTTCCGGCATGGGGTGAAAGCCGGGTCGCCCGATGAGGAGGACCTCCGGGACGGCCACGGCCGCAACCGTCTCGGCGCGCTGCTGACGCTTGTGCTCGAAGAGCTACGCGCCAGTGGCGGGTGAAGACGCCTCTTCGGGCGCCGCGAAGTGGTAGCGCGTGCCGACATTGGCGGGCAGGTAGGCGTCGGGCAGCCGCGCCGTGAGCTGGTGGGTCGCCCGCCAGCCGGTGCAGTGGCCTGGCACGAGCGTGTCGAGGCCAATCGCCGCGACCTCATCTATCGTGCGCGGGATGATCGGCTCGAAAAGGCCGCCTGTCAGGTGCATGCCGCCGATGAAGGCATGGACGCGCTCCACGCCGGTCAGCGCCTGGGCGTAGCGCAGGATATTGACGGCGCCCGCGTGGCCGCAGCCGGAGAGGATGACCAGCCCCTTGCCCCGCACATGGACGATCACCGCCTGGTCTTCCCAGATCCACGGATCAGGCTCGTAGCCGTGGTCGGTCAGCTCATACTGGAGCGGAAAGCCCTTCTCGAAGTCCGTGACGCGGTCCACCTGGCCGGTGACGAGCACGGAATCTTCCAGCAGCAGCGAGGGGCCACGCTCTTCGAGGATCTCCCAGCCCTCGCGGTCGAGATCGTTATGGCTCGGCGGGGGCAGGCGCGTCTCAGCCCCGGTAGGGAAGACGACTTTGCGCTCTTTCCAGGCGTCGGGATGCAGCGTCAGCGGCATGCGGCGGCGCCCGACGCGCGCGAAGAGGCCCTCCAGGCCGCCATGATGGTCGGCGTGGCCATGCGAGAGCACAATGGCGCGCACCTGGTCCATTCCCACGCCCAGGACATCGAGATTGTGCGCCACGCCGTCGCGCGAGAGCCCGCAGTCATAGAGGATCGTCTCCCGCTGGCCGTCGCGTGTGACGGTGAGCAGCAGCGAGAGCCCATGCTCGGCGCGCAGTTGCTCGTGGTCGAAATAGTCCCAGCTCATTGGCGCGCGCTGGGCCTGTGGCGTGGACACCATCAGGGCGTCAATGCTGTTATCCATGATGATCGTGACATCGGCGGCGTCCACCGGTTTTAGCGTGACACGCGGTGTCATGGCGCTTCTCCCCCCTGGAACGTCGAAGACCCTGAACGCGGCCAGAACACGGACCATTCTGTGCGGCGGCGCGCGTTCCGCCGGCCCTACAGCGCGCGAATTATCGCATATTCCATGATCCGGCGGCGCGGCTGCGCGGGGCGTTCTCCGCGTATAATGGACGGTGTGAGGCTGTGGAACCTGAACAGGGAGGACGTGAAGATGTCAGATACGCCACCCGACGCGACGCCTCAGGCGCCCGGCTTCGCGGCGCTCTACGCCAGCCAGGAGCGCGCGGCGATTCGTGATCTGGCGCGGGCCGAGCTTGAGAAGGGCGCGGACGCGGCGGCGCTCGCGCGCGACTACGCGCAGCGGGGCAAGCCTGATTTCGCGCTGGCCTATCTGCTGGCGGGCGATCTGCCTGATGGCGAGCGCCGCGCGATCTACGCCGAGGCGTTCGAGCGGCGCGCGGCGCGGACTGAGGCCAAGGCGCGCGAGCTGGACAAGACGTTCCATCGCGCGTTCCCGATGCTCTTCAGCGACGCCGCGCAGGACCGCGCGCTGGCCAGGCGCGTGCGCGACGGGCGGGGCTTCAGCCAGGGCGCGGGCAAACAGCTTCCCATAATGTGAGTGGCGCATGACGCCATGCGATGGCGACAGGAGATAGCGTGGACCCTTTGAATGTGGCGCCTGGCGCTCCGGCGACGCGCCAGGACGAGTGGAAGCTCGCGGCGGCGCGCGCGGCGGTCGTGGAAGCCGCCAGCGGTATGGTTATTGGCCTGGGGACGGGCAGCACGGCGGAGCTGTTCGTGCGGGAGCTGGCGGAGCGCGTGCGGCGGGGAATGCGTGTCAGCGGCGTTCCCACCTCCGAGCGGACGGCGGCGCTGGCGCATGACCTGGGCATCCCGCTCGTCGCGCTGGACACCGTGGACTATCTGGACATCAGCTTCGATGGCGCCGACGAAGTGACGCTGCCCCATCTCGATCTGGTGAAAGGGCATGGCGGGGCGCTGCTGCGGGAGAAGCTGGTGGCTATCGCCAGCCGGCGGCGCATCATCCTGGTGGATGAGACCAAGGTGGTTAGCGCGCTGGGCGCGGGGACGGCGATCCCCATCGAGGTCGAAGTGTTCGGCTGGCGGCACACGGCGCGGCGGCTGGCGGCGCTGGGCTGCGAGGTGACCCGCCGGCCCCTGAATGGCGCGCAGGCGAACGACCCGTCCGCCGAGCCGTTCATCACCGACGGCGGCCACTATACCCTCACGCTGGTCTTCGCCACCGCGCCAGAGCCCGTGTCGCTCGCCGCGCGCCTCAAGGCGACGCCCGGCGTTGTGGACCACGGTCTCTTCCTCGGCATGACCGAGCGGGTCTACATCGGCGGCTCTGACGGGGTGCGCGTGATAGACCGTCCCTGATCCTTCCACACCTACGACAACGCCCCTTCTCCCTGTTAGGAGAAGGGGCGGATGAGGTCAGCGCCGGGTTACTTGGCGCATGGCGGCCTGGCGATATAGGCGTAGAGGTTGGCGGCGGCCACTCCGCCAATGATCGGGCCAATCAGATAGCATACCAGGTATGCCGCCCAGTCGAACCTGGCGCCATAGAAGATGTCAGCGAACATGGGGCCAAACGCGCGCGCCGGGTTGACCGCCGCGCCTGTTACCGGGCCAATGAAGATGATCGCCGAGGCCAGCGCCAGGCCGATGGCCAGGCTCGCCCAGCCGGCGGGGGTGCGTGAGTCCGCCGCCGTGCCGTTGACCGCGAAGCTCAGGATGAACGCGCCCAGCGCCTCAGCGCCAAGCCCTTGCAGCAGGCCGACGCCGGGAGCGAGCGATGGCGCGCCTAGCGCGCCCACCTTGGCGCCTTCAACGCCCAGAACGATCAGAATAGCGAACGCGCCGATGGTTGCGCCGATAAACTGGCCGACGATATAGCCAATCGCATCCGTCCAGGGGAACTTGCCCGCCGAGGCCAGGCCGATCGTTACCGACGGATTGACGTGCGCGCCAGAGACCTTGCCCAGGGTGGCGACGATCACGAACAGGATCAGGCCATGCGCCAGCGCCACCCCCAGCACGACGGGCATGGTAACCGGCGTTTTTGTGTTCGCCGCGAGAATAGCGGCGCTGGCGGCGGCTCCGCCACCGACAAAAGTCAGCAGGAATGTTCCGACGACTTCAGCCAGATAGCGCTCCGCCAGGGTAGGATGACGCGACACGAGATACTCCCTCTGCGCCAAAACAGTCAATAATTAAATGAGGCCACCTGAGACCGCTTGCGTGAGCGCCGTCCAGCGTGGCGCTCGCGGATTTGGGGCGCTCATCCATAAAACGCGCGGAGACGGGCTCCCGCAACCGTGGCGTTTGGCAGGCCCCGCCAGACGCCAGCGATACCAGAGCTGCCGGCTCAGCGCGGCCAGCTTGAGGCGCCCGCGCGACAACGGACGCGACAATGGAAAGGAATGGCTGATTATGGCGGATTCACCAGATTACCAGCGCCTCCCGGACGATCTTCCGGCGCCAGAGGATGATGGGGCGTGCGCCCATCTGGCGGGCATGGCGCTCCCACGCATGACGCTGGCGGCCACCGATGGAACGGCGGTTGACCTGGCGGCGCGCGCGGGCCGTACAGTCGTGTACTGCTATCCGCGCACGGGTAGGCCGGGCGAGCCGTCGCCTGCGGGCTGGGATGAGATCCCCGGCGCGCGCGGCTGCACGCCTGAATCCTGCGCCTTCCGCGATCACCACGCGGAGCTGCGGGCGCTGGGCGCGGAGGTCTTCGGACTCAGCGCGCAGACGACCGACTACCAGCGCGAGGCGGCGGAGCGCCTACGTCTGCCCTTCCCGCTGCTGAGCGACGCCGATCTGCGCTTCGCCGCGGCCCTGCGCCTGCCCACCTTCACCGTGGAAGGCATGACGCTGCTCAAGCGCGTGACGCTCATCGTGCGCGACGGGCGCATCGAGCACGTTTTTTATCCCGTCTTCCCGCCCGACGCCAACGCCGCCGAGGTCGCGCGCTGGCTGGCGCGGCGTCCGGTGGCCTGATGGGGCAGGCTCGCGGGCGCCGCCCATCCGGCGGACGAGGCGCCGTAGCGTAGCTGTGGGGGGCGCTGGATCAACGATTCACCAGGCAGACGCTCGTGAAGTGTATCTGCTATACTCGCAGTAGCGCTAGCGGGTGGCGGTGATCATGCGCTGATGGTTCGGCGTGGGCGACCGGACAGAAAAGGCGCGCCGCATGGTGAGAAAGTGATGTGGCTATGGGCTTCATGGCGCCAGCGAGGAACATGAAAGCAGGCGAACGCCCGTACAAGGCGTGGGATGCGACGGCAACGCCAGCGTGGCGCGTGTTCCTGACCCACCCGCTCGCCGTCACGCTCGCCGTCGCTCTTGTCTATGGCGCCTCGCTCTTGCTGAGCTTTGGCATCCAGAATCAGGACCCGCGCGCGCTTGCCACCATTGGGACGCGGTTCATCCAAAAGGGCGGCGGGGCCAGCCCTGTTATCCAGCAGGATCTGACGCGCGTCTCGCCATCGGGCTACTATGGGTTTGATGGGCAGTTCTGCTACTTCATCGCTATGGACCCGCTCCACGCGGCGCCCTATATTGACGCTCCCGCTCTGCGCTATGAGCGCATCCTCTATCCGCTGGCGGCGCGCGCTCTAGCCCTGGGAGATCCGGCGCTCATCCCCTACACGCTGGTGTACGTCAACGCGCTGGCGATGATCGCCGGGACGCTGGCTATCGCGCTGTGGCTGCGCCGTCGGCGGATCACGTCCTGGATCGCGCTGGTTTTCGGGCTGTTCCCCGGCCTCTTCTTCGCCTTTCGCCACGACCTGACCGAGCCGCTCGGCTTTGCGCTGGTCGCCTGGGGTATCCTGGCGTTGGGATGGCCGCGCCCGCGCCTGCGCTTTGTGGCCGCCAGCGTGCTCTTCGCGCTCGCCGCGCTCTCCCGCGAAGCGACGCTATTCATTAGTTTGCCCTATATCCTGCGGCTGGCATTGCCTGAGATCACCAGACGCGGGTGGGCGGCGAAGTGGCCGGGCCTCCTGCGCGCCGGCGCAGTCCTGGCGGGGAGCGTTGGGCCGTTTCTCATCTGGAAGGTTGTTCTCTACGCGCTCTTTGGCGCGGTTCTTCTTGATGCGGGGCAGTACCTTCCGTTTCGCGCGCCGTTCTCTGGTGTGCTCTGGTACTGGAGCCAGATCACGGCTCCTGGCATAGAGAACCAGGTCTACTTCGTG
>JAKAIY010000143.1 GCA_021814145.1 Chloroflexota bacterium
GGCGTCACGCTCACGCCGCCGCATCAGGCCGGTCGCCAGCAAGTCCCAGACGCCGCCGCCAAAGTCCGCCCCGCCCAGCGTGGCGTAGGCGATTAGGCCCAGCAGGATCATGACGGCGTTGGCATATGCGTATGCTGGCGCGCTCATAGTTACGACTCCTCGTACATGGCGGTGATAATCCCGCTCGCTACCCCTGAACAGCGCTCGACGCGCGCTCGGCCTCCGCCTGGTCCTCAGCCGCTCCCGCGCGCGCCATGCGCGTCAGTGAGACGACCGCCGTCACAAAAAGCGCCACATAAATCGCCAGGAAGGTAATAAAGAACGCGAGCACCCCTGGCGCGGCCGTTACCGCGGCGCTAACGCGCATGATGTGATAGATGATCCACGGCTGCCGGCCAAATTCCGTCGTGATCCAGCCAAGCTCAATAGCCGCGAAGGTCAGCGGTCCTCCCGCCACCACGCAAAGCAGCGTCAGCCGGTTGAGCGGATCCGCGTCCTGCCGCTTGCGTACAAACCGCCGGTAAAAATATTGTCCCCAATAGAGCGCCGCGACGAACGCCATGAAGAAGCCAATCCCGACCATCAGGTCGAAGGAGTAGTGGACAATTGTCACTGGCGGCCAGTCCGCGACTGGTGTCGCGTCCAGACCTTGCACGGTTCCGTTCGGGTTGCCCGTCGCCAGTAATGAGAGCAGGTTCGGGATCTGAATCGGCGCAATGAGCTTGCGCTGCGCCAGATCTGGCAAGCCAAAGATCTGTTCCGGCGCCCCTTGCGTCGTCTGAAATAACGCTTCCATCGCCGCCAGCTTTGTAGGCTGTGTCTGCCCCACCGCTCTCGCGCTCAGGTCGCCCACAAAGATCTGGATGGGCGCCACGATTGAGCCGACGATCAGACCCAGCGTCATTCCGCGCCGGATGTAGGCGTCGCGCCGTCCTCGCAAGAGGAATAGCGCATAGACCGCCGCGATCCCAAATCCCGTTCCTTCAAACGCGGCCAGCAGCATATGGGTGGTCTGATACGGTGTGCTGGGGTTGAGCATCGCCGCGATAGGATTGATGTCCGCTGGCTTGCCATTCACCAGCGTGAATCCCGCGGGGGTGTTCATCCACGAGTTAACCGTGACGATGAACCACGTGGACGCCGCGCCCGCTACCGCGATGGGAATGGAGGAGAGCCAGTGCGCCAGTGGCGAGAGCCGTGTCCAGCCATAGAGATACAGGCCCAGGAAGATCGCCTCGAGGAAAAACATGAATCCTTCGAGCGCGAACGGCAGCCCGATCACGGCGGTCGAGAACCCCATGAAGCGTGGCCAGAGCAGCCCAAATTCGAACGATAGCACAGTGCCTGACACCGCGCCGATGACGAACAGGATCGCGAACGCCTTCGACCATCGTCGCGCCAGCGTATACCACACCGCGTCGTGGTTGCGCAGCCCCAATCCCTCGGCGATCAGAAGCAGGAGAGGCATTCCCACACCCAGTACGGCGAAGATGATATGAAAGCCAAGCGAAATTCCTGTCTGCGCTCGCGCGGCCAGCTCATTGCTCATCGCGTCTTCAGTCTCCTTGTACGTCGCCTGACGCGCCTGGCGCATGCGCCGGGCCGGTCGGGAAACTCTCTATCCTGTGTCCAGGCGCGCCAGAAACCTCTCTGGCGACGCTCTATAGAAAGAATAGTAGGAGCGCGTCCCCGTCTGGGCCACCATGCGCGCGATCACCAGGCCGCGCCCTTGTCGCTGCCATGACACGTCGCGTGGATATAGCCAGCGAAGCGCCATATTTTTTCGCGAGATAGCGCATCTCACGCGCCAGTGAGGTATGCTGCCAGAGCGCGCTGTCGCTTGGGCGGCGCGTCCGTTTCCCAACAGTCACCAAGAGGATATGCGCCGCATGTCTACCCGCGCCGTGCTCTTTGATCTAGACGAGACGCTCATCGCCGACGCGAAGGCTACGCAAGCCGCCCTTCGCGCCACGGCTGCGTTCGCCGCTCCGCGCGGTCTTGACCCTGAGACGCTGGCGCGCGCCGTCTGGCTGCATGCGTGCGACGCCTGGAGCCACTCGCCATTTCTGGACTATTTTCAGCGGTATGGCGTCAGCGCGGGAGAGTGTCTGTGGGGCCGCTTCATTGGCGAGGACCCGCGCCTGCGTCCCATCAGCGTCTGGGCCGCCCAGTATCAGCTTGACTGCTGGGCCACCGCGCTGGGCGAACATGAGGTGAGTGATGACATCCTCGCCGCTACCCTCGCGGGACGCTACCGTGTCGAGCGGCGCGCGCGCCACGACTGGCTCTTTGCCGAAACCCGCGCCACTCTGGACGCGCTCCACCCGCGCTACCCGCTGGCGCTCATCACCAATGGCGCGCCTGATATTCAACGCGACAAGCTGACTGGCTCTGGGCTCGCAATGTATTTCCCGGTCGTCCAGGTCTCTATCGAGGCGGGTTATGGCAAGCCCGATCCCGTCATCTTCGCTCGCGCGCTCGAGGCGCTTGGCGTCGCTCCCGAAGACGCCGTCATGGTCGGTGACGATCCGGCAAGCGATGTCCTGGGCGCCAATCGCGCGGGCATTCGCGCCATCTGGATTCGCCGTGGAAACCAGCCGCTGACGCCTGGCGCCCAGCCTGACGCCACTATCGCCAACCTGAGCGAGCTTTCCATGCTGCTGTAACGCGCGTTAATGTCCGCGTGTCTCATGGATGGCCAGCGGCAGCTCCGCTGGCAAGTCGCCCGCCACTGCGCCAGCTATGCCCAGTCGCGCCGCTACCCGCAGTCCCGCTCGCCCGTGAAGATAGACGCCAAGTGAGGCCGCCTCGAACGGCGCGAGCCCCTGCGCCAGCAGCGATCCGATGACTCCCGCCAATACGTCGCCTGTGCCCGCTGTCGCCAGCGCCGGATTCGGCGGCCAGTTGATCCATGTGCGACCATCGGGCGCGGCGATCACCGTACAGCCGCCTTTCAAGGCGACCACATGTCCCCAGGCGCTCGCCGCGCGTGGCGCCACCGCCAGCCGGTCGGCTCCTCCGCCGCTGACTTCCTCGCCACCGAGCAACCGCGATATCTCACCCGGATGTGGCGTCAGGATGCTCTCCGCTGGAAGCAGCGCGGGCCACTCGCGCTCCTTCGCCAGAATATTCAGCCCGTCCGCGTCCACTACCAGCCGTGGGCGCTCTGCTTCCTCCATCACCCTCAGGCCCGCGAACAGCGCCAGCAGGAACGGGTTCACCTCTTGCGCCTGGCTCAGCCCTGGCCCTACCACCAGCGAGCGGTAACCACGCAGACCCGCGAGCAAATCGCGCGCGCGCGCCGATGGGTCAGCGTCCTCGGCTGGCAGCAGATGATAGGTCACCTCCGGCAGCGTGGCCGCGTAGATCGCCGCCCGCTCTGATGTCGTCGCGAGGGTCACCAGCCCCGCGCCAGCCCGGAGCGCTCCTCGTCCCGCCAGCGCCGCCGCCCCAATAAAGGAAGGCGATCCCGCCAGGATCATCGCCTTGCCGAATGTCCCTTTGTTGCTATTGAGCGGGCGTGGCGGCAGCGTCCTGCGCGCCAGGTCGCGATCAATCATTTCCAGACCAGGCTCAATCGCCATCGTGTCAGGCAGCCCGATTGTACCCACTACGAGCTCGCCGACTGTTTCCGCGCCGGGAAAGATGAACAGCCCTGTCTTGGGGAACGCCAGTGTAACCGTCAGATCCGCCGCGACCGTTCCCTCGTCTATCGCGCCGGTGTCCGCGTTCAGCCCACTTGGAAGGTCTAGCGCCACAACACGTGTCTCGGGGCGTTCCATGCGCGCGCGAGCCGCTAGCGCCAGCGCCGCGCGCATCACAGGGTGCAGCGGGCGCGCGTGGCCGGTTCCCAGCAGCGCGTCAACGATGACATCCGCTCCCGCCAGCGCCTCGCGAAGCTCGTCCAGGTCGTCGCTCACCGGCAGCGTCCCATCCACGCGCTCCAGCCTCGCCTCACGCCAGCGATAGTTTGTCACCCGTGCGCCCCACTCCGCGAGGTAGCGGCCCATCACGAGCCCGTCACCGCCATTGTTTCCCGGCCCTACCAGCGTCACCACATTCCGCCCGGCTACGTTCCCGCCCAACAGGTCGCGCACCGCTTCCGCCACGCTGCGCCCCGCGCGCTCCATCAGCGCCGGCGAATCCAGTCCGTACTCTGTTCCTGCGCGCGCCTCGATGGCTCGCATCTCCTCCACGCTCACGACGCGCATCACAGGCCTCCTTCTGGCGCGCATTGCCATACTTCTCGGTATTTTCCCGCTCACACATAGCACAATGTAACGCGACGCCGCTCCTGGCGGCCAGTGAGAACGGCCAGGAGCGGCGCCATACGGATTCACGCAGCGCGTAATAGGCGCTCTTTAAGAGGCTACCATGCCTTCCGAGCGCTCGACGCTTCGCGTTATCGCCAGGTCGGTGAACAGCCGCAGATAATTGCGCAGCAGCGAGGTCGAGAGGAATTTCTCGCGCACGGTCTCGCGACCCCGCGCGCCCATCCGCTCAGCTTCCTCGGGATAGCGCATCAGCTCCAGCGCGCGCTGGCTCGCCTCATCCACCGACTCGACGAGATAGCCCGTTACCCCATCCTCAATCTGTAGCGGGATGCCGCCGACATTCCCGCCAATCACTGGCTTGCCTTTCCAAAGCCCTTCGGCGATGGTCAGCCCAAACCCTTCGCGCAGCGACTTCTGCAGCACCACGGTCGCCGCCCGCTGGAAAGCGTTCACCTCGATGTTTCCCACACCATCCAGATTCGAGAGCAGGTGGATATCGGGATCGCCGTTCGCGTATTCTTTCGTCCGCTGGTAGTATTCCATGCCCTCTGGATCGTCATGAGCCATTGAGCCGATCAGCGCGAGCTGCGCGTCTGGGAACTCTTCCCGCACGGCCCGGTACACGTCAATGATGCCCAGGGGGTCTTTCCAGGGATCAAAGCGCGAAACCTGCGTCAGCAACGGCCTCGTGGGATCAATCCCGTAGAGCCTGACGATCTCCGCGGCTCGCGAGTCCTGCATCGGCGCGTTCTTCGGGCTGAGCGGGTCTATGGCGGGCGGAACGAGCGCGACCCGGCCAATCTGGAGATCCTGCTTTACGTATTGCGCCATGGTGAAGATCGCCGCGTCATAGGCTTCAACATAGGGGCGCAGAAATGACCAGTACGTCGAGTTCGCCGCTGTCAGGTCAATATGGCAGCGCCAGATCCACTTGCCGCCATCCGACCGCCGCAGGGTTCGCAGCGGCGCCGGCTGGGGATCATGCACAATCACATAATCCCAGTCCCCTTCGAAGTAGACAGCGTTATCCACGTTGGCATGCAGATACGCCGCGCGCATCGCGTTGGTCAGGTCCAGATCCATGCCCTGTAACGCATTGTGCATGCTTTTGGTGGTCAGGAAGAAATCATCGGTCCCGGAAATAATACGCCACGAGGCTTCCAGCCCAACGCTGCGCATCAAGGGCACCAGCGTGTGGAGCATTTCCGCGACGCCGCCGCCATACGCGGTGGAAGACACATGTAATACGCGAGCGCCTTGCAGCGGACGCGCCAGCCGCCCGATTTCCTCGATTACCGACTCACCCGCGATGGGCGCGTAATCAGCGAGCGTCTTTTGCGCCAGCACGACATTTTGCATGCCTGGAGTATGGATCTCCTGCATGAAACCAGGACTCCTCATGCGCCCGAAACCGGCGCGGACTGGTGGGACATCAGAATTGGGACAGACAGGTGGCGGCCCGTTTTCAGGAAAGCTGGCGCGTATCAGCGCGTCGTTTGGCGCCAATAGCAAAATTATATCGCTCACAGTGTCGCGCAATCACCATGGCCCGACAAGGTCATTACCCCCAAAATACCTGTGCCGCCGTTTAATCCCTAGCGGCCTCCTGGCGCCGGGGTTGCGTGGACCACTCTATTACCGTCCACCTGATCCAGCGCTTCGATGCGGAAATACGTGGCGATACGTCGAATCTGGTCGTCCAGGTACGCCGAACGCCAGAGATTGAATGTCATCTCCCCCTCTGGTTCCAGCGCCCGCCGCACGTCGCGCAGGAACGCGGCTCCCAGCGTTCCATGAGACAGTTTTCCGCCCACATACAGGTCCACACAGATCGCGCCGAACGCGCGCCCGCACGTCCGCATCCAGGCGAAAGCGTCCGCGGTTTCAATGGTCAGGTGGTCGAGCTGGTCCAGCCCGAACTCGTGTCGCGCCAGCCATACGATCGCCGGGTCACGTTCCACGCCTATGATCGGCAGCGGCCCCCAGCGTCGCGTCATGAGCTTGGCGATTGAGCCACCACCCAGCCCTAGAATCAACGCGCTCGCTGGACGCCGCCGCGGCAGCATCGCATCCCATACATCCGCCGTATAGCGCTCATCCACCTCAACCGACTGAATGACGCCGCCCACCCGCAGCACTTTTCGCCCATCTTCCACACGCGCCACTGGGCGCGTCTCCATCGCTTGCCTTACCACGCTCACTCCTGTCGCCAAACCATCCCCACAGCGTTCCCTGTCCCGAATATGGGCGTCCAGCGAGATAGAGCGCATGGGGTGACGCGATTCATGTCACAAAGCACGCCAGTTTCAGATCATAGCGCAAGCGAGATGGCGCTGAAAAGAGCCGCTTTCATCCTGAGCAGGGGGTCAGGCATGGTACAATAGCGGCGTGCGCGCGGCGTCTCGCGCGCCAGGGTGAAGAGGACGCGGCGTGGCCCGCTATGCGACCCACACGGCGCCTCGCAGGCAGACGAGGAGCGCCCAGCAATGACGGCAGCCAGTCATCATGCCAGCCATGCGCCCGCTGGTGATGCGCCCGCTGTACATATTGGCGGTATCCGGCGCATTACCCTCGACGAGGTGGCCGCCGTCGCGCGTGGCGGGGCGCTGGTCAGGTTGGCGCCTGGCTCGTTGGAACGTGTGCGCGCGGCTCGCGCGTTCGTGGACCAGCTCTGCGCGGAAGACCGCACGGTGTACGGCGTCACGACGGGCTTTGGCCACCTCAGTCGCGTGAAGATCCCCAATGACCATGTCGAAGCGCTCCAGCGTAACCTCATCCGTAGCCACGCCTCCGGTGTTGGCGAGCCGTTCGATATACCCACCGCGCGCGCCGTCATGCTGATGCTCGCCAACAGCCTCTCTCGCGGCCATTCCGGCGTGCGTGAGCAAACGCTTGGCCTGCTGGTCAACATGCTCAACCACGGTGTCACCCCTGTGATCCCCATGCGCGGCTCGGTCGGCGCCAGCGGCGATCTGGCCCCCCTCGCGCACCTCAGCCTGACGCTCATTGGCGAGGGGGAAGCCTGGTATGATGGCCAGCGCTTCCCCGGCGCGGAGGCGTTGCGCGCCGCCGGACTGGAGCCTGTCACGCTCGGCGCCAAGGAGGGCCTTGCCCTCATCAATGGCACGCATGTAATGGAGGCTTGCGGCTCGCTCGCGCTCAATGACGCCCGCCGCCTGACTCGCGCCGCCGAAGTGGCCGCCGCCATGTCCACCGAGGCGCTGCTTGGCAGCTATATCCCACTCGACGCGCGCATCCATGAGCTGCGCCCACAACGCGGCCAGGGCATGACCGCCGCCCGTATGCGCTCCCTCCTGCACGACAGCGAGATCAACGCCAGTCACGTTGACTGTGGTCGCGTCCAGGACCCCTACTCTATTCGCTGCGTTCCACAGGTGCTCGGCGCCGCGCGTGACGCGCTCGACTGGTGCGAGAGCGTTTTCTCCGCTGAGCTGGGCGCTGTCACAGACAATCCTTTGCTGTTCCCCGACGATGGGGAGGCGCTCACTGGAGGCAATTTCCATGGTCAGCCGCTGGCGCTGGCGCTTGACACGCTGGCTATCGCGCTGGCCCATGTCGCCAGCTTCTCTGAGCGCCGCGTCTATAATCTGACCGGGCCGCATGACTGGGATACGGGCGAGAACCGCATTCCGCTATTCCTGACCCCGGAGCCGGGCCTCAACTCTGGCTACATGATCGCCCAGTACGCCGCCGCCGCGCTGGTCAACGAGATCAAGGTGCTGGCCCACCCCGCCAGCATTGATTCGATCCCGACCTCCGCCGGGATGGAGGATTTTGTCAGCATGGGCGCCACCTCGGCGCTCAAACTGCGGCAGGCGCTGGATCTGGCGTACCGCGTCATCGCCATTGAGCTCCTGCTCGCCGCTCAGGGGCTCGATTTCCGCGCTCCGCTGCGGCCCGGGCAAGGCGTCGCCGAGGCCCATGCGCTCGTCCGCACGGTCGCGCCCACACTGCGGGATGACCGTCCCCCATCGCCGGACATCGAAGCCCTTGCGCTGGCGGTTCGTGGCGGGCTGCTTGACATGCTCGCCCCGGAAGACGCGCTTGCTGAGGCTCCGGCGCGCCCGCGTCGGAGCCAGGCGCCCAGCGGCGCCAGGCGCGCTCCCAGCGCTCCCAGCGCCGACCGCGCTGGCCGGGGTCGCCATTAAGGGAAGACAGCCTCCCGACTCGCTGGATAGAAACAAGAGGGAAACAAACAGATTATGATACTGTCGGATCGTGACATCCTGGCGCGTCTGCGCCGGGGTGATATCGTCATCACGCCCGCGCCTGATCTGGACACCCAGCTCCAGCCCGCGTCCCTGGATCTGCGGCTGGGCTACGATTTCCAGACGTTCAATTACACGCGCCAGGCGCTGATAGATCCCGCCGATCCGGCGACGTTTGAGCAACTCACGACCCTCGCCCAGCTCGAGGATGGCGAACGCTTCATCGTCCACCCTGGCGAGTTTGTTCTCGCCACGACGCTCGAGCGTATCGAAATACCGCCCAACCTTCTGGCGCGTCTGGAAGGTCGCAGCAGCATTGGCCGTATCGGCATCGTTATCCATAGCACCGCCGGCTATCTGGATCCCGGCTTCAAGGGCAAAATCACGCTGGAGATCAGCAACCTGGGCAAAATCGCCGTCGCCCTCTACCCGCGCATGCGCATCTGTCAGATCGCTTTCGAGGAAATGAGCTCCTCCGTTGGCTCCAGCTATGGCGAGAGGCATGGCGCCAAATATCAGGGCCAGGACGCCGCCACCGCCAGCCGTCTCTTCCAGGACAACGAGTTCCGTCGCAAATAGCGGCGCATAGCGTCTCGCGTGATTGCCACAAGCGCCACAAGAAAACGCCCCTCCCGGCGCCGTTGCCGAGAAGGACGTTTTTGCTCGCTGGCTTTCAGTTCATCACGATTGTAGCCACTGCTGCCCCTGGATATACCAGTCTGTGTCGGGCTGTGGCGCCGAATAGCCAGCCCAGATGTTAGTGGAATCCGGGTAGCCTGGGTAAAAGTGGTCCGGGCAGGCCCCAGGATTGGGCTGGTCCTTGTATGGCGCCAGACCTGTCGCGCAATTGAACATCCCACGGGCCATCCCGGAAGGAACCGGGAATTGCTGCCCCAGCGGCCAGTGATAGTTCTTGATCGCCCACGCCATCACGTCGTGGAAGATATAGCCCGCGCCTGCGATACCGATCACGTTCCCCAGGTCGCTAGAGTCGGCGTTGCCCGCCCAGACGCCTAACGCCATGTACGGTGAATATCCCATCGTCACGATGTCGCGCGCGCCTTTGATGCCCTGCGACGTACCTGTCTTGGCGGCGACCGCCGGATAGTTCAGGTCGTCCGCGGGCGTGCTGGGGTCATGGTCATCGAACTCCAGCGGGTTCGAGTGGTTGAAGTCAGGGATACGCGCGTATTTGTCCGTCAGGACGGATGTGATCATGTACGCCGCCTGCGGGCTGAGCACTTGCTCCAGATGCGGCTGGGGCGCGATGTAAGGCTTCCGCCCATCGGGGAAGACAATCTCCAGGATGGAGCGCGGTGGCACATGCCTGCCGCCAGCCGCGAACACACCATAGGCGTTGGTCAGTTGCAGCAGCGAGATTGGCTGGGTGCCCAGCGCGGTCGTGGGTCCCATATTTTTCTGCTGCAGCGAGGTGACGCCCATGCGAGCCGCCATCGCCAGCGCGTTGTCGGAATAATCTGGCGAGTCACCCACGAAGGACATCATCTCGGTCGCAGGCACGTTCAGCGAGTTCGCCAGGCCATAGCGTAGGGGGATGTTGCCAGAGAAGCTATGGTTATCGAAATTGTGCGGGGTATACCAGGTGCCACCGCAGGCGGGCGTCGCGAAGTCAGGCGTCGGCTTACCTCCTGGTCCGCTGGTATCTCCCGTGGCGACCGGGAAGCAAACCGGCTGGTCCTGCATCATGATGCCAGGGTTCCAGCCCATCTGG
>JAKAIY010000144.1 GCA_021814145.1 Chloroflexota bacterium
GAGCAGGCGGTGGGGCTGGCGGTCGAAGCGATCACTCGCAAGGACGCGATGGCCTGGTTCGCCCACGCTGGCTACGCCCTGCCTGCTCAAGATAACTGAAAGTTGCTCTAGGGAGCGACATCGCGCATGAAGCGCGCGATAGCCTGATGGCATGGTTGCGGAGACTGGGCCGCGCGGCGACGCGGAGAGCGCGGCGCTGAGGGAGAGATATGCGCGCTCTTCACCACCCCGGCCCGCGCGCGTCGGCTGTGCCAGAGCCCAGCGTCCGCAGCAGCGCGTCGGCGACCGCCTCAGCCTCATTGATGCCCTGGCCGTCCACCGGAGCGGGGTCCTTGTCCCGCGTCAGGCGGCAGACGTGCAGGACGGTTGGGCCGGAGCCGCCCAGCAGCCGCCCGGTGGTCTCGCCGGTGGCCACGCGGTAGCCGCGCGCCCGCAGCCACACCTTCAGCTTGCCCGCCGAGGGCAGCCACAGGCAGTCGCGGATCGCCATGCGCGTCTGCGGCCAGCGCCCGTCGGCGTCAGCCAGCGTGACGAAGCCCTCCCGGTCGTGGGTAGTGATGACCAGCCACAAGCCGATCAGCCCCTCATCGAGACGCGCGCCGCCCAGCGCCGTCACCCAGTCGCCCGGCTGCGGCTCCCAGGTCAGCCCGTCCTGGGCGAGACGGCGCGCCATCGCTGGCGTAACCAGATCCTCGCGCATGATTCATCCTCGCATTCCCCATGTCCCAATCGGTTCCCCGCTGTGATCTTGACGGCGCCGCCAACAATCGCCGCCATCCCCTGGGGTCAGGCGTACTGTCCGGCGTGGAGCTACCTGGCGATCTGACGGGCGGCGCGCTCGCCGGTGGCCAGCGCCGCGTGGACTGTGCCGGTATTCCCGTCCATGTCGGTTCCCTCGCCCGCGAAGTAGAGCGTATCCGCGATAGGCTCCGTGAGGGGCGCGAGCTTTTCCAGCCCGCCCACCGTCACGTAGCAGTACGCTCCGCGCGCGTATGGGTCGCGGCTCCAGTTGTGGACATAGCCCTCTTCGACCAGCGCCGCCATGTCCTCCCGCGAGAAGCCCACGATGTCCGCCAGCGCGCCAGTGGCGGCGGCGATAATCTCCTCATCCGCGCTGGCGGTGAGGCGCTGGGCCGCCGGGCCGCCAGTCCAGCCGGTGAGCAGCGGGACCAACAGCGGGTAGCTCGTCCACCAGGTCGGCATGACAGGATGGCCAGAGAGCAGGAAGGACAGGCGGGGATAGTGAAAACGCCCTCCGGCGCCGGCGTCCCAGAAGCGCTCGCGCAGTCGCAGCGTGACCCGCGCCGCGTGACCCATCGCCACGCCGCTGAGCGCCCCGGCCAGCTCAGCCGGGAAAGGATCGAACTGGACCGCTCCCGGCTCACCCGCTGGCGCGGCCAGCACACCGATCGGGAGCGTCACGATGGCGCGGGCCGCGCTGACCGGCGCCAGCGGAGCGCCCTCCGCTGAGCGCAGGTGAACCGTCACCTTCCCCGGCGCCCATTCGACACGCGACGCGACGACGCCCAGGCGCAGGGTGAGCCGCGCGGGATCACACGCGCCGAGCAGCCATGCCGCCAGCCGGTCGTAGCCTTCCAGCGGAAAGAACTGGCGGGAACCGTCAATCGCCGTCGCCCGCTCGGTCTGGGCGATCCAGCGCACGCTCACCGTGGCGGGGTCGGCGGCGTCATAGCCCGCCGCGTAACCCCGTGTCCAGGGTATGGCGGCCTCCCATTCGGGGCCGCCGCCCTGTGTGGCGATGAAATCGTCGAGCGTGAGGTCAGGCCCCTGCCAGCGGAGAATGGCGGCCAGGATAGGATTACGCTCCACCCTGTATTCATCCGCCTCCTCGCCATGCTCTTCCTCCGCCTCGCCCGCGCCGTCCTCATCGCCCCCCAGCCACTGGCCGTTCACACGCATGAGCGTCTGCCCGTTCAACTCGCAGAGCGTCATTCCCGCCGCGCGGACCAGTTCCATCATCCCGGATGGGCAGCCATGAACGAACGTCGCCCCCATCTCGATGGGGATGGCGACGCCAGCGGGGCGGACCGTCAGCAGGCGACCGCCGATACGCTCGCGCGCCTCGATGAGCGTGACGGCATAGCCCCGCCGGGTAAGCAGGCGCGCGGCGGCGAGGCCAGACGCCCCCGCGCCGAGAATGATGACATCCGCATCCATAGCTCGCTTCCTTCTTGACGCCCCATTTCGCCATGGTTGAGGCATCATACCACTGGCGCCTGAGGCGCGGGCTGTGGAGTCAGTCGCGAGTGGGCTATGGCCGTGTTGAACGCGCGACAGTACCGTCGCTTGAGAGATTTGCAGCGCCACACCCGCCCTCCCTCAATGCGGCAGTTCGCGCATGAAGAACCAGCGAAAGCCTGACCTACTCGCAGGTCATAGGCTCCGCAGTCGGCTTAAGCGACGCCAGTGAGGTGGCGAGGATTACCCGATCACTGCTTACCAACGCCTGCGGCAGCGCAGTGGGCGTCGGCGGTGGCGGATAAGAGACGTGTAGGCCACCGGGATCGTCTGGCCCCAGGACTCCCGGGATGAGCGTATCAATCTGGAAGAAGGCGTTGTCAGATAGCATCAGCCACTCCGCCCCCGATCCATCCACTGCCGCTGGATAGCCGTTGAACTTCGAATTCAAGACAGAGGAAGGGAGCGATCCACAATACCATTGCCGCGCGAGCGCCGAGTTGAGTTGGTTCGCGTATATCCAGATCTGCGCGCTGCCACTCCCTTGCGCCGCGTCGCTGAACTCGATGCCCTCTTGAGCGTCAACGCCCACTGGAGCCCCAGGCGCGTTGTATCCGAACGTTCCAGACCCCGTCGCCGCCGACGCTGTCCAGTTCGCTGGTATGCGGATGTTAAAGAGCCCCAGCGCATCGTGGTAGGCGCGCCAGCCCGTAGGAGGCGTCGCGCCCAGCCGTCCCAGCGCTACCGCGCCAAACACGATGACAACCGCCACCAGCGCGACAACCGCCACCAACGCGCTCAGCCAACCGCACCGCTTCGGAGCCAGACGATCCTCTGCCGCGCCTGTAACCACCCGCCTCTCACTGGGCGCCTGCCGTTCCCACTCCCACATAGCCGCCTCCGTCATGCCCTGACCGCGCTTCACATCCGCGAACGTTGCTACTCATACGCGGCCCCATCCATACCTCAGGCCGCGCCCTGTCCATATCCACATGACTGCCGTGGCGCAGGAAAAGTTACACGCCCTCTCCTCGTGGGAAAGAAGATCAGATATCAGCCGGAGTTTAAGCGGAGCCAGCACAGCGACCAACTGGAAGAGCGCGTAGAAACGCTCGGGTCTATGACCACAGCGATGGTTGGTGTTCTGGTCGAGTTATACCCGCTTCCTCCAGCGCACATGTTGGTATTGGTAAACGCTCTAAAGCACGCGGCTCAACTTTGATCGCGCCTGAGCCATAGGTTTTGCCAACGAGCCCAAGATTCGCCACTGTCATGGGATGGCTCAGGATGCGCCAGAGCTTCTCTATAAAGACTGGATCGGACGATCGCGGATAGACGCATAAAAATCCGGTCAGTGGTAGCACGTCCGCGCTATTTCGGATAAAGCGCGCGTTGCGTCGCCCTAGATACGCGAACAGGAATGGGGGAACCGCCCTGCTCTCCATTTTGTACCATGGACGGCGGGTTGCGATTAATGGCCGTTCAGGCAGTCCTCGCCGTATTCCTTCTTCGAGATACGCGCGTACCTGTGGCGGATAGGTATCGGGGGATTCCGTTCCAAGAGTGAGTAGCGCGGTAGGACGGCCTCGCGAGTCAAGAGCGCGCAGGTTATCCAGGGTAATCTCGGAGCCAGATACGTCACGTGTACGCCCAATCGCGGAACGCAGAAGCGTCTCCGGTATACCCAGCCGCTTTGCCTCTCCTCGTGTCAGGAAGAAAAAATCATTCGCTCCAGTTGCGATACCGCGTGTTACAGACGCGAAGTCTCCTAATTGTGGTCCAGCCCAGACTTCATGGAGTGGTGGACGGGAAAGTCCTGTAGCAAGACCTTCATCGAGGAGTCGCTCATGGACTTCCAGGGCCGCGCCGGGAGCAGTAAAACTCGCCGTGATCCAATCTCGGAGCTGGCTTGTCTCAGGCTGGACGCATACCGCCCAATGAAACGTTTCGCGCGGGGCCTCATTGCGTATCAGCGCAATAATAGCGTTAGTATCCACTCCAGGAAATGGCGTCGCATCAGGGGCGAACGTCACAATCGCATCCAGCCGGTAATGCGCCGAGATCCATGACCACAACGAGGGAGCAAACTTGCCCTCACAGGTGTCCGCAGGAAGGATGAACGCCAGCCTTCCGCCTGTGGCAAGCCGCTGCAACGCGCGCAACAGGAAATATACGTGCAGTCCCGCTCGCCCGTCCAGGACTATGCCGGTAAAGTCCAGACAGAACGCGCGCAGTTCCGCCTTGGCGCGCTGCGAGATACGGTGATGCCGGATATAGGGTGGGTTTCCCACAATCGCGTCAAACATCCGGTCTGGCGGGTTCAGCGCGAAGTCCCTAATCTGCGTCGAGTTGAGATCCAGCGCGGTCAGTCCTTGTGCCAGCCCTTGCGCGAGCGCGTCACGATCAATCTCGGTCCCCAATAATGCTAGCTCGCGGCCCAACCCAGCGCTCGCAGCTTTCGCCGCTCTGAAGAACGCTCCGGCTCCGACTGCTGGATCGAAGATATGATCGCTGCCGCCCTGAATGACATAGCTCACCATCGCGTCCGCGATCCAGGCAGGAGTCCAGAACTGGCCCGCGATTCTCAATCGTTCCCGCGCCGGACCCGCGCGGGGTATGAGAGGAATGGATGGTGCTTGTCGCCGCATATGGTTAAACAAACTCCTTGCGCGGGCTTCAGGTAAACCGTTGGTCGGCTGCAGCATTGAGCGTCTCAAGCGCGCTGCTCGATAAGATGAGCCGTCCACCTTTGAATGTCACGTAAGGCAGGATATGTCCATTCTTATCAACGATATACGCAGGCTCTAATGTCGCTTCTTCTTCAGCCTGGCCAAGAAGGTAAGCGTATTGATGGTATATCTTGAAGATGGCTTTTCGGGTCGTAGAACCGCTCGGCGCCTGAAAAATCTGCTCAGTTGGAATAATCAGCCCTTCGCCGATCAGACGCAGCGCCTCATCAAGTGAGACCCCGTACGCCTCGTCATAAAACGCATGCCAGATATGTATAGCTACGCCCCGCTCCATCTGCCAACGACGGAGCGAGGCGACATCTTCATCCTTGATAATCACTGTTGGAGTGACGGCGCTTTTCTTGAGGCCAAGAAGACCCCCTAACCGCTTCTGCGGCGTTAGGGGAGTCTGGTAATCAGGCATCTGTCGCGCTTTCCATAGGCTGTTCTCGCATTCGACAGCAATTACGGCACGAGCGAGAATAGCCGCGATATCCGAATTATTCTCATGAGTAAACGGTAGCTCCTGCGAGCCACCCAGCGCTTCTATCGTTTGTTCAACGAAAAGCTTGTCCTGCGCGCGGAAAATGAGCAAATCAGGGCGCTTCATTTCCCCCAAGCCCGCTGCTTCCAGTCGCTCGAAATACAACTCGAACGCTCGCACATCATTATTAGGCGCAACACCGCTTGGCCCGTATGGTATCGCAACATAAGACTCCGTCTGATTGACAGCGTGAATCAGACGGTCCTCACTCCATTGACCTTGAGACCAGCGCATTAGGAAATCACTGCCGCGTAGCCGTCGTGGGTTGAGAAGAAACGAGAGCAGCGGCAACGCCCCGTAGCCGCGCGGCTACCACTCCACTTCATCCGCCATCACGAGAAGTTCACGCGCAAACGCGCTCATACCGCCCGCCCTTCCGCGCCGGTCGCCTCCCTGGCGAGGTCGGTCAGCACGAGGGGGTCGCCGGTGGTGATGGCGACGGTGTGCTCGAAGTGGGCGGAGAGACTGCCGTCGGCGGTCACGACCGTCCAGTGGTCTGAGAGCTCGCGTGTGCCGGGCTTGCCGATGTTGACCATCGGCTCGATGCAGATCACCATGCCGGGGCGCAGCAGCGGATTCGGCATGCGCTCATCCGTGCGGTTGGGGATGAACGGGTCCTCATGCATCTCGCGCCCGATGCCATGCCCGCCGTAGCGCTCCACCATCGAGAAGCCCCGGCTCTCCACATACTCCTGCGCCGCCCGGCTGATGTCGAGCACGTGATTGCCGGCCCGCGCCGCCGCGATGGCCTGCCAGAGCGCCGCGCGCGTCACGTCCAGCAAGCGCCGCGCTTCCGGCGCGACCTGCCCCACCGGCACGGTAATCGCCGAGTCGCCATGCCAGCCATCCACAATCGCGCCGAAGTCAATCGCGATGATGTCCCCTTCCTTGAGGACCCGCTTGCCCGGAATGCCGTGTACAACCTCATTGTTGACCGAGGCGCAGATCACCCCTGGAAACGGCGGCACGCGCTTCGCGGGGGTATAGCCCTTGAAGTTCGAGGTCGCGCCCCGCCGCTTCAGCTCGCTCGCCGCCAGCGCGTCCAGCTCTCCGGTAGTGACGCCTGGCCTGGTCGCCGCGCGCAGCATCTCCAGGATATCCATCACCACCTGTCCCGCCCGCCGGATGCTCTCGATCTCCGTCCGGCTTCGATACTGGATCGTCATCTGTCTCTCCGCGCCTTCCCGCATTCCGCCAGGAGTGTGGTCGTTACCGCCGCGCCCCCAGCGCCGCCAGCATATCGCGCGTCACCTCGTCAATCGGGCGCGCGCCGTTGATTCGCGTCAGCTTGCCCTGCCGCTCATAATAGTCCAGCAGCTTGACTGTCTCACGAAAGAAGATGTCCAGCCGCCGCTCGATCTTTTCCGGCGTATCGTCTGACCGCTGGTACAGCTCGCTGCCGTCCACATCGCAGACTCCCGCCACGCGCGGCGGGTTCGTCTGGGCGTTGTACACATGCCCCTGCGCCCTGCACACCCAGCGCCCGCTCAGGCGGCCCTGCAGCAACTCGCGCGGGACCTCCAGCGAGATCACCGCGTCAATCCGCTGGCCCGCCGCCGCCAGCTCCGCGTCGAGCTTCTCAGCTTGCGGAATATTGCGTGGGAAACCGTCAAGAATCACCCCGCGCGCGCCCGGCTGCGCCTGACTGGCGCGCAAAAAGTCCAGGATCATGCCGATCACCAGCTCGTCGGGGACCAGATCGCCGCGCTCCACATACGGCTTCGCCTTCAGGCCCAGCTCCGTCCCCTTCGCGATATGCTCACGCAGCAGATCGCCACTTGAGCAGGGTTTCAGGCCCAGCGCGCGCTCCAGCGCCTCCGCCTGCGTCCCCTTTCCACTGCCCTGCGCCCCGATCATGATGATGTTCACGTCCGCGTCTCCTCAACAGCGCGACCCATCCGTTACCAGCCGGCGGGCCGCCCACCCGCCGCGCCATTGCGGCGGATCCGTTCACGGCCCACACAGGCCGTCAGGACTACATCATACGCTACCACCGTCCGCTTACGCGCCTGCCAGCCCCGCGCCGCCAGCAACGCGGACCCCTTTCCCAGCGGCTCGCCGGCCACGGGAAAGGGGTCCTGCTGAAATGCGCCAGACGCGCCGCGCTAACTCAGGAAGCCCGAGTAGTTGCGCATGACCATCTGCGCCTCGATCTGCTTCATCGTATCCAGCACGACGCCAACCACGATCAGCAGCGACGCCGCCTGAATCACCTGGCTGCTCGCGTTGGTGTTCAGCAGCGCCGGAGCCACCGCGACAACGCCCAGGAACAGCGCCCCGCCAAACGTAATGCGCGACAGGATCTTCTCCAGATACTCCTCGGTCTTCGGGCCGGGGCGGATACCGGGGATGAACGCGCCCTGCTTCTGCAGGTTTTCCGCGGTATTCTGCTGCTGCCACATCACGATCGCGTAGAAGTACGTGAACGCGAAGACCAGCCCACCGTAGATGACCCAGTAATACCAGTTGGAGCTGTCCAGCCAGAGGCGCACGTTGCTGAAGAATTGCGCCACCGCCTTGTTCGTGCTATAGGCCACGAAGTTGGCGATGACCACTGGCAGCAACAGAATCGAGCTGGCGAAGATCAGCGGGATCATGCCCGCGCTGTTCACCTGCATCGGAATGTAGGTGGACTCTTCAGTCGAGCGATAGCCAGAGAAGATGCGCCGCTTGGCCGGATAGCGCACGGGAATGCGGCGCTGCGCCATGTAGACGATGACCATGACGAAGATCATCGCCAGCGCCAGGCCAACCGTCACCAGCGCCGTCACCAGCGCGCCATTATCAATGCCGCTGCCACTGCCGCTGCCGCTCACCAGCGCGTTGCCCAGCACACCGGGCAGACCGGCGACGATGTTGGCGAAGATGATCAGCGAGATGCCGTTGCCGATGCCATTCTCGGTGATCAGCTCGCCCAGCCACACCAGGAACATCGTACCCGCTGTCAGCGTGGCGATGGTCGCGAGTGTCGGAATAAGGGTCGTGGCGTTGAACAGGTTGAACTGGGTGGCAGGCACAGCGCCCAGGTTCACCAGAATCGCCATCTGGCTGAACGCCTGCAGCATCGCCAGCGGCACCGCGATATAGCGTGTGATCTGCGCCAGCCGGTTGCGGCCCGCCTCACCCTCACGGTTCATCTCGCCCAGCCGGGGGATGATGCCTTGCAGGAGCTGCACGACAATGCTGGCGGTGATGTACGGATACACGCCGAGCGCCAGCACCGAGAAGTTCTTGAAGGAGCCACCGGAGAAGACATCGAGCAGGCCAAAGAACTGTTGCAGGTTCGCGTTCTTGCTGATGATACTCTGCAACTGCGACGGATCAATGCCAGGGACCGGCACATACGCCACCACGCGGAAGATGAACAGCATGCCCAGAGTGTACAGGATCTTGTTGCGCAGATCCGGCACCGTCCACATGCTGCGCAGCCGGTTCCACATGCTTGCCTCCAGTGAGCGCCAGTTAACGCAGGGACTACTTAAATCAGGGACGTATACGTCCGGTCCGCCGGGGGGTTATGGCGCGCGATGGGCGGCGGCCGCCCGGATCACGCCCCCGCCCAGGTTAAACCACACGTGCGCGCCACCCGTCACTATACACGATGCGCGCCCGTGACGCGAGCGCGCCGGGACTTCTCGCCCTGACGAAAGATGCCGCGCGGCCCATTCCCCACTCGTGGGGAATGGGCCGTGAAAGGAGCTACTTCTTCATCTCGGGGGCGGGGCGACCCGAGCGCTTGGTCTTCTCACGCTGGCGGATCTCGATGATCGTCACCGTGCCGCCCGCGGCCTCGATTCGCCGGCGCGCGGACTCCGAAACCTTGTGCGCCGTCACCTTCAGCGGGCGGTTGAGCGTCCCCTCACCGAGCACCTTGAGCATGCGGTCCTGCTCCCCGGCGCGGATGAAGCCCTTGGCCACCAGCGTCCCCGCGTTGACCTCCTCGCCCGCCGCGAAAGGAGTCAGGTCGCGAAGATTGATCACCGTGTAGACCTTCCTGAACGGGTTCTTGAAGCCGCCCAGGTACGGCATCCGCTGCGAGAAGCGGTTCTGGCCACCCTCAAAGTACGCGGGGACCTTGCTGTGGCCCGTGCGCGCCTTCTGGCCTTTCTGGCCCCGGCCAGACGTCTTCACGTGGCCCGAGCCATGCCCGCGCCCAACGCGCAGGCGGTTCTTGCGCGCCCCTGCCGGAGCGCGGAGTTCGGAAAGCCTCATTGGGCAGCCTCCTCGACTGTCTCCGGAGCCGTCTCCACGCGCACCAGGTGCGAGACCTTGTTGACCATGCCGCGGATCACGGGCGTATCCTCATGCACCACGGTCTGCTGCAGCCGCCGGAACCCCAGCGCCCGGATCGTCGCCTTCTGCTTCATGTTGTAGCCGATGGCGCTCTTGACATACGTAATGCGTAGCTTCGCCATTGTGTCGCTCCATGCGCCGCCGCCCCGCGCCCACTGAGAGCGCCCAGAGCGTCTGGGGCGACGCGCCCCATTTCAGCCGCCCGCCCGGCCTCAGCCAGCGCCGCGCCGGGCGGGCGCTCCGCTAGCGGCGTGGCCCACCAGGACGCGGGCCACGGCCACCGCCAGGGCCGCCACGCCCCGGGCCGCCAGGGCGACCACCGCCACGCTCGCCGCCGCGCTCGCCGCGCTCGCCACGCTCGCCGCGGCGGCCGCCGCGCCCACCTCGCACGCCACGCGCGCCACGCTCCTCGCGAGGAGCAGCGGCGAACACCGC
>JAKAIY010000145.1 GCA_021814145.1 Chloroflexota bacterium
TCCTTCTCCTTTGAGACCGCGCCTCAGGTGATCGCTGAGGTCATCGAGCGCCTCGCGAGCCGGGTAGCGGGCGGTTGACCGCGCCAGCGGGCCTGGTGGGCCGCACGGCGCGTGGAGCGCAGGCCGTATGCGGGTTCGGGGCTTCCGCATGCGGCCCTTCAGGCGCGGCCGCAGCCACCCGTTTTGGCTCCGCCCTGTGACGGCTGGCGCGAATAATTGACGCCGTGCGCTCCGCTTCGCTATACTGGCGCCACACGGCTGGCGTCGAGGGCAGGCGAGTTGGGGCGCTGGCCAGGCGCCGCGCAAGTCGCATCACGATAGAGTGAGGTGGCGCGAGGATGACGGCAGAGGGAGCGGAGCCACGAGCGGTAGGCGAGATCATTTATGGCCGCTACCGCGTTTTGCGCATCGTGGGACGTGGTGGGCTGGGAACGGTCTATCAGGTCGCTGATACGGTTTATGGCGCGAATACCATCTTCGCGCTCAAAGAGCTGGCTGACACCAATCCCGGCGCGCGCAAGCAGTTTGAGCTGGAGAGCCGCTGGCTGCGCGAATTGAACCACGACAGCATCCCCAAAGTGCGGGAGCGCTTCGAGTGGGGTGGCCGGGACTACCTGGTCATGGACTTCGTGGATGGCGAGAACCTGGAGCAGTACCTGCGCCGCACAGGCAGACCGCTGCCCGAGGCGCAGGCGGTGCGCTGGATGCTGCCGGTCTGCGACGCGCTCCACTACCTGCACACCCGCACGCCGCCGCTGCTGCATCGCGATATCAAGCCCGCCAATATCATCGTGACGCCCGGCGGCCATCCCGTGCTGGTGGATTTCGGCATCGCCAAGGCGCACCTGCCAGGCATGAACCAGACGGTGACGTTCGTGCGCAAGGCGGGAACGGAGGGGTACGCGCCGCCCGAGCAGTACGCCGCCAATGGCATGACCGGTCCGTGGTCGGATGTCTACGCTCTCGGCGCGACGCTCTATCAGCTCTTGACGGGGCGCGTGCCGCGCACGGCGGTGGACCGCATCACTGAGATGACCCCGATGCCCCGTCCGCGCGACCTGGCGCCGAACATCTCGCCGCTGACCGATCAGGCGATCATGCGCGCGCTGGACCTGAAACCCGCCGCGCGCTACCCGTCGGTTATCGAGTTCGCCAGCGCGCTGACCGAGTCGCTGCGTGTTCTGGGTGGCCTGGGCGGCAGGACGGACGTTTCCATGCCGCCAGTTCCTGGCGTCTCAGCGCCAGAATCGTCGCATCCGACCGGGACAGGCTCATTTCCACGGCTGCCACCCCCACCCGCGTCCGCCCAGCGGGCGCGGCAGCCGCTGCCCTCGCTCGGTGAGCCGCTGCCAGACAATCTGGCGGACCAGCGAACGCCGGCGCCGGGAGCGCCTCAGGGCGCGCTCGCGATTGCGCGCTCACCCATGCCCACCAGCTCGCCACCCGCGCCGATGGGCGCCGCGCCCATCCCTGACTCCCATTCTGGCGCGCGTGATGGCGCTCCACGCTCCTCGCGGCCGGATATCTCGCCGCTACCAGGGGCGCCTGCCCACTCGCGCTCGGGCGCGCCAGTGATTATCGGGCTGATTGTCGTGGCGCTGCTGATAGCCGCTGGCGGCGCGTACTACGCCTATCGCAGCCTCGCGACGCTGGACCGCTCGACCCCGCAGGCGACGGTGACCGGCTATTTCCACGCCCTCAGCGCGCAAGACGACGCGACCGCGTGGCAGTATCAGGTGGACAGCCGCAACAATCCTTCCGGGCAGACGGCGTTCATCCAGAACCTGCAAGCGGACGATATCAAGTATGGAGTGGTGCGCAGCGCGACCATCACCCAGGTCACGATGACCACTTCATCGCAGGCGATCGTGGCCGTCTCCGTGCTGCGTGGAACCAGCAAGACGCCGATGGACTATACGGTTGACCTCATCCAGTACAACGGCTCGATCTGGCTGATTGTGACGGTCAGCAGCCAGTGAGGCTCACCCGCCGAGCGTCTCCGCCATGCGCCGCCAGTCGGCGTCGAAGCGGGTGACAGCTTCCGTGGTCAGCGCGTCATCCAGCAGGCCGCGAATGATCTCCGGGCGAGCGGTGATGTCGCGCGCGCCGATGGTCGCCGCTTCCACCACGTCCGCGCTGGATTTGACGCTGGCGACGAGCAGCCGCGCGCCGCTATCCTGGCGGGCCAGCAGCCGCGCCATCGCGCCGACGCGCTCGCAGGCGTCCACTCCCGCGTGGCGCAGGCGGCTGAAGTAGGGGATCACCCAGTCCGCGCCAGTGGCGGAGGCCACATAGGTCTGCGCCAGCGAGGCGACGGCGGTGAACGCGACGCGCGCGCCACTCCCGATCAGGGCGCGCCCCGCCGCCAGGCCCGCCGCCGTCATAGGCAGCTTGAGAACGATGCGGACCGGGTCCAGCGCCAGATAGCGCTCGCCCTCCGCGCGCAAGCCATCGGTGGAGTCGGCGACGGGCTGCGCGAAGATGGGGCCGCCACAGGCCTGGATGAGGCCACGCAGGACGTCCTCATCACGCAGGCGCTGGCCGCGCTCGACCGCCTCCAGCAGGATGGATGGATTGGTTGTGACGCCCGCGATCGGGAAGGTCACGCACAGGCGCGAGACCTCCTCGATCAGGGCGCAGTCTACATACAGGCCCATGTCAAGGCCTCCTCTCCGCCCGCGGGGCCGCGCGCTACAGCCAGCCCAGCAAGGGATAATGGAACGGTTTTCCCTGGAACGCCTTTACCGCGCCAATGACGCTGAAGATGATGTTGATCAGCCCGACAACGTAGAATACCAGCAGGAAGCCGAACGTCGCGAAGGCGGTGGCCGGGTCCGGCGGTGTCGAGGTGGGGCCGAACGTCGCCGCCGTGGAGGCGAGGGTGGCGAAGAGCGTGATCTGGAGCGCGATGACCGCGACGACGGCGATAACGCTCAGAATCAGGTGGAACCAGAATGCCTGCTTCGCCTGCTGGGAGGCGTAGGGGTGGCTTTTGCGCATCACCAGCCAGAAAATGAGCGGCAGGATCACCGGCGCGAAGAAGACGCTGAGATGCGCGAGGCCCGCCAGCGTGCGATCCGTGTCGCCCAGCCCCGCCGCGTAGGGCGGATAGCCGGGATACATGGGCGCGCCGTAGGGCGGCGGATAGCCCGGACCAGCCCCATAGCCCGGCCAGTAGGGCGGCAGGTCGGGCCGGGCGGCGTGGATCGCCTGGAGCAGGCGCATTGAGTCGGCCTGCTCAACTGGCGTAAGGAAGTACGACGCGCCGTCCGCCAGCCGCAGCGCCACCGCCGGGAAAGGGGGCATGCCCGGCGCCACGGGCACGCTGACATCCGCCACAAGCCCGGCGGAGATGAGCTGGGTCAGGGGAAAGGCCGCATCGCCGATGGTCAGCGCGCCATCGCGCAAAACGCAGGTCGCTCCATTACGCAGGGCGATGGTCAGCGCGGTCGCGGCGGTCGAATCCACATCTCTCTCCTCAGCTATCCAGTTTTCCTGTCAGCGGGCGCCTAGCGCGACAGCGCGCGGGCGATCACCATCCGCTGGATCTGGTTGGTGCCTTCGTAGATTTGCGTGATCTTGGCGTCGCGCATCATGCGCTCGACCGGGAACTCCTTCATGTACCCATAGCCACCGAGCACCTGAATGGCGTCGTTCGTGACCTCGATGGCGGTATCGGAGGCGAACGTCTTGGCGATCGCGGACTCGCGCCCGAAGCCGGTCGCGCCGCTGTCCATCAACTCGCCCACATGGTACACGAGCTGGCGCGCCGCCTCGACCTTGATGTCCATGTCAGCCAGCATGAACGCGATGGCCTGGTTGGCGATGATCGGCTGGCCAAACTGCACGCGCTGCTTGGCGTACTGGACGGCGAAATCGAGCGCGCCCTGGGCGATGCCGAGCGCCTGCGCGGCGATGCCGGGGCGGGTGCGGTCGAGCGTGGCCAGGGCGATCTTGAAGCCCTCGCCTTCACGGCCCAGCAGGTTCCCGGCGGGAATCTCGCAGTCTTCGAAGACCAGCTCGCCGGTCTGGGAGCCGCGAATGCCCATCTTGTGCTCAACCTTGCCGAGGTGGAAGCCTGGCGTCCCGTCCTCGACGACGAACGCGCTGATGCCGCGTGTCCCGGCGGAGGGGTCAGTGCTGGCGAAAACCGTGTTGACGTGGGCAAGGCCAGCGTTGGTGATGAAGTGCTTGACGCCGTTGAGGATGTACTTGTCGCCTTTGCGCACGGCGCGGGTGGACATCGCGCCGGCGTCGGAGCCGGAGCCTGGCTCGGTTAACCCGAAGGAGGCCAGCCACTCGCCACTGGCCAGCCGGGGAATCCAGGCGCGCTTCTGCTCGTCGGTTCCCGCCAGCAGGATGGGCAGCGAGCCAAGCTGCTGCACGCAGAGGATCAGCGAGGTGGTGGCGCAGGCCTTGGCCAGCTCCTCGATCACCATCAGGATGCTCAGCTCGCTGGACCCGGTGCCGCCATACTCTTCCGGGAAAGGCATGGCGAGGATGTCCTGCTGGGCCAGCAGCGCTTTCATATCCCAGGGGAACTCGCCGGTGTCGTCAATCTCAGCGGCGCGCGGCGTGACTTTCTCGCGCGCGAGGTCGCGCACCATCTCGATCAGCATTTTCTCTTCGGCGGCCATCTGAATTGCCATGAAGTACGCTCCTTTGCGTCGGTGTATGGGCGCGGGACGCGCCGGCGGTGTCGCGGACTTGCCGCGCGTGGTGTGGTGTGTGGCGTCGTCCTTCGCGGGCCGCCCCACGGGAGAAGCGAGGGACGCTTCCTGCGCCGTCGCGCCGCGCGTGGAGCAAGGCGCCGCCGGGGCGAGTCGCCTGGATTATATGTGGCTTCCGCGCGCGCCGTCAATCGTGGGAACGGCGTAACGCGCGCTCCACGCCCGAAAGCGGCGTGGAGCGCGCATGTGAGAGATGATTGTGACCTGGACGCCGGGGCGCTCAGTGGCGGCTTGATATCTCCATGCGCGGAGAGAGGTCGCGCTCGAAGGCGCTGGCGTCCGCGCCGCATGTGGCGCAGGCTGCTGGCTGGCGGCCCGCCTGCTCGGCGCCACAGACCTGGCAGATCCAGCGGCTGGCCATCATGCGCACGATATCCGCGCGGCTGACGACCCCCACCAGCTGGTCGCCGCGCGTGACGGGCAGCCGCTTGTACTGGTTGCTGGTCAGCAGCTGGGCGATAAGCTCCACGGGTGTGTCCTCCTGGGCGGTCATGACATGCCTGGTCATGATATCGGCGGCGGTCGCGCCATCCTTCCCGATCAGGTCGGCCTCTGTCACCAGGCCGATCATATGGCCCTCTCCGTCTACCACCGGCGCGCCACTGATGTGGTAGTCCGAGAGCAGCCGGGCTACGTCGTGAATGCTGGCCTTCGGGCCAGTGGTGATGACATCGCGAGTCATGATGTCGCGCGCGCGCATGAGCTGTCACTCCTTCGTCGGGGGTGGAGCGGTCGCCATTGGCCCGCTCCGCGTTTCGTCCGGTGGCGCTGTCCCCCGCAAACCACGCGCCACCGCGCCACGCCGCCACCAGTCAGCGGTGTGGAGCATCCTGTAGTGTAGCGCGCGCGCGCCCGCTTGCGCACGCACGCGGACCGCGCCATCCATGCACACGAGGACGGGGCCGGCTCCATCCGGCCAGCGATGGAGCGTCCCCCTGAGACGGAAGGCGCAACGCGGCCCGGCTGATGGAAGGCGGGCGCTGTTACACCCGCGCTCCCTTCTCCCTCTGGGAGAGGAGCTGGGGGTGAGGTCCACGCCTGTGGGAAGCGAGTGAGCGCGAGGTGATATGCTGGTATGCGCGTGGATAGGGATTCACGCGCGGCGCGCCCAGAACTTTCCAGCGAGCGAGAGGATGTGACAGCGATGCCCGACCCGGACGCGATGGACGGATTCCTGGCTGGCGATGACTTCTCCCCGCCCGCGAGCGACCGGCTGGGCGTGCTGAGCGCGACGGCGCGCGTGATGCGCGAGGCGCGGCTCGCGCGGATTGACCGCGCGGCGGTGGAGGCGCTGGCCGCGCGCTGGGCGGGCGCGGAGTGGCCCACCGCGACGGCGACGCTGAGCGCGCTTCACCAGCCCGGCGCGCCTGAGCAGGCGCCTAACTGGGTCCTGCTGCTCGACGCGCTCAACTTCTGCTTCTGGGGCGCGCCGGACGGCCCGCGCTGGCGCGTGACCTGGCGCGGCGCGACGCACGACGGCTATAACGCGCTGGCGGCCTCGCTCTCGCGCGCGGTGGAGGAGGGCTTGCCGCTCAGTGACGCGGCCTGGCTGGCGGAGCTGGACGCCCCGACGCTGGCGGGCATCCTGCGGCCCGACGCGGGCTTTCCGCCAATACCGCTCTTCGCCGAGCGGCTGAACAACGCGCGCGAGGCCGGGCGCATCCTCCGCGACCGCTACGACGGGCAGTTCGTGAATGTGGTGGAAGACGCGGACTACGACGCGATATCCCTGGCGCTGACGGTCGAGCGCGAGTTCTCGTCCTTCGCCGATGTGGCGGCGTGGCGCGGCTATCCCGTCCCGTTCCTCAAGCGCGCGCAGATCCTCGTCGCGGACCTGCGCGCGATCACCGGCGGGGAAGGCGCGGGCGCGATCCGCGGCATGGAGGGGCTGACCGCCTTCGCGGACTACAAGCTGCCGCAGCGGCTGCGGGCGCTGGGCGTCCTGGTCTACGCTGACGAGCTGGCGCGCGTGGTGGACAGCTACACGCTGATCCCCGCTGGCTCCGAGCCGGAGATCGAGATACGCGCGGCGACGGTCTGGGCGGTGGAGGCGCTGCGGCGGGCGCTGGCGCGGCACGGCGTCGCGCGCACGGCGAGCGAGCTGGATGAGCGGCTGTGGGTCGAGAGCCAGGAGCGCCTGCCCGATGAGCGCCCCTACCACCGCACGCGCACGATCTATTATTGATCACGGCTTCCGCTCCATGCGCGCGGCGCTGGAATACGGTGAATACGGGACACAGGCGGCGAACTGGCGTGAAAGGTGACGAGTGATGCGGGCGGTGTTCGTTCACACGGCGGATAATCACCTCGGCTACGAGCAGTATGGCGTGCGCGAGCGTTACGATGACTTCGCCCGCGCCTTCCTCAGCGTGGTGGATGGGGCCATAGCCCGCGACGCCGATTTCTTCGTCATCGCCGGCGACCTCTTCAACAAACGCTCGATTGACGCGCGCACGCTGACGCAAGCCAACGAGGGGCTGCGGCGGCTGGCGGACGCCGGCGTCGTCGCCATCGGCATCGAGGGCAACCACGACCGCAGCTACTACCGCGACGGCATGTCATGGCTGCAATATCTCAGCTATCAGGGCTTGCTGCGGCTGCTGAACCCGGCGCTGCGCGACGGCGCGCCAGTGATGGCGGAATGGTCGCCGGTGACGCTGACCGGCCTCTACACGACGCTCAAGGATGGCCGCGCGCGGATCTACGGCCTGCCGTGGTACGGCTCCAGCACGGCGCGGGTGATGGCCAGCTTCGCCGAGACGCTGGCGGCGGCGCGCGCGGAAGAGGACGCGGCGGGCGTCGAATATCGCGTGCTGCTGATGCACACCGGCGTCGAGGGCGTCCTGCCGCAGCTCCAGGGGCTGCCCGCGCCCGCCGACTTCGCGCCACTGCGCGGGCTGGTGGACTATATCGCCCTGGGCCACGTCCACAAGCCCTACGAGATGGAAAACTCTCTCTTCAACCCCGGCTCGACGGAGACCTGGGGCGCTGAGGAAAGCGGCTGGGAGCGCGGCTATTACGCCGTGACGGTAGATACGGATGTCGCGCCTGGGGAGCCGCGCCACACCGCCGAGCACATCATCAACCCGAAGCGCCCGTTCGTGCGACTGGGGTTCCGGGTGGATGGGCTGAGCGACCCGGCGTCGTTCTATGACCATTTCGAGCGCATGGTGGCCCAGGCCGCGCGCGACCATCAGGACGCGCTGGACCGCAAGCCGGTGGTGGATATCTCGATGACGGGCGTATACGCCTTCGATGGCGCGGCCATCGAGCGCCCGCGGCTGGAGGAAGCCGTGCGCGAGCGGTTCCAGCCGCTGGTGACGCGCATCCACGACAGCGCGCGCGCCAACGCCTGGGACGTGGACGGCGAAACGGATGAGACACTCCAGCATGACCGGCAGGCGCTGGAGCTCCATGTGCTCCAGGAGCTGGTAGCCCGCGACGCGCGCTACGTTCCCCAGGCGGAGGCCTGGGCGGCGACCCTCGCCCAGCTCAAGCGCATGGCGCTGGAGAATGAGACGCCGGAGCAGATCGCCGCCGTTCTGCGGGCGGCGCGGGCGCGGCTGGGCGCGGGATGAGTCCAGCGCGGGCGCGCCAGGACAAGACGCGAGCGGGCGGCGCTCCACGCGGGAAGCCGCCCGCTCTCACGACACGAGCCAGAACACCACGGAGGCTCACGCCTTTGGGGCAACGGCGGCTTCCCCTGTGATGGTGGGGATCTCGGACGTGCAGAAGGCGCAGCGGGTAGCCTTGAGCGGGATCTCGCTCAGGCAGTAGGGGCACTCGCGCGTGGTCGGGTCGGGGGGCAGCGCATGCTTGCGGCGCGCCATCAGCAGGTTGAGCGGCTTGATGACCAGGAAGAAGATAACCGACGCGATGATGAGGAAGCTGACCACCGAGTTGATGAAGTCCCCGATCAGGAAGTGGCTGTTGTTGATGGTGAAGGAAATAGCCGAGAAATTCGGCTGACCACCAATCGCCGCGATCAGCGGCGTGATGAGGTCCTTGACCAGCGCGGTGACAATTCCGCTGAAAGCCGCGCCGATAACGACAGCGATGGCCAGGTCAACGACATTGCCGCGCAGGATGAACGCCTTGAACTCGTTGAGCGTGTTTTTCACCAACGACCTCCCGTGGATAGCGCGCCTCGCTCCCTCGGCGCTCCGTTCAAACGGCGGCTCCCCCGCCGGGGGAGCCGCTCCACCATCTTGGCGCCTCACGAGACCGTGAGCGCGTAACGCCAGTAGAAGTAGACGCGCGTGGCGATCACCGCGCCCAGCGAGAACGCCAGCAGGGCGGCGGTCACGAGTGTCGCGGCGACCCCGGCGAACGTCTCGCTCTTGCCAGACACCGCCAGGATAAAGTCCGCCAGCCCCTTGACTCCCAGCAGCGCCAGCCAGAGCGCGACGCTGACATACGTGCCCTTGACGGTGACACTCTGCCTGGCGGCGTCCACCGTCAATTTGGTCGCCGCGCCGCGTATGCCGCCGACCACGAGGCCAATCGCGAACGCCGCGCCGATGATCTCCGGGCTAAAGGCCGTGTCGAACAGGTCGCCCTGGATGCCAGTATAGGTGAAAAGCAGGGTGAGCGCGGGCATCACCCATAACCGGCTTACCCGCAGCCGCTTCTCGCGAAACTGACGGATGGCGATGAAGCCGACAATGACGATCGCGAGGATATCCAGCAGAACCGAGCCGGGAATCTGCGCCAGAGCCACAGGCCTCTCACCTCCGCCGCTTTCATCAGGCTGTTCAAGCGCCGCGCGTGGTCGCTCACTGTTTTCAGAACGGGAGGAGCGACAGGATGTCACGCTGGCCGCTTCCGCGCTACCGGAGAGCAGCGTATCACGTTTTGCGAGAGGAGACGGTGATATGGGGACAGAACGGCGGCGCGACAGCGCGCGGGTCCGGCCGCTCCCGCGCGAGGCGGAGCTGATCGCGCGCTGGGGCGCGGGCGCGTGGCGCGGGCGGACGCTGCGGGCGGAGAATGGCGACCGCTATACGCTGGTCTATCAGGGGCGGCCCGGCGGCGGCGCGGGGCCTGATTTCCGCGACGCGACGCTGCGCGCCGCCAGTGGCGAACGGGTGACAGGCGACATCGAGCTTCACCTCAGCCCGGCGGGCTGGCGCGCGCACGGCCATGCGACAGACCCACGCTACAATAACGTGGCGCTGCACGTCACGCTGCGCGCGGGCGCCAGCGCCGGCCCGGAAGGGACGCCGCTGGCCAGTGGCCGGCGCGCGCCGCTGGTGACGCTGGCGGCCCAGCCAGAGGAGGCGGAAGCCCTATCCGCCCCGCCCTGGCCATGCGCGCCGCCCGCGGGTGAGAAGGCGCCGGGGGCGCGGTACGCGGAGCTGACGCGGCGAGCGGGCTGGGCGCGGCTGCGCGAGCGGGCGTCGGCGCTGGCGATAGCGCGGGCGCGGG
>JAKAIY010000146.1 GCA_021814145.1 Chloroflexota bacterium
CGCTCTTCCCGGTCGGCGTGGCGCTCACCAACGCGCAAACGGCGCAGGCGCGGCGGCTGGCGCAACTCTTCCAGCTCGCCTCAGATGTGGTGGACGCGCTACGTGACAACCAGCGCGTCCTGGAAGGGGCGGCGGCGGATTCAGTAGCCGCGCAGCGCCAGGCAGGTGAACTGGTGGCGCTCGCCGACACGCTCACGCGCGCCGCGCAACACGAGGCCGAGCTGATTACCCAGGCGCGGCGGCTCCTGGCTCACCTCTTGCCACGCGAGCTGACAGACGGGGAGCAATCCAGCGAGCACGACCCGCTCCTCAATGTTCCCGGCGCCGCTTCAGCGACCACAGGCGCCCTTGACGGCCTGGGACTTGATATCGGTTTGCTAAGTTCCGGCCTGACGTCGGAATACAACGCCCTGCCTCCCACCGACGCGCAGGCGGCCGGTATCGCGCCAATGACGATGCCAATTCCCGCGCTAGACTCGGAAACAGGCGAACGCGAGTTCACGCGCTTCGCGCTCACTTCCGATGAGCTTCCCGGCGAGTTGGTGGATTCCTGGAATCTGCTCCGGCAGCTGCACACGGTCGTCGCCCAGGAACAGCGCCAAGTGACCTTGCTGGCGCGCGATCTGGGAGTCTTGTCACGCCTCGTGCGCAAAACCGATGCGAATGTCGTGTGGGCGCTACAGGCGCTCGACACCGCACAGAAGCGCGCGGAACAGGCGCAGGCGCTGTCCGGCGGAACTGGCGGCGATCCAGTGGACGACACCGCGAGCGCCCACAACCCTCCGGCCTCGGCCCGCCGCGCGCCGCTGCCCACCCGCCCGCTCAGCCAGGATACAAAGCTCAATGATAGCGGACAACTGACCCCTCCTGACGCGTCAAACTCCGTGACGCCCGCGCCCGGCTCGCTCCGCGTGCAAGACCTGCTGAACGCGGCTGGTGACCAGGCGGGCGGCCCTCAGGAGGGCGCGCCAGGGCAAAGCGGCGAAGAAGCGCGCTGAGCGCAGGGCTACTCAGCCTTGGCGCGCGCGCAGCTGGCTTGGTTGACGCTTGCCTGGTCGCACGCCGGAAAGTTGTCCCACTTTCCGGCCAGCGGGCGCCTCAAGAGTTGTTGACAGAAGCGCGCTCTGGCGGCAAGCGCGGTATGAGGATCTCCGGAGCGCGGGCCCGCTGCTTCGCTCCGCGCCTCGCGGGCCGGCGCTTGCCGCTCGTGAGCGAGCGCCAGCCCGCGAGAAGAGGCGTCATGCCTCCTCAGTGCGTCCATGCGCGGCGTGACGGGATCCCCTGCGCCCACAGTGGAGGGGTGGAACGCCTTCCATCGCGCCAGATCATCGCCACGGATTGTTCGTGCCGTGCGCGATATCCAGAGCATAGCGCGCGCAGGTGAAGCACTGGTTAAGTTCTGGTTAGGATCAGGTAAAATCAGGCGGCTATTTTATCGCGCTGACGCCGAAAGCGGCGGGCTGGCGAGTGAGCGCGCGAAAGCCCGCCGCTTCCAGGCGGCGGAGGACGCCAGCGGTGACACGCGCGCCCGACTGACTGGCAGGGTCGCCAATGTAATGGAACAGCTTGCCGCCAGGCCGCAAGACGCGATAGATACGGCGGTACATCTCCTCGGAATAAAGCTCGCCGGCCAGACTGAAATAAGGCGGATCGTGGAGAACGTAGTCAAACCCTCCCGAGGGAAGCTCGCTGATGACCTCGAAGGCGTCACCTAGCCGCTGGTGGATGTTGGGGCGGGTAAACAGCTCGCTCGACCAGGGATTGCGGCGAGCGATCTCGAGGCCGGTGGGGTCCAGCTCGATAGTGACCACCTCATCAGCGGCGCGGGCTGCTATCAGCGCGGTATACCCGAGGCCGGTCGTGGTGTCGAGCGCACGCCCTCCAGCGATCGGCGTCAGGGCGCGCATCTTGGCTTGCGTATCCGCCCAGGGTTCTGTTCCCTTGATACGGTGCATTGAAAAGCCGGATACCAGCATCGTCGGCGCGCCAGAGGTCGGCATGAGCGAACGCAAGGCATTCGTCGTCTCGGAAAAGAGCGCGATGGCGCGCGGCTCACCTTCGCCGCCTATCTCGAAACATTGATTGGGCGTCTCGATGATGCGAGCGGCCTGGGCCCAGGTAAGCCGGGAGCCATCTGGATAATGGATTCCGTCATTATCCAGGTGAACAGGGACTATGGAGAGATCCAGGTTGGCGGAGCTTTCCATGTCAAGCGCGGCGACCTCATCCGGTCGGGACTGCCAGGCGGCGAGCAGCGGGGCGATCTGGTAGTGTGAGACTACTGTGGGGTAGCCCGCGGGCGCGGCTGGGCGCGTGTAGAGCTGGTTATTCCGCTCGTGGAAGCTGGACGGACGGGCACGCGCCGGTCCGCGCTGGCGATCACCCGACATAGGCGTCTCGCTCCTCCTGGAGCCGCATCACGCGCAGCCCCTTGATCGCGAGCTGGAGGGCAAGCCGCAGCTCAGGGTCATCGAGGTCCTGGCCAAGCAACTCTCTGGCTTGATTGAGGCGGTAGAGCAGCGAGTTACGGTGGAGGTGCAGCATCTCCGCGGCGCGTGTGCTGTTGCCATTGCAGGCGAAAAAGGCCTCCAGCGTCTCAACCAGGGTATCGCCATGACGCTCATCACGCATCAGAGGCTCGAGTGTGCGGCGGATAAACGGCTCCAGTTCACCATGCTCGCGGAGAGAGAGCAGCAGGCGGTACACGCCCAGGTCGCTGGTGCGGGCGATCTGGCGCGGGCCAAGGACGATCCGGCCCAACCGCGCGGCGTCATACGCCTCGGTGGCGGAGCGGCGCACATGGGCGGGCGCAGTGGCGGGATCGCCCAGGCCAGCGGCCCACTCTGGCGCGCGCCGGGCGCGCTCATCGCCCACAGTGCGCGTGATGAGCGTCGTGATGCGCTCGACCAGATCCGGCGCGCCGCGGTCAGCGGTCAGCGGCAGAAGCGCGACCACTTGATCGGGAGGACGCGTCCTCGCCCAGGCGCCTAAGCCATGACTCAGGGCATCAGCGAGGGCTGATGCCAGCGCGGGATCGGCTGGTGATTCGCGTCTGCCGGTCTTCGACGGAACGGAGAGCTCGATCCACAGGACAGCGTGTGGCAGGGCAAGGTCATAGCCAAGCTGGCGCGCACGCAGGCGCATCTGCGCTTCACTGGCGTAAGCGCCAGCGAGTAGCGCGTCAAGCGCCTCGCCACGCAGACTTGCGCGAATCTGCGCCGCGTAAGCGTCTACCGGCTCGAACGGCGCGCCCTGTTGCTCGCGGCGCTCCACGATCTGGGCGGTGATAGCGCCGCGCAGATCAGCGAGCGGCGCATGCTGCGGCAGGGCGATGACTGGTATGCCCAGCGCGTCAGCGCGCGCGCGCAGATCGCGCAGAGCGGCGGCCTGGTTCGGTGAAAGCGCGCTAGCGGGCGTAATCCCGGCGATCATTACCCCTGAGACGCCCAGATCGGCAAGTTGCTCGATAATGGATGGCAGCGAGACAGAAGCGCCGCGATCAGCGAGGGTCTGGACGGTAGCCAGTGAGAGAAGGACGATCTCGCCACGGCGCACACCCTGGAACGCGGGTGGCTGGGCGCGCATGAGACTCGCCCAGCTCACCAGCGCGCCAACGCCGCTCTCCCCCGCGATGAGTTGCGCTCCCCACTTGGCCAAGACTGGCAGCAGTTCGCGCACAGTGACAGGTCCACTCACGGGGGTTAGACCCTCCAGGCGGCGCCTGTGTGCGGTGAAAACCGGCGGCGCCGCCTCAACACGGAAGCGTTGCGCGCAGGCAGCGATACTGCTGCCGGAAAGCCCATAGGACTGGCGGACGCCAGCTCCTGGGGAAACTAGCGCCGGGTTGTGGCGGCGCGTTGTGGGGTCGAAGCTGCGCTACGGGCCGCGCGCGCCTTCTCCTCGCGCTTCTTGATCTTCTTGAGGCGCTTATGCCAGGCGACGCGCTTAGTCTTGTTCATCGTGGAAAAACTCCTCTACTATAGGCATGATCGCTTCTATTCTATAGAAACGAAGAGCAGCGAAAAAGCGGGGCGCGGGTCCGGGGGCGTCAAGCCGTGGCTTACTCCTCCGGCTCAATCAGTTCGGCGTCTTCGAGATCAGTCTCGTGCAGATCTTCCAGCTCGTCTTCCTCGCCTTCGAGATATTCGCCATCCTCGCCGAACTCTTCTTCCTCCTCGCCGTGGCGCACCAGGGTATCCTTGGTATAGGCGCGTGGCATATCGCCGCCGCCCTGTGAGGGGAAGCTGACCTTGCCAAACTGGCTGGGATGCTGGAACGTCTCACGGATGATGATACGCACCTGATGCGGCTGGAGCTCGGTGATACCAGCGGCGTACTGGTTTCCGCCCTCCATGTACTCGATCAGGCGAGTCGCCAGACGCGGCTCAACGCGGCCAATGCGCTCATGACCGGCATTGAGCACCCAGAGCGCCCCACCTTCCCGCTGGAGATACACCTGATCGCCAGCGGCCAGCAGGGCCAGTGTTGAGGGAGCAGCGAGGTCGAGCAAATCGGTAAAGCCTGTCTTGCCGGTTTCCTCGATGAAGAGACGGGGGTCTATCTTCTCGTGCGAGGGACGCGGCACAGCGGCGTCCTGAGTGAAGCCGGCCAGGCGTTCGAGGTTCTTGCGGGCGATACTATTGGTGGGGTCAATCTCGAGCGCCTCCGTATACATCTGGCGCGCCTCGGAATACTGGCCCAATTCGCTCAGCGCCTTGCCCAGACGGTTAAGCGTGCTAAGATCTCGCGGAAACGCGCTAAGAAGCTGGCGGTTGATAGCGACCGCCTCTTCCCAGCGGCTATCGAGCGCCAGCTTGATGGCCTGCTCGGTAAGCTGGCGCTGAACGCGCGCCCGCTCCTCCGGCTGAAATGGAGCCTGGGTCATTCCTGTTATATCCTCCCACGAGGGCGGATGCGCTACGCGCTCCCATCTCCTCACATGACGACAGATGGTGGCTGGGCGCTCATCGCGGACCAGCGCCGAAAGGGTATCTTACTCCAGAGCGGGCGCGCCACGCAATGACCAGGCTGAGGCTTGCTCAATCTTTACGCGCACGAGATCGCCTGGGCGGACATTCGCGTGGACCCAGGGCGGTGTCGCGACCGCTGTCACGGCGCCAGCGCTCTGATCACGCTCGCGGCTTGCGCTGGCCGCGCCATCAACTTCTGGCTTGACCGCCGGGAAGAAGACCAGCTTGTTGGCGCGATCACGGCCCCTCCACTGCCACTGCCCGCTGGAGTGCTGGCGCGACTCTACCAGCACCTCTTCTACGCGCCCGACGTAGGCCGCGTTGATCTCGCGAGCGATCCGCTCCTGGACTTCCTCGACGGCATGCAGGCGAGCTTTCTTGACGGCCAGGGGCACGTCATCTTCCCACTTGTTAGAGAGCGTGCCCGGACGCGGGGAGTAGGCGGCGACATGCACCACGTCAAAGCGGACTTCCTCGAGCAGGTCGAGCAGACGCTGGAACTCCTCATTCGTCTCGCCGCAGAACCCGACGATGACATCAGTGGAGAGCGAGACACCGGGCCACCAGGCGCGCAGCTTCGCGATCAGCTGGCGGTACTCGCCAATCGTGTAGCCCCGGCGCATGCGCGCCAGCACCGCGTCATCGCCATGCTGCACGGGAATGTTGACATGCTCGCAGACCTTGGGAAGCGCGGCCATCTGCTTGATGATCTTGTCAGTCATATGGCGCGGGTAGGAGGTCATGAAACGAATGCGCTCCAGACCGTCAATCTCGCTCAGGCGCTCCATCAGGTCGCCGAGGTCACCGGAGCCCGCCGGTAGATCGAGGCCGTAGGCTTCGACCGTCTGGCCCAGCAACGTCAGCTCGCGCGCCCCCTGGCCAACCAGCTCACGCGCCTCTGTGAGCAACTCGTCCATCGGGCGGCTGCGCTCGACACCCCGCCGCGAGGGGACGATGCAGTACGAGCAGACCTTGTTGCAGCCAAGAATCACTGGCAGCCAGGCGGTAGGGCCGCGCGTTTGGGCGACGTGCTCCGCGGCGCCGGGATAGTGGAGGTCGCGCGCGGCGGGACGCGGAGTAATCTGCATCGGCGCGGCGGGCCGTGATGGCATGGGTAACACGGGGAGCGTGCTGGTCAGGCTGGTCACGGGCGGCTCGTACAGATCGCCCATATCCACACAACCCTCGCCAGCCATCGGCGTCCAGCGCTTTTCGAGAAACTCCGGCAGAATGTCCGCGCTCTCGACCTTGAAGAACAGATCCACGGCGGGATAGCGCCGCTTGAGATCGTCAATGGTGCGCTGGTTGCCAATCATGCAGCCCATCATCGCCACCAGCAGATCGTCGCGCTGTTCCTTGGCGTGGCGCAGCAGCGAGAGCTGGCCGTGAGCGCGCTTCTCCGGCTGCTCGCGCACGCTGCACGTGTTGAGCACGACGAGATTCGCGGCGTCCATCGTCGGCGATTCTTCCCACCCAAGGCTGTCGAGGATGCTGGCGACGCGCTGCGAGTCGGCCTGGTTCATCTGGCAGCCAACGGTCCAGATATGGTATTTGCCCTTGGCGACACTCATGACTGGCCTCCAGACGCCGCTGGGGCGGGTGAACGCCGGGCGTGGGACTTCTTCGCGGCGCCCGCGCCGTCATGCTCGGCGGGCGCGCCACCCTCGGGCTCCATATCCTCAGCGGTCACCTTACGGATCTTTTCCGCTGGAATGAGGTCGGTATAGAGGACGCCATCGAGATGATCTATCTCATGCAGGAGGACACGCGCGTACCAGCCCTCGGCCTTCACGCGAATCTCCTTGCCTTTTGGATCGCGGGCCTTGATGGTGACGGCGACCGGGCGGGAAACATCATCGCCGACGTAGCCAGGGATACTCAGGCAGCCTTCTGTCCCAAGCTCTTCCTCTTCTGAGCGCTTGGTGACCTCCGGGTTAACCATCGCCACCGCCTGGTCCTCATATTCAGCGACCATCACGCGGAGAGACTCGCCAATCTGGGGCGCGGCGAGGCCAACACCAGGAGCGGCGCGCATGGTTTCCCACAGATCCTCAACCAGCCGCTCCAGATAGGAATCGTACCTGGACACCTTCTTGGCCTTGGCGCGCAGGATGCGGCGCTCATTGGGATTGTCAACGACCATAATCTTGCGTTTCGCCATGGATTGACCCTACCTGCCAGCGAGGCGGCGTCGCCGCTTGCTCTATACTATTTCCCCAGCGTCCCTCCGGACACGTGTCCATGCTCTCGCCACCCCTTCAGCGCGACACGCGCATAGCGGATGGGAGAGTTCGAGCGGACCGGCGGCGCGCACATTTCAATTAGTATATTACCAATGCGCGCACGCATGAAAGCACGCCGCGCGATGGGTGTCAAGCGGCGCGGCGGCTCTCAGGGGATACCAAGCGGCTGGGGCCAGGATTCAGCCCTCCATGACCAGGACGATTTTGCCCACCGCCCGGCGCGCTGTGATGTCATTCAGGGCGAGCGCGGCGTCGCGCAGCGGGTAGGTGGCGGAGACGCGCGGCTTGATGCGGCCCTCCCGAAGCCAGGCGACAAGCTCGCGCTGGTTCGTTCGGGCGAGCGCGGGATCATGCGCCAGCAGCGACCCATAAAAGACGCCCACAAGCGCACAGACCTTGAGCAAGGGCAGGTTGAGCGGGATGCGTGGAATGTCGCCAGAGGTAAAGCCAATCACGAGATAGCGGCCACCCCAGGCCATGCTCCGCAGCGCGGGCTCGGTAAATGAGCCGCCAACCGGATCGAACGCGACGTTGACGCCTGTGTCGCCACCCAGCGTCTTGAGCCGCTCACGGAGGTTCTCCACGCTGTAGTCAATCACCTCATCTGCGCCAGCTTCACGGCATGCCGCCAGCTTTTCCGGCGATGACGCAGCGGCGATCACCCGCGCGCCCAGCGTTTTGCCCACCTCAACCGCGGCCAGCCCTACCCCACCAGCGGCGCCAAGGACCAGCAGCGTCTCACCGGGCTGGATGCGCGCGCGATCCACCAACGCGTGGTAGGCCGTGCCGTATGTCAACTGGAACGCGGCGGCGGTCACGAAGTCTATCTCATCAGGAATGAGAGTCGCGGCGGCGGCGGGCATGATGACCTCTTCCGCGTAGCCGCCATGCATGACAAGACCAAAGACGCGAGCGCCAGGGCGGAGTGTCTCGACTCCCGCCCCAACCGATTTGACGACGCCCGCCACATCCGTGCCGGGAGAGAAAGGCATGGACGGCTGGTACTGATATTTGCCCTGGATGATGAGCGTATCGGGGAAGTTGACCGCGCAGGCTTTCACGCTGAGAACAATCTGGCCCGCGCCGGGCGTTAGTGGCTCGACATCGGCATACTCCAGCCGCTCCGGCGTCCCAAACTCGCGGCACAGAATGGCTTTCATCGGCGTCTCCTCATGGCGGGCGCTACCCGCGCTTCATGAACGGGCGCAGCGCTGAACGGGCGATAGCGCGGCGGTGGACTTCGTCGGGTCCATCGGCGATGCGCAGCGTGCGCCCGGCGGCGTAGAGCTGGGCCAGCGGCGCATCGTCCGTGACACCGGCGCCGCCAAAGGCCTGGATGGCGCGATCAATCACCCGCAGCATAACGTTAGGCGCGACAACCTTGATCATCGCGATCTGGTCCTGCGCCGCCTTCTTACCCAGCGTATCAATCGTCCACGCCGCCTGGAGGGTGAGTAATCGCGCCTGCTGGATCTCGATCAGCGAATCGGCGATCCAGGTCTGGATAATGCCCTGCTCAGCCAGTGGCTTGCCGAAGGCGATGCGGCTCGAGACGCGCTGGAGCATCAGATCAAGCGCACGCTGCGCCCCACCAATGCACCGCATGCAGTGGTGGATGCGCCCCGGGCCGAGGCGCGCCTGCGCGATGGCGAAACCGTCACCTTCACCGCCCAGCAGGTTTGTGACCGGCACGCGCGCGCCCTCGAACGCCAGCTCGGCGTGGCCTTCGTTGTCGTTATAGCCGAAGACGGGCAGTGAGCGCACAATGCGCGCGCCGGGCGTCCCGACAGGGACGAGGACCATGCTCTGCTGGCGATGAATGTCTGGGCCGTTGGGGTCAGTCTTGCCCATCACGATCAGAATCTTGCAGCGTGGGCGGGCGGCGCCTGTTGTCCACCACTTGCGTCCATCCAGAACATATTCATCGCCCTCGCGACGGATAGTGAGCTGGATGTTCGTGGCGTCAGAACTGGCGACATCCGGCTCGGTCATGGCGAAGGCGGAGCGGATCTCGCCATCGAGCAGGGGTCGCAGCCAGCGCTCCTTCTGCTCTGGCGTGCCGAACTGGGCCAGAATCTCCATATTGCCGGTATCGGGCGCGGCGCAATTGAAGACCTCCGAAGCCCATGGCACACGTCCCATCAACTCAGCCAGCGGCGCGTACTCCAGGTTCGTCAGCCCGGCGCCATACTCGCTATCAGGCAGAAAGAGGTTCCAGAGACCCTCGGCGCGCGCCCTGGCTTTCAGCTCATCAACGATCTCGGTATGGTGGAAGGGGTCGCCGGATGCGGCGATTTGCTCATGGTACAGGCGCTCATTGGGGTACACATAGCTGTCCATGAAGCCGCTAACGCGCTCAATCAGCGACTTCGCCCGTTCGGTATACGCGAAATCCATTTGCCTATTCCCTTCTGCAAGGAGCTGCCGGCGGAATGCGCGCTGCTCTCCGTAGAGTACGCCACGCAAGGCGGCGGCGCCATCTCAGCGGCGTCTCATTCTGGCAGCGTAACGGGCAGGCGTCCGGCCGGGCGCGCCTCGCCAGTCAGGGCACGGGCGGCGCTCTCCAGCGCCGGAGCGGTATCGTCGTATATCGCGAGCCAGGAGCCAATTTCAGCAAAGAGCGCGGCGTCGTAGGGGACGCCAGCGGCGACGCCAATCACGCGGCGCCCGGCGGCGCGCGCGCCAGCGATGATGTCCCGCATGGCTTCGGCCTGGACGGGGTCAAGGCTGGCGTCGCGGGTGAGCAAAATGATGGTGTCCGACTCCGCCGCGCTCCGGGCGGCGATACGCGCCTCAGTCGCCGTGCTCACTCCGAGGAGAGCGCCCGTAACGGCGGGATAGCGGCGCGTGAGAGCGTCCATGAGTATCTGGGGCTGATCTGGCGCGTCCATCACAGGACTGAGCGCACGCGACGCCCATGATCATC
>JAKAIY010000012.1 GCA_021814145.1 Chloroflexota bacterium
GCCTCACCCGCGCGCCGGTCAGCTCTTCGAGATTGCGCTGCTGCGATGGCGAGATCTCGTCATCGGCGATCACCAGATCAATATCGCGGTCGCGGCAGAGCATGGCCAGGTCGTTCGCGCGGCCTTTCCCCAGATACAGGCTTGGAGTAGGCGTTGGGAGCCGCTGCGAGAGCGCGCCTACGACCTCAGCGCCCGCTGTGCGCGCCAGCGCCGCCAGCTCGGCCAGCGAGTCCTCGACATCCCACAGCGCGTCCTTCCGCTCCGCATCCACCGCGATCAGATAGGCGCGCTCGGACCCGTTCTCGGTGGTCAGGTCAATGAGCTTATCGGTTTTGGGCGTAGGCGGCCATTCCTTTCCATAACGTGACCACGTGGCGCCTGTCCGCCCAGGCGTCATCGCGGGCGCTGTATTGTAGGCGCCGCGTGCGGGCGCTGTCAAAGCGCGCGAGAGGCGCGGCCCTAATCCCGGCCACTCACAGCCAGGGCGCGACACGGGGCCAGGAAAGGTGAGGCGTCCATGCCTCATGCGCCGCGCCCCCAGCTCTTCAGGGCCGCGTCGCCCCCGCGTCAGGTGAGCGCGCCCTCGCGCGCCAGCGTGCGGATGCGCTCGGCGGCGGCGTCCTGCGAGAGCTCGCCGCGCTTGAACTGCGCCAGCGCTTCGTCGAGACTGGCTGGCGGAGCCGTAACCGGAACCGTGACCGGAGCCGCTTCGGGCGCGGCTTCCGGGACCTTCGGGGCCGGAACGAACTGTTTCTCACGCAGCGCGATGAACAGATACAGCCCGCCCAGCGCGAGGCCGGTGAGCAGCGCGGCGCCCGCGTTGCGCGCCACCTCCTGCCAGTTTTCTAGCGGTACGTTGAGCAGCGGCGTGATGACAGCATAGAGCAGAGTCGCCACACTGCCCGCCGTCGCCAGCGCGCCCGCCGCCAGCAGCGCCAGCACGAAACCGCGCCGTGGCCCGTTGATCTCCCATGCGCGCGAGCTCGCGCCCAGCCAGAGCGCCAGCGGGATATATCCCACGCCAGCGATGACAAACGCGATAGCGGTATCCCACTCATCCGCCGACGGCGACGTGACTGTGGGCGAGAGCGCGGTGAAGGTGTCGCGCACGACCAGGAATACGCCAATCCAGAACGGAACGGCGAGGGTCGCCCCTGAGAGCGCGCGCATCGTCAGCCGGATTACCGGCATGCTCATTGGCGCGCCCGGCTCCCGCTCGCGCAGCATCCAGCCGTAGACCGCGAGCGCGACCGCAGCCGCCACAAGGAGCGGACCGAAGTTGAAGTTATTGAGGTAATCGGGCGCGGTCCCGCCGGGCGTCACCAGTCGCAGCGCATATTCCGCCGCGCGCTCCAGGGTAATCGCCAGTAGAATCATGCCGCCACCCGTCCAGCCGATCAGCAGCAGGACTTGCCGCAGGAGCGACCGCGAATCGCTCCGGCCCATCCAGAGGAATCCGAGCCACACAGCCACCGCCAGCGCAGCCGCCGCCCACGCGCCATACACCTCGTTCCCCACGCAGGGAGGCAGATAAACGGGTTGCGCTCCCTCAGGCGGGAAAGGAACACCAGGAGGACTGCATGCGATGACGCCCGCCTGCTGTGCGATGACGCGCTCGGCGCTGCCTATGGCGGTATAGATCGAAGAGAGCGTCGTGATGAGCAGGAGCAACGGGACGCCATGACGCCGCAGCCGCTCGAACACCAGCGCGACGCCCTGGGTGGGCGTCGCGCGCCGCCGCTCCCACTCCAGCGTGAACGCCAGCGCCGCTGTGGCCAGCGCGCCCGCGAGCGAGCTGGAAATGTCCGGGCTATAGGAGGCCCCGAGCTGGGCGAGCGACGATACGCCCGCGTTGACGGCGATCAGGATGGCGACACCCTCCGCCGCGTTGAGGGTGAACGCCCGCACGCCGCTCTCATTGATATGCGGGTCGCCCGCGCAGTCGCGGCGGATGAGCCAGTAGTGAAGCCCGCCAAATGCGCCAACGACAATGAGCATGACGACGAACAGGATCACCGCCTGGGTGATCTGCGCGCCAGACGGCGGCGGCGCGGAGCCACGCAGCGGCGTGAGAGCGAACAGCGCCCCCAGCAGGAACGCCAGGCTGAACGTGGCGAAGCTGGCGAGCGCGATGGTAACGACATACAGATATACACGATAGAGTCCGCGCGTCATGGGAGACCTCCTTCCAGGGGCCATGTGACGCCAGCGCCCGCCATGCGTGTGTCATGCGCGTGTCATGGTGGTGACGATATAGTCCTCCCCGCTCGCTGTATATACGCATGACGCCGGTCAGATATTCTATCCGCCCCTCACAATTCGCTCTCACCAGCGAAAATTACGCATTAATGACTTCTGCGCCGGCAAAAAGGCTGGCGCGCGGCGATAGGGTCGTGGCCTGCGCATGGGATCGCGCTGGCCTCAGGGGCATGCCGCCATAGCGCACGCCAGAGGCCACCAACGGCCTCGCGCGACAAAGCGCCGTCTTTGGGGAATGCGCCGCTCAGTTGAGGTTGGGGGGATGGAAGCCGTTCTGCTTCTCGCAGAAATGGCGTCCCTGCATCGGCCCGCCACAGAAAGGACAGCGCGGCCTGCCCAGCAAGGTGAGGCTGTTCACGCTGGAGCAGAACTGCTGCGCCTGCGAGCGGGAGAAGAACACGCTGAACGTAGGCTCATCGGAGTCACGCGCGTAGAGCTCGCCATCTTCCTCGATCAGCTCGAGCGGCGTAGCGCGCAGCAGCAGCTCTTCATCATCCTCATCGTAGCCGAGCTGCATCGGCCCTACCTGAAACTCAACATCGGGGTCGCTGGGGAAGTCGTCCGGCGCGCCGGGCGGGGGCGTCGGGTTGGCCTGGGCCTCCGCGCGCAGGGTCATGACGCCGCTGGTCTGCGCCAGCACCTTCTCGATCGCCGCCATCAGGGTCTCAAGCTGGTCCCGCTCCACCCAGAGGCTGGCGGCTCCACGCGGGCTGCGCACAAAGATGCGGAACCGGCGGGCGCCGGGCTGGCCAATGGCCTCCGCGTCGAGGATTTCCGCATGCCCAAAATCATGAAATGGCGCGCTCATAAGCCACCTCGCCTCCAGCGTCCGCGCGATCCAGGGTATCGCCGCGCGGCGCATCAGTATAGTGTAGCATCACTGTGTTCCCACGCGCAATTTCCATGCGCGCTCCCATCAGAGTCTGGGAGCGCCCTCGCTTCCCGACGCCGCGCGGGAGGGGGGAGATGGCGTTCAGATGAAAGGGGCTGCGTGGCCTCCAGGCCCGCGCCATGCCAGATTAGCTCAGGAAACAATCGTGGCGTAGACGCTGGAGTGCGCGTAATGGCGATAGCCTCTCGCCACCAGAGCGCGCCGTAGCGTTTGAGCCCGGGAGCTGAGTGTGCAGATGGGGATGCGGTCAGCTTCGAAGGCGGCGCGCGTAGCGCGCGCGATCAGCGCGGCGAACAGCTCTTCTGGCCGGGCTATGGAACTGGCGTGGACGCTTGCTGTCAGGCGTGGCTCTGTCAGTTCCCAGACACCCTGCGAGTAGGCGCGCAACCCGATATAGGCGACGATAGAGCCGCTATGCCGCACAACAAAAACGCCGCCACTATGCCGCGCCAGTAACGCCAGCGCGTGCGGAGCGGTCTCAACGGATTCGTCCAGGCGCTCGATCCACTCGACCCCCTGCCCCTGGTAAGGCCGGAAATTCCACAGCGCCGCATAATACACGCGCAGGCGAGGTTCGCAGCCAGGGGCCAGCGGTCTGCTCACACTCTTACGGATCAGCGTGTCCAGTTGCTCCAGTAGCGCCGGGCGAAAGAACTCTGGTGGTTTTCTCGAGCCGATGAGATCTTTGACTGGCCCTTGCAGCTCCTCCGCCAGTGACGCGATTCCAGCGGGCCCTATGTCCTGCGATCCTGGCTTCACAGGAGCAAGCAGATACACCACCTGCCGCATGCCGAATAACAATGTCGTAGGGTCGTCTTCAGAGGGAGAAACAACCGACATCCATCCTGGAGTGCGCAAATCGGGCGTGGCGCAGTTTAATACTGACGCATAGTGGCTGTCAATGCGTGATAGCGCATCGCTTTCACTTTTCACGCTCGATTTGAATCTATTCATAATCGCTTTCCCTGGGCCTTGAACCCCTGCTCCGAACGCCTGAGAGCCTGTTTGGAGCGGGGAGTAATCTGCGCTACATCATCACGGATGCATGAACGATGACCAGATTGGTGGCTTATCCGTGCCGGAGCGCGCGCTGGCGTCAGTCTGATCCTCAGCGGGGGATAGCGTGCGCGCCTCGGCCCGGGAGCCTGGGAGCGGCGCCCAGATGGGTGGCGCGGTGGCGACTCCAGAAAGGGGAACGTAGTCCTTATCATCGTGCGCGAGTCTGAGTGGTGTGGACGCGAGCGTCATGCCAGCGCGTCTCTGAAGTTCCACAGCGCGCCAGATCGGCGGCCTGGGCGCGCGCGCGCATACGGCTTCCTGTCCAGCGGACGCGCTCTCCAGCTGCGCCACTTCGTGTAGCACGCTCACGTCGCGCCAGATAGGAGGCGCGACTTTAATCAATATGGCTTTGCCGGGCGCCTCCCCTGTCAGCGTTAAAGCCGTGGCGTGACGCCCATCAAGCAGTGTTTCGACGCGGCGCCAGATAGGGGGAGCGGGCCTGCTCTCGGGCATGGTAGCGCCAGCCGGCGCGGTGAACGGGTTTCCTGACGGCGCTTGCCTTCCTTCGGACGGGCTTTCTCCGCGCGTGAGCGTAGGGGAGAGCGGGTATGTGGTCAGGAATGGAGCGCCAGCAACCGGGGAGAAGGGATCATGGAGAGGTGGGGCATGGCGGCTGGATGGATGGGCTGGATGGCTGCTGTTACGTGAGAAACGGGCGCCGATAATCGCGGGCGCATGAAGGGGCGCGCCTTCGCGCGCCCCTTCATGCCCCAGATTCCCCCTATAGCCGCGCGCCCGCGCGCCTGTCACGACAACCAGCGCGCCGAAGCAAACGATTGTCACTGCGACAAATCCACGCAAAGGATACATCTGCCGCACGAGATTAATAATCGTCAATACGAGTACATTTCGCATTGCATGGCTTCCTTCCATTTTCAAACTTTAGGAAATGCCTTGATCATGCAAAACATGAACCCATACTCGGCAACAGTTATACTTTAGCATACTAACGCGCAAATAACCACATCGTTCTGTAATCATTCACCAGTATTATAATCGCTCAGGGAAATTTCTCATCACACGGCGGCATGCGCCTCACGGTGGCGGCTTTGGAATATATCAGAGGAACGGAACCATGAAAAGCGGCCCACGCAGACCATCCGAGCCGCGGCGTGAAGCGGCCACGCCGCCCGGAAAGACACGGTTGCCGCTCACACAGTGGCGCCAGGGGCAGTCGGGTAGATGGCTATGGGGCTACTCGCCCTGTGTGGATGTGCCGCGCGGACGGCCGCCAGCTAGGCGCTCACGCATGGCGTCGTATGTCTGCGCGTCAATTTCTCCCCGCGCGAATCGCTGGTCGAGAATTTCATTCGCCGTCGGGCCCGGCGGCGCCTGCGTGATTTGCTGTCCGCCGGAAGCGCCGCCACCTCTGGTCAGTCGCGCGACGCCCCAGATGATCGCGGCGAGAAGCGCGATCCAGAATATCGCCGGGATGATCATCCACCAGCCCATTCCGGCTTGCCAGTAATACGGCCCCCACATCATTCGTGTCCTGCCTCTCCCGCAGCGCAGCTTCGCCGCCCGTTCTCCATTCGGGCTATGGGGCGCCGCGCATCTTTACACCATCATCGCCCGCTCATGTCACAGTCTGGGCACGAGAGTTGGCGCGCTCATCACAGCGCGCTTCAGGCAAGCGGCGCCTGGAAGTCGCTCGCGGACGGATGAAATGTGGCGCGTGGGCGCCTCTCCGCGTCTCATCTCTCAAAGAGACGCCACATGAGCGAAGCTGAGGGCCAGCCGGTCGCCCCGGTGGCTGACGCATGCGGTGGCGAGGAGGCGAGACATGCCGCGAGTGCCTTGGTTCGGGCGATTCACCCTCAAGCGCGATCGGGAATACGCGGGCGGGACGCCGCGTCAGCGTCCGGATGATGAGATCGCGCTGGCTCTCAGCACGCTTCCTCTCTATCGGGTCATCCTGACGCTGGGCCAGCGCGACGGCGCGGCGACTGGCCCGTTTTTCGCTATCCTGGCGCCGCTAGTCGGCGAAGAGCGCGCGGCGCGCATCCTGGCGGACGCCAGGCGCGCTGGGGTCGCCCTGATCGCCACCTGCCCCCTTGAACTGGCCGAGCACTACCGCGACGAGCTCGCCCGCCGCGCGCTGCCCTGCGCCATCGTACCGGCGTGAACACCCCTACGAGCGTCCCCGGCCCGCCGTGGCAGAGCCGTCGGCGACGCCACGGCGCAGGCGGATAGCCTCCGCGCGGGCCACCGCGTCACCGCGCACGCCGCCGAGCTCCTGGTCAAGGATGCGCCGCACGATAGCGGTAGTCGCGGCGTACGTTGAGTCCATGCCATAGTAGGAAAGGCTGCCCGCGCCGAGATTCTTGCCGCGTGTGTAGGGCGTGTCCGAGGCGTAGTGGATGATGCCCAGATCGAATGGCAGCCGGGCGAAGTTGATGTTCTCGCCGGTCGGGTAGCGCGTCATGTAGAGGCTCTCGTAGACCGCGTCCAGGTACGGGCCAGACTCCATCTCCACCACGCTGTAGTTGGCGCGATAATAGAAGTCCAGGTAGGCGCGGTTCTGCAGGAAGGTGCCTTTCGAGGAGACGGCGCGCTGGTTGTCGAGCACGGCGCCATAGACCAGGTTGGAGCCTACCTCCGCCGCCGTGAAAGGATTATCGAGCCAGTAGGTGTTCAGGCTGTGCTCGTCCAGCACGACGTTGGAGATCATCACGTCGCCAATGCTGCCATTGAGCGTCGCCGCCTTGCCCAGAATGTAGATGCCCTTGACCTGAATCAGGTTCTCCAGCACCTCGCGCAGCACGCGATAGGCCGCCATCCCCAGCGGATAATCAATATTGATGATGACGCCACGCGCGTCGCCGAGTCGCTCGACGCCCGGCACGCGCACGCGTGGATCAAGGTCGTCGGGGCGGATCTTCGAGAGATCGAAGACCTGCACATCAATCTCCAGCCCCTGCCGCGCGCCTACTTGCCAGATGCCACGCTCCTGCTCCTCCACCGGCTTGCTGCGCGCGAAGCCCTGGCCAGCGGGGGTCTTCATATACTCGCGCGCGGCGAAATAGAGGAAGTTTTGCCAGTTGCCCGGCGCCCGCCCCTCTTTGAGCTTGCGGCCCTCCTCCGCCAGAAAGCTATCGGCGCCTGCCAGGGCGAAGCGTGTCAACTCCTCCTCGCGCCGCCGCGCCACGCCGGAGAGCATGTTGGCCAGGCTGTGTATATTGCTGGAGACGAAGTAAACGGGACGCCGTTGCAGGCGCGCGTCGTCAAGCAGCTTGGTAACGGGCGCCCACCACTTGCGGGTGGAGCGGACGAAACCGACATGCGAGCCACCCAGCATGCGCAGGGTGAAGTTTTTGCGCTCGCGCCCCAGCGCCAGCAGGTGCGTCCAGACGTTGTCGCCCCACATCACTTCCAGCCGCCGCCAGTCTTCCAGCGAGACGTGCAGCCGCTCGCGCACGACCTTGCTGATCTCGGCGTAGACCGGAGATGAGCGCTCAACCTGGCTCTCCAGCAGCTGCATCGTCGTCGGGTCGGCGTTGAGCAGCCAGTGAAACTTGTTCCACTCGATTTGCAGGCCGACCAGGGTGGGCACGATGTCGTCGGTGTCGCTCACGCTGGCGATATAGGCGGCGAGTGTGCTCTTGCCATCGAAGAACCACTTGCGCCGCCGCGCCGGAGCGGTGATCGCCTGCCACTGCTCCACCTGGAAGCCGTGCTGCGCGAACACTTCGTCCGACTGGCCCAGCAGCACGCGCGAGCAGGTGAGAATCACGCTGGGAAGCCGCAGCATGGTGTAGATGAACGCCGACATGTCAGGGTCGCTGGAGCGCGCGTTGGGATGTAGCACAGAGTCAATATTGTAGTGGGCCTGCGTGAGCGCCTTCAGCCCCACCTCGCCAGAACTGCGGAGGAGTGACTGGTAGGTGCGAATGTACATCTCGACTTCGCGTGTGCCCGCTTCGTGCTGCTCCTCGCCCGTGTCCCCCGCCGCGCGCGGGGCGTTAGGGAGGGCTGCGCTGCGCTCCGCGCGCCGGAGGTCTTTCGACTCTGCCACTCGACTACTCCTGTTCCGTCTCCACCCATAAAGATTGGCGTCATTATACGCGACAGACCAGCGGAGCGCAGCGGAATGGCCGGAACGGCGCGTATCGCGCGCTGAAGTAACATTATCGGTCGAGCGTAAGACCCCGCCCTTGCGGGCTGGGGATATGAGCGAGTCCTTGTTTTCTGGGCTATACTCTCCGTATACCGTAGGGCCTACGGAAATTCACGCCTGTGGAGCGGAGCCGGCAGCCAAGGCTCCAACGAACAGGTAAGACCAGGCAAGGCTTGCCTGTGCGGCAGTGCCCGGCCCAGGAATCCCCCGGCTGCAGCCGTGGGGAGGGTCAAGAAAGAATTAAGCGATCATGGCGCCACTGGAAGGGCCTTTCGCCTCTTCCAGTGGCGCCATGCGCATGTGGGGGAGGAATATGTGGGACAATTGGCGCGCTCAGGCGCTCTGCATGGCCTCATAGAGGAACCATACCCGCTTCTCGGTCTGGTCGAGGAGCTCCTCCAGCGCGTTGCTCGTCACCAAGTCGTGATTCTGGTCGCAAACAGTAATGGCGTTCCGCATCGCGTGCGCGACGGTCTGGTTGTCTTCGAGCAGGCGGCGCAGCATCTCATGTGGCGCCACCTCGTCATCGTTGTCGTCCTGCACGGGCGACAGCTTCTGGACGTGCGAGAGGCTGCGGATCGTCGTGCCGCCAATGCGCCGCACGCGCTCGGCCATCACGTCTATCGAGTCAAAAATCTGCTCCGCCTGCTCCTCGAAGAGCAGATGATAGTCGCGGAAGTGCGGCCCGGAAATGTGCCAGTGGTAGTTCTTGGTCTTGATGTAGAGCGCAAAGGCGCCAGCGACCAGCGGGTTGATCGCTTCAACGATCGCCCGCGCCTCCGCGGGCTTCAGGTCGGTAGGCGTGGCCAGCCGCTTGGGCGCGGGATGGCCAGCGCCAGCTACCGCGTGACCGCCGGGCTTTGTGGTTGTCGTCATTCGTGTGCTCCTCTGGGATGGTTGAGCGTCGTCACCAGCGGGCGCATGCGTCGCGCCCGCTTCTCCTCATCCAGTCCGCAGACGGCGTGCCACATTCGCCCGCGCGCCACTCACAGGTCCGACGCGTGGGCGCGCTCAGCGCGCATGGCCATCACGCGGACGATCTCCGCCTGAACGGGGCCGAGCCCGCAGCGCTCGATGTTGTCCAGCAATGAGACGTGCGCCGCGAAGATATCCGCGTCCGCGCCATCGCCGCGCTCCAGCGCGTTGCGCGCCTCATCGCGCAAGATGGCGCGGATATGGGGGAGCAGCGCCAGCTCCCGCCCAATGATGGCGCTTTTGGCCAGCCAGTCTTCCGCCAGCAGCAACTCGAACAGGACCTTCACCTCAGCATTCACGTTACTCGTCATGGTCGCTCTGGCCCTTTCTTTAAAATAGACGTCGCGCCAATGCGGCGGCTCGCCCGTCACATCTCGACATCCGGCATAATGGGGAACTGGCGGAAAGGGTACCTGACTAACGGCCCAACATCATGCAACACCCTTGAAATCATGGTTTCGTGCGTAATAGTGGCTGTTTGAGAGACTTCGAAGGTGAGCCCTGTGCGCCACGGATCGCGGAAATACAGCTACAACCGCATCGAGTTTGGGGAACGGCTCGCATGGAACCGGCGGGCGCTGGGCTGGAGCTACCGGCGGCTGTCGCAAGAGGTCTTTATCCAGACGGGCGTCACGATCCATGCCGGGACGCTGCTGCATGCCGAGCGGGGAAGCCGTCCACTTCCCGAAGCCCAGCGCCGCGCGCTGGCGCGCGTGCTGCTTCAGGCCGCGCCCGGCGGCCACGTTGAGCGCGCCCGCGATCTGGCGCTCCCCGAACAGCGGCCCGAACCTGTGGCGCGCTGGGATGATGCGCGCAGCCGCTACCTCGCGCTCGCTCTGGCGGCCGCCCAGCGGGAGGACTGGCCAGCCTGGGCGGATAGCGCCGCGGAGGCCGCGATGCTCGATCTCACGATGGGGCGTCTGGACGCGTCCGCCCGGCTGCTCGATGGGGTTCTCACTGTGGACACGCGCCTCATCGGGCGGGAAGCGCTGGCGCGTGTATATGTGGATCGTGGCTGGCTCGCGATGGAACAGGCCCGCTTCGCTGACGCCACCCGGTATCTGCGGCGCGGTGAGGAGCTCCTGCTGGCAGGGGAACCGGACTCTGTGCGCGCGCTCCATTTTCTGGGCAGGGTTTATTGCGCCTCGGGCGCCGTCAATGATGATGAGACGGCGCGCGAGAGAGGCCGGAACTACCTGATGCGCGCGCTGGAGCATGACACGCGCCTGGGGAACGCCAACGGGATGGGGTATGATCTGCTCCAGCAGGTCTCCAGCTTGGTCTATGATGATCCGCGCCGCGCCAGGCGGTATCTGCGACAGAGCGCGGAATTGCTGGGGCTCAGCGGGACGCCGCTAGGGCATCATCACCTGAGCTTCGGGCTGCTGGAGTCTGGAACCGCGCCCGCGAAGGCCCGCGAGCATTTCGAGTTGGCGCGCGAGGCCTACTCGCATGGCCTGTTCTATCGCAAAGGGCTGGGCTCGGCGCTGCGCTCGCTGAGCCGTCTCCAGGATGGCGCGAAGGAAACGCTGCCGCACGCGGCGGAATATGCGCTGGTCGCCGCGCTGGTCCACCCTTATCGGCAGAGCCTTGAGGTATTGGAGGAGGTGGCGATGCGGGTCTATTTCACGCTCTGTGACAGCGTCGGGCAGCGATATGCCGCCTTCTGGCGCAACCAGGGCGAGCGCGTCGCGCGCATGAGCGAGGACCCCTTCACGCTCTTGCGCGGACTCATCGAAACCCCTGGCGGGGCCGTGTCCCTCCAGACCGCCCTGGCGCGCGCGGAGCGCGCGATCCGTCAGGGCGCGCCGGAATGGCTCAACCTGCGCCAGCCGCTGCTCAGACCCTGAGCAGGGCGCCGCCCGCGCGACAAATTCGACGCGCGAGCGAGGCGCGGGCGCGCTATACTGGACTCCAACATCCATTTGACCCCCGTATAACTTGGCGCGTGGGGATGGAAGCGGTGACGAGCGAGGAGAGCCTGGGAGGCGATTATGGCGCAATCATCATCCATGAACAGGCCTGAGGAGACGCTGGTCTTCGCGCCGGTGGCCGATCTGATCGGATTTCACCTGGTCGAGAAGGCCGATGGCCGGGCGGCGGTTGTCTTCCAGCCCACCCCGCGCCATATCAACCCGATGGGCACGCTGCATGGCGGCGTCATCTGCGACATCGCCGACGCCGCGATGGGCGCCGCCTACAGCACGACGCTGCGGGATGATGAGACATTCACCGTGCTGGAAATCAAGATCAACTTCCTCAAGCCGGTCTGGCGCTCGACGCTGCGCGCGGAGGGCTGGGTGGTGAAGGCAGGGCGCACGATTGGCCTGGCCGAGTGCGATGTCTATGATGAAGGCGGCAGCCTCGTCGCCCGCGCCACCAGCACCTGCATGACGCTGCGCGGCGACGCTGCCCGGGGCCGCTGACCCGCCGCGCAACCCACGCTCCCCGCCCCAGCCAAGGAAATGGGGCCAGTCGCGTGACTGGCCCCACGTCGCGGCGCCGCTCTCAGCCACCGATGCTATACCAGGGATTCTGCCCGCCGGAGACGCCCACGACGCCGGACCCGCCGAGGGTGAAGCGTTCGAGGTTGCCCGCGCCTGTCGTAGCCCAGAACTGAGTGCTGTCCCATTTCCAGACAGGATATTCGATGGTGTCTGGCGAATAGCCGTGGAAGGTGGGGTCGCCGCTGCCGCCAGAAGAGCTAACGCTCGCCGTCAGGGTCGTGGGCGAAGGCTCCGCTTCGGTGAACGCGACCCATTGCCCGCTGGGCGAGAACTGCATCAGCGCCGTGGATTTCGCGATCAGCGCCTGGGCGATCTGTGTCGCGCCGGAGCCATCAGAGTTGGCGTAGTAGATCTTGGACGACGCTACCCCGCCATTTGTGGTCAGGTTTGGCGTCACCGTCTGGTAGACGATATGCGAGCCGTCGCGCGTCACGTCCCAGCCTGGGCCGTGCGCGTCGCCAGGCGAGCACTGACAGTTCCCCACCTCACCTTGCGCAATGCTGCCGGGAAGCGCGGTGTGCGAGCTAAGATCATAGCGATGGATCGAAAAGGTATTTCCCGATGAGGAATACACGGCGGTCTGCCAGTACAGCGTGGAACCGCGCGCAACCGCGTCCCATATGTTTGTTGGGCCACTCAGTGGCGTTGGCGAGCCGCCGCCGATCGTGTACGTATACACTGCGTTGTAGGTCGCGAACCAGATGGTCGAGTTGTTCAGCCAGCCCGCCGAGCGCTGGGTCGTGCGCACCGCGTAACTGGAAGGCAGCGTCATGATGCTGCCGCTCGACACGGTAATCACGCTCACCGGCCCCTGCAAATCGCCATCGCCGCAATTGTAGCTCCCCATCGAAGCGACGATGCGCGTCAGGTCAGGCGAGAACACTGGCAAGCTCCACGCGATCTGGTCATCACACTCGGCGCCATCAGGCGCGACATGCGTAATCTGGACTGGCGCGGCTCCGTTGACGCTGGCCCAGATTTGCGGGACATGATGCGCGTCAATCTGATACCAGGCGAACGCATGGGGCGGCGCGACCACGGGCGTCGCGGTCGCCGCCGCCGCAGTGGTCGCCGTCGCGCTCGCCACCCCCGTCCCCGTCGCTGTCCCCGTACCCGTAGGCGCGCCCCCAGACGTGGACGCGCAGGCGGATAATAACGCCACCATGCCCAGCCACCCCCCAACCGTCCAGACCCGCGATAATCGCTGACGCATACGCTGTCTCTCCTCCTCCCGGAAGCGACGGGCGCGCCCACACTCATGTGACACGCGCATCGCCCGGCGCTTTCTTCGACGGGCAGCATAGCGCTAAGTCACCGGGCGGCGATATGCGATCTGTCACACTGTGGCCCGCGCCACAGTGTCCCACCGCCAGTTTGCCAGCAGGAGAGAAACGACGTTTCAAATCCCTGATTCTGGCACATGCCTTGCTGAGCAGTAGCTGGCCGTCGCGAGCGACTGGCCTTGGAGGCGTGTGGAAGACCGGCGCCGGTGGAGTGGCGCCCGGCTGCGTTCGAGTGGAGTAGATGCCGCATGGCGCCACGGTATCACGGTATCGGGAAAGGCGCCGCATGATGTTCCGCCAGCGCGGAGAGCGCCTGACGGGAAGCCGGCGCGGAGAGCGCGCCGAAGGAGGAGTCCACGCATGGGCGCGCCTACCTCAATACGAATGAAGAAGCTGATCAATCGTCCGGAGTCGGTCGTCCATGACGCGCTGTCGGGAATGGCGGAGGCGCATGCCGACCTGTTACGCATTGACGTGGACCTTCAGGTCATCGTCCGCAAGGACGCTCCCATCAACGGCAAGGTGGGGGTGATTTCCGGTGGCGGCAGCGGCCACGAGCCGATGCACGGTGGCTTTGTCGGGCGCGGCATGCTCGACGCCGCCTGTCCTGGCGCGATCTTCACCTCGCCAGTGCCTGACCAGATGCTGGCCGCGACCAAGGCCGTCAACGGCGGGGCGGGTGTGCTGCATATCGTCAAGAACTACACTGGCGACGTGATGAATTTCGAGATGGCCGCCGAGCTGGGCCAGGCCGAAAACATCCAGGTCGAGAGCGTGGTAATTGACGATGACGTGGCTGTGCGCGACAGCCTCTACACCGCCGGGAGGCGCGGCGTTGGCGCGACCGTGCTGGCCGAGAAGATCTGCGGTGGCGCGGCGGAATCAGGCGCGACGCTCAAGCAGGTGGCGGACATCTGCCGCAAGGTCAACGCGAACGCGCGCAGCATGGGCATGGCGCTGACCTCCTGCGTGACGCCGGCGGCGGGCAAGCCGACCTTCGACCTCGGCGCCGACGAGATGGAGATTGGCATTGGCATTCATGGCGAGCCAGGCCGCACACGCATGAAGCTGGCTCCCGCCTCGCAGATCGCCGAGCTGCTGGTGAACCCGATCCTCGACGACCTGCCGTTCAAGTCTGGCGATTCTGTGCTGGCGTTCGTCAATGGCATGGGCGGCACACCGCTGATCGAGCTGTACGTGATGTACAACGAGGTCGCGCGCATCCTGAAGGGGCGCGGCGTCACCATCACGCGCCACCTGATCGGCAACTACATTACCTCGCTGGAGATGGCCGGCTCCTCGGTAACGCTGCTCCGTCTGGATGACGAGCTGACGCGCCTGTGGGACGAGCCGGTGCTGACGCCCGCGCTGCGCTGGGGCGTGTGAGCCTCCCGCGCGTTGACCTTCGCTAACCCGTTAGGACCCGGTGTATGTGGTGGACGCGCCCGCAGCGTGAGCGGCGCGCGTGATTCGGCGCACGCGCGCCGCGCAATCAGCAACCAGAGGAGGTTGATCGCATGGCCGACCAACAGGGGAAGTATGTGCTCGCGCTCGACCAGGGCACGACAAGTTCCCGCGCGATCATTTTCAACCATGAAGGGCGCTCCGTCGCCACCGCCAGTCAGGAGTTCCCGCAAATCTACCCTCAGCCAGCGTGGGTGGAGCATAACCCGGAGGACATCTGGAGCTCGCAGCTGGCTACCGCGCAGACAGCCCTGCGCAACGCCGGGCTGACGGCCAAGGACATCGCCGCGATTGGCATTACCAATCAGCGTGAGACGACCATTGTCTGGGAGCGCGAGACCGGCCGCCCGGTGATGAACGCCATCGTCTGGCAGGACCGCCGCACCGCTGGCATCTGCGACGACCTCAAGAAGGCGGGCTGGGAACCGAAGATTCGCGAGAAGACGGGGCTGGTGATTGACGCCTACTTCTCCGGCACCAAAGTCAAGTGGATGCTTGACAACATACCCGGCCTGCGCGAGCGCGCCCAGCGCGGTGAACTGCTCTTCGGCAATGTGGACAGCTACCTGATCTGGCGCCTGAGTGGCCACAAGGCGCACGTCACCGACTACTCGAACGCCTCACGCACCATGCTGTTCAACATCCACACCCTCGACTGGGACGACGAGATTCTGGCGGAATTTGGCATCCCGCGCAGCATGCTGCCGCGCCCCAGCCAGAGCAGCCAGATCTACGGTGAGACCGCCCGGGAGCTCTTCGACGGCACGATCCCCATCGCGGGAGACGCTGGCGACCAACAGGCGGCGACCTTCGGCCAGGCCTGCTTTGAGGTCGGCATGGCCAAGAACACCTACGGCACGGGGAGCTTCCTGCTGCTCAATACCGGCTCCAAGGCGGAAGTCTCCAAGAGCGGCCTAATCACAACCATCGGCTGGGGGGTTGACGGCAAGGTGACCTACTGCCTGGAAGGCAGCATCTTCATCACGGGCGCCGCCGTCCAGTGGCTGCGCGACGCGCTCCAGATCATCGGCACGGCGGCGGAGACCGAGGCGCTGGTATCGGGCACGAAAGACAATGGCGGCGTCTATCTGGTGCCTGCCTTTGTCGGCCTCGGCGCCCCCTACTGGGACCAGTACGCGCGCGGCACAATCGTTGGCCTGACACGCGGCTCAGGGCGCGCTGAGATCGCCCGCGCGGCGCTGGAAGCCGCCTGCTACCAGACGCGCGATGTGGCCGAGGCGATGGAAGCCGATTCGGGCATCAAGCTCAAGGAGCTGCGCGTGGATGGCGGCATGGTCGCCAACAACTGGCTGATGCAGTTCCAGTCAGACATCCTCGGCGTGAAGGTGCAGCGCCCCGTCGTGGCTGAGACAACCGCCCTGGGCGCCGCCTATCTCGCCGGCCTCGCCACCGGCTACTGGGATGGCTTCTCGGATGTTACCCACAACTGGGCGATGGACCGCGAGTTCACGCCCAGCATGGAGCAGAGTGAGCGCGAGAGGCTCTACCACGGCTGGAAACGCGCCGTTGAGCGCGCGCGTGGCTGGGCGCGCGAAGAATAGCGCATGGCAGGTGGCCGCGCGCCCCAATACGGCGCGTGGCCACCGCGGCTAGAGAAGGGGGACATCGCGCGCGTTTTTCCAAAATCGCGTTGCCCGCGCCACGTTCCCGGCGCGCCAGAGCGGATGGGCAAGCCGGGTCACGGTGGGCGCTGATGAGAGAGCTACCCGGCGCTTCTCACCAGTCCGCCACCCGTGGCGCCGCGAGCAATCAGGGGGAGCGGGCTTCGGCTTCCGGCGTCACGCGGCGGTGGATGGCGTCCGCCCCCTATCCATCTCGTGTAGAGCCCCGAGTAGGCGCGGCGGCGTGGCCGCCCGGATCGAATGGGGTGGCGTGTATGCTCCGGCATCCTGCCCTATTTTGGAGGATGGAGACTCATGGCTACAGAACAAGTCGCCCGTCGCGGACTCGGCGGCCTCAGTGGTGAGCTGCTCGCTGAGTTCCTTGGCACGATGGTGCTACTCCTTTTCGGTGACGGCGTGGTGGCCGTCGTATTGCTGTTCCTGGGCTTTAGCGGCAGTCAGACAGGCGCGACGTCATCCTGGCTCCTCATCAACTGGGGGTGGGGTATCGCGGTTATGCTGGGTGTCTACGTCGCTGGATCAGTCAGTGGCGCGCACCTGAATCCCGCCGTTACCCTTGGACTCGCGGTGCGCGGCGCATTCCCCTGGAGAAAAGTTGGCTGGTACATGCTGTTCCAGTTCCTGGGGGCGTGGTTCGCCGCGTTGCTGCTGTTCATCGAGTACAACACCGCCTTCACCTCGTACGCGTCCGCCAACAACGCCCAGCCTGGCACCCCGGGGAGCGAGTATACCGGCAGTGTCTTCTTCACCAACCCGCACACGACGCTCGGTGGCCAGGTAGTGCCGATATGGAACGCGTTCTTTGACCAGGTGCTGGGCACGTTCCTGCTCGTCTACCTCATCATGGCGATCGTTGACACGCGCAGCACACCGCCGCTTTCCAACCTGGCTCCGCTGATTATCGGCCTGGTCGTGGTGGCGATTGGCATGTCGTTCGGCACGAACGCTGGATACGCCATCAACCCCGCGCGTGACTTCGGCCCGCGCGTGTTCGCCTGGATGGCGGGTTGGGGCGTTGTCGCCTTGCCGGGCAATGGCGCTGGGTACGACAACTACTTCTGGGTGCCAATTGTCGGGCCGCTCGTTGGCGGCGCGATCGCCGCGCTCGTCTACCAGTTCACTCTGCACCCCGTCCTGGAAGCGCGGTTCCAGAAGATTCCTGGCGCGGAAGAGACAGGCCGGACCGTGCGCGAGGAGCGCGAGGAGCTCCCGCCACGGCAGGCCGAAGCCTAGATTTTCTCGCGTGGGAGCCGTCGAGCCAGCGGCGGCTCTCGCGCTATGATTCTGTATGAGCCCGTGTGGCGCCGCGACAGAGCGCGGGCGCCGGGCCGCGCGGGCATCCTGGCGGAGTACGCGCGAGATGCCGCGCCAGGACGTCCGGCTGACAGGGAATAAATCGCAAGGGAGTAACGTATGCGGCTGTTGAACGCGGAGGCGCGGTCACGCTATCTCGACCGCATGGCCAGCGAGCCGTTCGATACGCTCGTCATTGGTGGTGGCGTTACCGGCCTGGGCGTCGCGCTTGACGCCACCGCGCGTGGCTATAGCGTCGCGCTGGTGGAGAAAGATGACTTCGCCAGCGGCACGAGCAGCAAATCTACCAAGCTGGTGCATGGCGGCATCCGTTACCTGCCCCAGTTTGATTTTGGTCTGGTGCATGAGGCGCTGGTCGAGCGCGGCATCCTCATCCAGAACGCGCCCTATCTCGTGCGCCCGCTGGCGTTCGTCCTGCCACTCTATGAGGACGCGCGCAAGCCGCTCGGCATTCCCATCACCCCTCCGCGCGGCATTGGGCTGGGACTCCTGCTCTCCACTGGCTTGTGGATGTATGACCTGCTGGCCGGGCGGCGTGGGATAGACCGGCACCAGCGTATCAGCATCGAGCAGGCGCAGGCGCTCACCCCGCTGCTGCGGACCGAAGGCCTGAAAGAGACCTTCGTCTACTGGGACGCCCAGACCAACGACACGCGCCTGGTCATCTCCATCCTTCGCACCGCCGCGCAGTTTGGCGCGTCGCTCGCCAACTACGCCGAGGTGATAGGCTTTGAGAAGCGCGACGGCAAGCTCACCGGTGCCCACGTGCGCGACACGCTGAGCGGCCGCGAGCTGACCATCCACGCGCGGCATATCGTCAACGCCGCCGGGGTCTTCGCCGAGCGCGTGGCCACACTATCGGGCGACGAGTCGAAAGCGTCCGTCGCGCCGAGCAAGGGCGTTCATCTGGTGGTGGACAGCGATCGTGTCGGCGTCTCGGATACCGGCGTTGTTCTGCCTGAGACCGACGATGGGCGCATTCTGTTCGTGCTGCCCTGGGGCGACCGCGCGGTGATCGGCACGACCGACACCGGCTCAGGCGATCTCGACCACCCCGAGGCCTCGGTTGACGACATTGACTACCTGCTGCGCCACGTCAACCGCTATCTCAACGTCTCGCTCACGCACAGCGATCTCATCAGCGTCTACGCTGGCTACCGGCCGCTGGTGCGCTCGCGCGCGAAGCCGTCCTCCAACCTCTCACGCACGCATGTTGTGCTGGAGGAAAATAACGGCATGGTGACGATCATCGGCGGCAAGCTGACGACTTATCGCCGCATGGCGCAGGATACCGTGGACGTGCTGGTGAAGCGCGACAGCATGCCAGTCGCCCACCCAACGCTGAAGCTCCAGCTCTCCGGCGCGATTGACTGGAAGCGCGCCCAGCGCGAGCTGGCCCGCCGCTGCGCCGCGCTGGGCGTTCCGCCGGATGTGGAGCGCTCGCTGGAATGGAATTACGGGCGCAACGCGCTAGACATGCTTGACCTGATCGAAGCTGACCATACCCTGGGCCAGCGCGTGATCCCTGACCTGCCGTTCATCCGCGCCGAGATCGTCTACGCCTGCCGCGCGGAGATGGCGATGCGGCTGGAAGACGCGCTCGCGCGGCGTGTGCGCATCGAGCTGGAGGACCGCGACCGGGGCGCGGGCGTGGCGGCGGAGATCGCGCGGCTGATGGCGAGCGAGCTGGACTGGACACCCGAACAGGCGCAGGCTGAAGCCGACGGGTATATCGCCGACATACGCGGCAGCCTGGCGGAGGAAGGGCTGGCGCCGGCCACCATGTGAACAGGCGGCTGGCCCCCAGGCGGGAAACTAGCCAGCGCGTGACGCGCGTTTGATACATCTTCATGTTGCGGAGGTGGCGATCATGGTTGTGGACGGCGCTGTCACGCTGGCGTGGCTCCAGCGCGCCGCGGACGCGCTACGGGAGAAGCGCGATTATCTGACCGAGCTCGACGCCGCGATCGGCGACGCGGACCACGGAACCAACATGGACCGTGGCTTTACGGCGGTGATGGCCAAATTGCATGAGCTGTATCCCACTGACGCGCCTCCTGAGCCCAGCGCGATGTTCAGGACGGTCGGCGCGACGCTCGTCTCAACCGTCGGCGGCGCCGCTGGTCCGCTCTATGGCACGGCGTTCATCCGCGCGGGCGGGGCGCTGGCTGGCAAGGCGACCCTGGAGCCTGGCGACATCGGCGCCGCGCTCGACGCCGCGCTGGAAGGCATCAAGATGCGCGGGCGCGCCACGAGCGGCGAGAAGACGATGATTGACGCGCTGGAACCCGCCGTCGCGGCGTATAAGGCCAGCCTAGCGAGCGGCGCGGATCTGGGCGCCGCGCTGCGGGCCGCCGCTGACGCCGCCGAGGAGGGCATGCGCGCCACGATTCCGATGCTGGCCACGAAAGGCCGCGCCAGCTATCTGGGCGAGCGCAGCATTGGCCACCAGGACCCTGGCGCCACCTCGATGGCGCTGCTGCTGCGCACGATGACCAGCGGCGGGGAGTAGACAGGATGGCTGTTGGAATAGTGATCGTCTCGCACAGCCAGCGCCTCGCGGAAGGCGTCGCTGAGCTGGCGGCTGAGATGACGCATGGCGCGGTGAAGATCATTCCGGCGGGCGGCGCGGACGACGGCGGGCTGGGCGAATCCTTCGCCCGCGTGCGCCAGGCGCTGGACGCCGCCGCCTCGCCCGAAGGCGTGCTGATTCTGGTGGACCTGGGCGGCGCCGCGCTGATTTCCGCGATGGCTATCGAAGACCTGCCAGAGGAGCGCCGCGCCCACGTCCGGCTGAGCGGCGCGCCCCTGGTGGAGGGCGCGGTAATCGCGGCGGTGGAGTCCTCCATTGGCTCTGATCTTGAGCGCGTCGCGGCGGCGGCGTCCGAGGCGATGGCCATGGACAAGGGTGTCGCGAAGTAGCCGCGAGACAGCCAGCGGGGCGAACCTGGCGGGCGTCCGCCGCGAGGGGAGTATCGAAGGAGGCCGCTATGTCTGACTCGCAGCCCGCGCCAGAGCGGCTGGCCCTGACGGGTGTCGCCGCCGCGCCCGGCGCCGTCACCGGCCCGGCGCTGGTCTATCAGCCCACGGTGCCTGCCGCCAGCCTGGCCGCCGCGCCAGTGGGCGATCCTGAACAGGAGCGGCGCGCGCTGCGCGAGGCGCTGGCGGAGGCGGCGGCGCGGAGCCGTGAGCTGGCGGCGTCGGTCGCCGGGCGCGGCGCGGCGGATGAGGCGGGCATCTTCGAGGCGCAGGCGCTGATGTTGGAGGACCCGACGATTATCGAGCGCGCCGAGGCGCTGATCGCCACGGACGGCCTGGGCGCCGCCGCCGCGCTCACCCAGGCGGCGGAAGAGCAGGCGGAGGCGCTGGCCGCGCTGCCCGACCCGCTCTGGCAGGCGCGCGCCGCCGATGTGCGCGACGCCGCCCGCCGCGCGATACGCCTGCTCACGCCCCTGGCGCATGGCGTCACCCTGGCGGAGGCGCTGACCGCGCAGAGCGGCCCCGTGATCGTTGTCGCCAGCGACCTCGCCCCCTCCGACACCGCCCAGGCGTCACCGGAGCGCCTGCTGGGGATCGCGCTGGCGCGCGGCGGCCCAACCGCGCACGCGGCGATCCTGGCCCGCGCGCTCGGCATCCCCGCCGTCACCGGCCTTGGCCCGCGCCTGCTGGAGTCCGTGCGTGACGGCGATCCGCTCGCACTGGACGGCGCGGCGGGCCAGGTGATCGTGCGGCCATCCGCCGAGCAGCTCGTGGCCATTACCAGCGCGGCGGAGACCGCGCGCCAGCGCGAATCCGAGCGCCGCCTACGCACGCTCGCCTGGCGCGACCGCCCCGGCGCGACCCGCGATGGCGTCCCTATCGCCGTGATGGCCAACGCCGGCTCAGCCGCCGAAGCGCGCGCCGCCGCCGAAGCGGGCGCTGAGGGCATTGGCCTGCTGCGCACAGAATTTCTCTTCGCCGGACGCGACACCATCCCTGACGCCGAGGAGCAGGCCGCGCTCTATGAAGAGTTCATCCGCGCGTTCGGCGCCAGGCGCGGCCCAATCGTCATCCGCACGCTTGACGCGGGAGCCGACAAGCCGCTGCCCGCGCTCACCAGCTACACCCAACAGCTCCCAGCGGAGGAAAATCCCGCGCTGGGCGTGCGCGGTGTGCGGCTCAGCCTGCGCTTCGCCCCCCTGCTCGATACGCAGCTCGAAGGCATCGCGCTGGCCGCCGCGCGCTCCGAGGCTGATGTGTGGATCATGCTGCCGATGGTCGCGACAGTCGAAGAGATCGAGGCCGCCCGTGACGCGCTGGCGCTGGCGCTCGTCCGGCTGGAAGCGATCGGGCTGGCCCCCCGCCAGCCATTGACGCTGGGGATCATGGTCGAGACGCCCGCCGCCGCGCTGAGCGCCGAGGCGCTGGCCATCCACGCCGCCTTCTTCAGCATTGGCTCCAACGACCTGGCGCAATACGTCATGGCCGCCGACCGCCTCAGCCCGGAGCTGACCGAGACACGCCGCCCGGAGCAGCCCGCCCTGCTGCGCGCGATTCACCTGGCGGCGAAGGCCGGCGCGGCGCGCGGCATCCCAGTCGCCGTCTGCGGCGAGATGGCGGGTGATCCTACGCTGGCGGCGCTGCTCGTCGGCCTGGGCGTCACCGAGCTGAGCATGGCGCCGGACCGCATCACGCCAGTCAAGGAGTCGCTGGCCGCGCATACGCTGGATGACCTGCGCGCCATCGCCGCCCGCGCCATGCGCGCGGAAACGCTGGCCGCCGCCCGCCGCGTCATTGACGAGCTGGCGCGCGGCGGGTAGACATGCCTCGAAATGCGGCTGGCCGCTGGAAGCGGCGGGCGCGGCGGCTGAAGCGCGAAGCCTACGCGCTCTATCTGGTGGCGCGCGACCCGCGTGCGCCGTGGTACACGAAGGCGCTCGCGATCTGTATTGTCGGGTATGCGCTCAGCCCGCTCGATCTCATCCCCGACTTCATCCCGATTGTCGGGTATCTGGACGACCTGATCTTCATACCGTTGGGGATTGCCCTTGTGATCCGGCTCACTCCCCCAGGTGTGTTTGCCGGCTGTCGTGAGAGGGCTCAAGTCATGATGGAGCGCGAGAACATCACCGGCTCGCTTCCCGCCCGTATCGCGACGGTCATCATCGTGACTGTCTGGCTGCTTGGCCTGGCGCTCGCCGTCACGCTGCTCCTGCGCGCCGTCGTTCACTAGCGCCAACGTCAGGCGGGCGCTACCGCGCTGTCAACGCTCCTGGCCGCCAGCAGCCGCTGGGCGAGGCGGTTCGCCAGGCGGATGCTGTAGTTCTGCCCACGGTCCTGTGGGTAGACCTGGAACATGTTGGCGACGTAGAGGTTGGGGATGGGCGTCTCGTGCGGCGGGATATGCTGGGCGTACTCGCGCGTGACGATGGGCTGGGCGTAGGGCGCGGCGAAGCCCCACATACGCCTGACCCAGGAGCGGTCGAAGCCGGGATTCAGCCGCAGGACGCCGGGCAGGTAGCGCGCCAGCGCCTCCTCTGGCGACTCCCGCAGCACGGGATGGCTCATCGGCACATAATTGCCGAAGTAGACCAGCCGCTGGCCGCCGTACTCCTCCGGCCCGATGAAGTTCGTGTGCTCGATGGCGTTCAGGAACGGGTAGCCCGCGTCACCAATCGCCAGCCAGTAGATGTCGTTGGGCAAGAGCGGGCGGTCGAGCGAGAGGATCAGGCAGTGCGCGCCGTAAGCCTCGCCCCAGTCATAGCGCGCGCGGTAGTCCTCGGGCAGGTCGGGCGCCAGGCGGCAGGTGACGCGCGTCGGCAGCGTGGAGATGACGCGGGCGTAGCGCTCGTCGCCCGCCGCTGAGCGCACGATCAGCCCATCACCGTCGCGCTGGATGGCGGATACCTCGGCGCCGAAGCGCGTCTCGCCGCCGCGCTCGCGCACAGCATCCGCCAGCCGCTCATAGACCAGCTGGAAGCCGCCACGCACGTAGCCTAGCCTGAGCGTGCGGTAGTGCGCGCGCGCCCACATCCACGGCATCGCCACATCGCCCGCGCGGTCGCCGAACTTGCCCTCCAGCATTGGCTTCCAGATGATCTCGTAGGCTTTGCGCCCCATCCAGCGCGGCATCCACTCCGCCGCCGTGGCGCCCGCCAGCGGCTCCGGCGAGGGCAGAAACTTGAGCAGCGCGCCGCCCGCGCCCAGCCGCAGGCGGTCGGGCAGGGGCAGCGGGTCGAGCGCGAGGATCGAGCGCGGGTCGCTATCCAGGCGGTAGGGCTTGCCGCCGAGCAGAATGCTGCTGTTAGGCGCGCTCCAGGTGAGCTTGGCGCCCAGGCCAAGCTCATCGATCAGCGCGACCGCGTCGGCGTCTGTGCGAAACAGGTGATGGTAGAACTTCTCCAGCCAGGGGCCGTTGGCGCTCTCCGGCATGACCGGGAATCCGCCCGCCAGTCCGCCGGCCGCCGTCTCGCGCTCATAGAGCGTCACGCGCTCGCCCGCCCGCGCCAGCCGGTACGCCAGCGTCAGGCCGAGCGCGCCGCCGCCAAGAACCGCCGTTCCATTCGCTCCCGCCAAGCGACTCCCTCCTCCGGGCCTGTATCCACGCGCGCCCACGTCAGGGCGCTCACGGGAGTATACCGCCGTCGCGCGTCAGATGGGATACCAAGATCGAGGGCAGGCTGGCGGATAATCCCCGCCTCGCGCTCCCGCCCGGCCTATATGATACACTTGCGGCGCGATGGTCAAGCGGCAGGCGAAAGGAGCGCGGTAGTGGCGCGGGTCGAGATCAAGGGGGAGCAGCACCCGATTGGTGAGGTGTTTAGCGAGCGTTACGCCTTCTCTGTGCCACCATACCAGCGGCCCTACGCCTGGACGACCGAGCACGCTGGCGAACTGCTCGACGACCTGCTGAGCTACCTGGGGACTTCCGAGGAAGCGGTTGAGGAGCTCAACCCATACTTTCTGGGGAGCGTCGTGCTCATCAAGGGTGACCGGCCCGAGGCGCAGATCGTGGATGGGCAGCAGCGGCTCATCACCCTCACCATCCTGCTCGCCACCCTGCGGGCGATGGTCCCCGCCGAATTCGCCGCGAGCATCACGCGGCGGCTCTATGAGCCCGCCGACCCACTCAACAACGTCCCCGCGCGCTATCGCCTGCGCCCCAAGGAGCGCGACGCGGGCTTCTTCCAGCAGTACATCCAGAGCGAGGACGGCGTCAGGCGTCTGCAAGGGATGGTCCAGCCTGACCTGAACGAGAGCCAGCGCAACATGCTGGAGAACGCGCGGCTTTTCGCCCGCGAGCTGGGCAAGCTGCCTGAGACACGGCGCGTGCGGCTGGCGCAGTTCCTCGTGCAACGCTGCCTGCTGGTGGTCGTCTCCACCCCCGACCTGAGCTCCGCGTACCGCATCTTTGCCGTGCTCAACGACCGTGGCCTTGATCTCTCGTTCGCCGACATCCTGAAGGCCGAGATCATTGGTGAATTGCCGGAGGTCGAGCAGTGGGAGTATACCTTGCGCTGGGAGCAGATCGAAGAATCGCTAGGACGCGACGAGTTCAACGCGCTCTTCGGCCACATCCGCGCCATCTTCCGCCGCACCCGCCAGCAGGGCGGCATCCTCGACGAGTTCCGCGAGGGCGTCATCAGGACGGTCAACGACCCGCGCCGCCTGATTGATGATACCATCGTGCCCTATGGCAACGCGCTCTACGTCGTGGCCAACGCCAGCTATGAGAGCGCCGACCGCGCCGTGGCGAAGCGGATCAACGCGCTGCTCGGCTGGCTTGGCCGTATAGACAATACCGACTGGGTCCCGCCGGCGATGGTGTACGTGTCGCGCTATCACGACCAGCCTGAGCGGCTGCTGCAGTTTCTCACCCAGCTGGAGCGGCTGGCGGCCTCGATGATGATCCGCCGCCGCTACACCGACAAGCGCCAGTCGCGCTACGGGCGGCTGCTGGGCGTCATCCAGGACGGAGCCGAGCTGACCCATCCCTCCTCACCGCTGGAGCTGACGCAGCAGGAGCGCGAGGAGACGCTGGGCGCGCTCGGCAGCGACCTCTACCTGATGCCACCCAAGCCGCGCAACTACGTCCTGCTACGGCTGGATACGCTGCTGGCCGGAACGGGCGCGGCCTACGACTACAAGACGATCACCGTCGAGCATGTTCTGCCGCGCAACCCGGCTGCCGGGAGCGAGTGGCTCCGCTGGTGGCCCGACCAGCAGCAGCGCGCCCGCTGGCAGCACCGCCTCGGCAACCTGGCGCTGCTCTCGCGCGTCAAGAACGACCGCGCTGGCAACCAGGAGTTCGCCCTCAAGAAAGCGACCTACTTCACCCTGAAGGACGGCGTCTCGCCCTTCGCCCTCACCACCCAAATCCTGCAAGAGACCGAGTGGACGCCCAAAGTGGTCGAGCGCCGCCAGAAGGAGCTGCTGGCGCAGTTGAGAAGGCTCTGGCGGCTGTAACCTCCTCAAACGCGAAAGCGTGGAAAGATGCCGATAACCGGCGAAAAACGGGCAAAATTCGGCTCTCATATATGGCGACTTGTAGACAGCCCATGAACGTGCCATATTGAAAAAGCGAGCACGTAAGGTCCCATATTGCGTATCACATTTACTGAAAGGATGAAGAGGATGACAGTGCCTGACCGCTGGGAACACTGTGCCTTGAGCGTCATCGTTTCAGAACACGCTGACTACAGCCTTAGTTACTATGGTACGATCACCTTCTCAGAGTCCTTCAATGCGAACCAATGGAACGACGCCATTGGTCAACTCGGCCAAGGTGGTTGGGAACTGGTCAGCACCGTGACTGATGACAATCGACTGTCGCTCTATTTCAAGCGCCGAGCAGGACAACCCATCATTCGGCCTCTGCTCCGCTTCTAAGGGCACCCTTGCCTCGACAGTTAGAGGCTGGGAGACAAGGATATGACCATTGAGGACAGCCTTATCACTGCTGCCTTGACTGTGGGTGGAGGTGTAGTTGTCTACGTGGCTGGCAGGGTGATTGAGCGAGCATTTACAGATCCAGTCAATGCGCAGGCGGACGCGATCACTGAGCTCATTAAGACGCTTGAATTCTACCGCTATGTCTACGCAAATGCAGACCACTGGTTCAATGATGCCTACAAAGCAGACATCCAGGAGATGGTGCAGGCGTTTCGCACAGTAGCGGCAGTATTGACCGCACGCAACCGCACACTTCCGTGGTATGGTCTGTTGCATATCCTCGGCCTGGTGCCACGGCGAGCCAGGGTCCTCTTGGCAGTAGCAGGACTTCAAATGATAATCGCATTTGTTACTGACAGGCGGTATAGTGGAGCACTCGTAACAAAAGAGGGCAGAGAAAAATTAGGCGATGCCACTGAGTCAATCGCAAAAATGGTAAAAGGCCATTTAAATATGGGTGATAGGACGATAGAGCGCGATCTTAGGCAATACATCTACGAGTTGCCGAGCGAGCACCTGGAAGCGGTGATCCGGATGTATAGAGAAAGAAAAGAATGAACACCGATTACAATTCATTCTGAATTGTTCGGCACAGATGACGACAATGGAGGCGATGTGGATGATGACGTGGATGTCAAGGCTTAACGCGTGTCACAAAAGGCTAGCCGAAGTAAGTTTGCGCTTGGCTCAATAGCTTGCTCGGCATCGCCGATGTCCTTCACATCAAAGCGCTCCCTTCCCGCTCAACTAGCCCAACTCCCTACTTGTCTCCAACTATTTCAGATCGTGGCTTTGGGGTAGGCGGCTCGTTCTTTCGTTCCGCACGCACCTTGCGCCATCCGTAGATCAACACTCCGACGAGCATGACGAAAACCACGATCACCATGACCCCGACCGGCCACAGAAGCAGAACAACCCCAGCAGTCGAATTGAGATGCCATACCACTGCGACGATACCCACGTAGACGGCGGCTGGGCCGAGCGCATCTCCTACCAGCCATCCGGCGACAAAGAGCGCCGATAACAGCAGGTTGCGCGGCTCTGCGTTGGCCTTGTATGACGCGGAAAAGTAGTCTACGACGAGCAGCGGCATGGCGATGACAAATGCATAGAGCGCAATCGTCAAGGCTTCATCGAGCCTGGGAAGGGATAACATACCAGCGATGAAGAGTAGGCAGACGCCTAACGCGCCAGCCGCTAAGAGTTGGCGTGGGCGTCCGGTCTGTAGTTCCGCTCGGCGCGCAGTGTCAAACGCCTGAGTGACCACAGACGGTGGCTTTTGCTTCTCCGTAACCTGGCTGGGCTGATCGGCGTCCATGACACGTCCTCCTTGACTCGGTTTGTCAGTTTCTGCCTAGCCCCTACCCGCGAGTGGGTAGAGACTAAATACTATCCTGGCACACAACCGAAGCGGATGACTAAGGCGGGCATCATCACATACATCGTAGAGACGCTCGCAAGCGCTGACCCCACCCCGCTGCCACCTTCCCAGTGATACGCCTCGCAGCGCCATTGGGTGACGCTGGTAGCGGATTTGATGTGAGAGAAGCGGACAGGGCGTGTTGGTAAGGTCTGCTCCACCTCCTCCGCCTGTAACCCTTGCGCCCGCCGTCGCGTAGTACCTTCCAATGAGCGCGCCAGCGCCAGGGCGGCGAGGGCGGCGCGACAGAAGGAGCGAGCGGATGTCCTCCATGAGCCCGATGAGTCCGCAGCAGGCGGATGACCTCAAGCGCGATGTGCAGGCGACACTGGAGGCGCGGCGCGAGATTGGCCCCGCCTACGACGAGCACTTCATCCAGCAGCTGACCGAGCGCATAATGGCGCAGGCGCGGCAGGAAATGGCGCAGGCCCCGCGTCCCACGCGCAGCAAGCTCGACGCCAGCCAGCGCACCGGCATCGCGATCTGCTCGCTGATCTTCGGTATCCCGCTGGTCGCCATCACCGCGGGCAATCCCCTGACCTTTATTGGCGTCATCGCGCTGATCGCGCTCATCAACTTCTTCGCCTCGCTCTAGCGCCGCCCGTCCGCTCTTCCCGCCCATCCAGGGAGATTGGCTGGTGGCAGGGGTCGCGCCCAGGCCGCGCCATGCCCTATACTGCATGCGTGAACTGGGGCGCGACGGCGACAGGAGGGTGGCATGCGCGATGAGGACAGGATGGCGGCGACCGGTGACGCGAAGAGGCGGAAGCGCCGCCTGTCCGGCGCGCCGCTCCTGCTGGGGGCGCTGGCGGGACTGGCGCTGTGCGGGCTGGGCTATCTCGCGCTGACTTTCCTCGCGCCACGCCCGCCAGACGCGCAGCCCACCGTCAGCGCCATCTGCGCCGACCTCACCGCCCGGCGCTATGACAAGCTGTACGCCCTGCTTGATCCCGCGCTTCAGGCGCAAGGAACCGAAGCGCAATTCGTCGCCAGCCAGCGCGAGCTCGACCAGCTTCAAGGCCCCGTCACCAGTTGCGCCAGTTCCAGCGTCACCGTCTCCGGCGCCAGCGCCAGCGTCTCCTACGCGCTCACCCGCGCCGGCTCGGCCCAGCCGGCCTCCGCGCAGGTCACGCTGAGCGCGGACGGCGCTTCCTGGCGCATCAGCGCCTATACCGGCGCGTTCTAGCGCCCCGCCAGCGCCGCGCCCGCCCGTGCCGCCGCCGCGCCCGCGGCCAGCGCCACGCCCGCTTCCTCCAGCCCGTAGCCACTGCCGATCAGCTCGTTCAGCCGCTGGATGAACCGCGCCAGGGGCGCGCCATCAATAATGTCGTGGTCCGCGCTCACCGTCATGCACAGGCGCTGTTCGACCGTCAGCAGCCCCTCCACAACGGCGGGCCGGTCCACAATGCCGCCGATGAGGATTTCGAGGGTATAGCCCGATGTCGGCGAGATGCCCCAGCCAGCGCCCTTGCCATACATCCCCACCGCCGTCACCATGACGGAGCCCGCGATGCGCTTCCGCAGGCGCGGGCTGCGCTCGAGGGTCCGCCAGAGCAGCGCGCGCAGCGATCGCGGCAGGTAGGGATACAGCCGCCGGCCGCGCATCTCCCAGGGTCCGCCAACGTCCGCAGCCTGCGCGGCGCGGATCTCCTGATGGATGGCCCGAAGCGGCTTGCGGTTCGCGGCGCGGATGACATAGGGCGCTGTCTGCATGCCCTGGTCTGTCTGGCGCTCGATCTGGACGCAGACATCCACATCATCGAACAGGATGAGGCGCCGGCGGCCTATCCGGCGCGCCTGCGTCATCGGGTGCTCCGCGACCGCGCGCGCGACGCACGTTATCAGGTAAGCTGTGAACGAGAGCCTTTCCCCCGTGCGCTCGCGGTGCGCCCGCAGCGCCTGGCGCGCTCGCGTGACATCCACCTCGGTCAGCCCGCGCATGAACTGCTTGCCGCGTGAGGCGCGCAGGGAGTCTACGATGGGGACCCGTAGCCAGGGAAATGGAATGATGTGGCGTCGTTCGCGCTTCTGCTGCATCACATCCGCGCTCCTCTCCCGATCTGGCGGCTCGCGCGCCGTTCCTGACCCTGCAGCGTATCCAGCGCGCGTCACAGCGCGGTCAACAGACGCCAGCGGAGAGCCACGACGCCATCACATTCGCGCCTCTGTAGCATGGGACGCCACAGCGCGTCACGCGCGGTGGGCGGGACCGGAAGGCGGGCGATCATCGGGGCCAGGCGCGCGGGCGGAGCGGTTGGCGAGCTCCTCGGCGGCCGCGGCGCGGGCGCGGGTGATCTCAACGCGCAGGAAATCGAGCTCGCGCGCCAGCCGGGCATCCGCCGCTGGCGCCTCCAGCAGCTCCTGCTTGGCGCTGTCCTCGCAGGGCAACAGCACAGCGATGAAGTAGGACAGCTCGATCGGATCGTTGGGAATGGCGATGTGGTTCTCGCTGTCCTCGCTGTCGGCGAGCACAATCGCGAGGTACTCGTCGAGCAGGCGCCGCGCCTTCGCGGTCAGCGCGTCCACCGGCCCGTTCCCCATCTCTTCGGGCAGGATGCGCGCCAGCCCGCGCAGATACGGCTGGTCGCGCATCGTCGTGACAATCTCGAAGCGTTGCGCGCCCACGATCAGCAGATTGTACCGGCCATCGGGCAGACGGTAATAATCGAGGATGCGCGCCATCGTGCCCACGCGCGCCGGGATTTCGTGATGGAACGCGCTCTCCGGCAGCGCCAGCGCGATCCCGAATACCCCCTCGCCATCCAGGCAGCGCTTCGTCATCTCGCGGTAGCGCGGCTCGAAGATATGCAGCGGCTGCACCATCCCTGGAAAGAGCACCAGGCCCAGGGGAAAAAGCGGAATCTCGACGAGCTCGTCCGCCATGGGCCTACCCCTTGTTGTCGCGAATGGGTCACGTATCACGCGGTAGCCGTTCGCACCAATAAAATAACTGCTGGCTGGCGCGTCCGCGGCCAGCCATTCGCACAGTCCTTCAAGAGAATGTATCATGATGGTATCGCTCGCGCCAACGGTCGGGCGCATGGCGGAACGCGGTATTTTCGGCCTGGCGGCTGATGGGAGAGACAGCGCATGCGGGGGGTGATCGGGAACGAGCGGGCGCAGGCGCTGCTGGAGCGCGCGCTGGCCGGCGATCAGGCGCGACACGCCTATCTCTTCACCGGGCCGGAGGGCGTGGGCAAGACCACAACGGCACTGGCGTTCGCGCGGGCGCTGCTCTGCCAGCGCCGCGCCTCGGGCCAGAGCGACGCCTGCGGCGAGTGCGCCTCCTGCCGCAAGGTGGCCAGCGGCAATCACCCTGATCTGACCATCATCGAGCCGCTTAAGGAGAACGGCAAGCAGAAGTTCTGGATCACCGTTAACCAGCTGCGCGAGGCGGAGCGATTGGCCACGCTCGCGCCCTCGGAGAGCGATCACCGGGTCTTCATCATCCCCGCGATGCGGCGCATCAAAGAGGGAACCGCGAACACCATCCTGAAGACGCTGGAGGAGCCGCCGCCCGGCGTGACGCTCATCCTGATCGCGAATGAGGCGGGCGAAGCGCTGCCCACCATCCGCTCACGCTGCCAGCCTGTCCAGTTCAATCCCATCGCGCCAGATGTCATCGCGCGGGCGCTGCGTGAACGCTGGAACGTGGAGGCCGCCGAGGCTGAGCGGCTGGCGGGCCTGGCGAACGGGCGTCTCGGCTGGGCGGTCCGCGCGCACGAGCAGCCCGACACTGCGCGGCAGCGCGAGGAGGCGCTGGCGCGTATCGCGGCGATGGCTACCCAGGCCGTGGATGAGCGCATGCGCGTCGCGGCGACGCTCGGCGCGGACAACGCCAGCGCCCGCGCGGCGCTCGACCTCTGGACGCTCTGGTGGCGTGACGTGACGCTGGCGGCGAATGGCGCGCGGCGGCTGCTGACTACCGGCGAGCCACGCCGCGCCGCCGAGCGTGTCGGCCCGGCCATCGGGCCGGAGCGCGCGCGCGTCTTCCTCGAGACACTGCTAGCGGCGGAGGCGACGCTGGATGTCAACGCCAACCCGCGCCTGATGATGGAGAACCTCGCCCTCGATCTGCCCACCGCCCTCGTCGCGCGCCCACGAGGAGCCTGACGCGCGCGGCTCAGCGCGTTTCCGCCCGCCGCAGGGAAAGCGGGGCCAGGACGAGCAGCGCCAGCGCGACGAGGATGGACACGTTGATCACGATCATCAGCGCGCCCTGCGCCGCAAACTCGCCAACGATATCTACCAGCGCCAGCGCGACGATCAGCCTCACCGCCCACGGTTTCCGCCGCGCGAGCGCCCAGCCGCCCAGCGCGAAGAGAACCGCGCTCACGGCGCCCACCACCATGAACAGGCGGTAGTCCAGCGCCACACGAGCGCGAATACCGCCGATATCAAACAGGAACGCGACGGTGACGGCGACGTGCTGGACCACTTTCTCGCCGGCGAGCAGCAGCGTGACCACGCGCAGCCACCGGGCGCCGCTTCGCGGGGTAGCGGGCGTTGATGGGGCGTCAGGCGTCATGTTCTCCCCTTATCATCCGGTTTCCCCCGACAGCGCCGCCTCCCGCGCCCGGCCACGCGCTGTCCGGGCAGAGAGCGTGGGAAGCGAGCCAGTCAGGTCAGGCGAATCAGTCGCCGCTATTCCGGCTTGCGGATAGAGAAGGTCAGCTCGCCCCGCTCTTCCGTGGAATCTAGCAGCGTCGCGCCGGTCTTCTCACACCACGCCGGGATGTCGCGCTTCGCGCCCGCGTCTGTCACCTTGATAGCGACGACCTGCCCTGGCCCGATCTCTTTCATGATACGGGCGAGGGTGATGATGGGCATAGGGCGCATCTGCCCCCTGGCGTCTATGGCTCGGTCAACGTGAATGGTGGAAGCCATGAGCTTATCCCTTCTCGCGCGCGAGCGCGCCCACAGAGCCGCCGTGGCGCTCTCCGACATCAGGCAATCAATCAGCCTGGCGCCGCGTTCGCGTCACAAAGCGTGGCCCGCGCGCCACAACCACGTCACAGGCCCATTCGCCGCTTCCTGGCAAGCGTTGACACGCCCATGCCCACACCATATACTGCGGGCGACTCTAGGGGCGGACTCATGGCGCGCGGCCCCGGACGGATCGAAACCAGCGCGAGAACCGGGCGCTGAAAGCTGAAGGATAGAGATTCCATGAGCGGTCCAGGGGGATCATTCACCAAGCGCGACCAGCGACGCGCCACCCGGCAGGAGCAGTACCAGCAGCGCCAGCAGGAGCGCCAGCGCCAGCGCCAGCGCGAGATCCGGCGCCAGCGGCTGATACGCGGCGCCATCATCGGCGGCGTGGTCCTGATCGTCGTCATCCTGCTCATTGTCATCAGCCAGTTCGTCTTCCGCGCCGGGTCCCAGGGCGGCGCCAGTCCCAGCGGCGCGGTGGCCCTCAACGCGAAGCCCGCCACTGGCCAAGCCGTGGACGGCCTCACCTGTCTGCCAGAGCAGGGTGGCGTAATGCACATCCACCAGTATCTGGAGCTCTACATCAACGGCCAGCGTGTCAACGCCAACCCTGGCATAGGCATCGTGGACTCCGCCAACTGCCTCTATCCGCTCCATGTCCACGACAACGAAGCCAACATCATCCACAACGAGAGCAATACCGTCACCACGTTCACCCTTGGCCAGTTCTTCGACATCTGGGGCGTCAAGCTCTCCAGCTCGCAGGTTGGCCAGTATACAGTGGATAGCTCACACAAGCTGGTGGTCGAGGTGTTCGACGCCAGCGGCAGGATGGCGGTGTATACAGGCAATCCCTATAACCTGCCGCTCCAGGAGCGCCAGACCATCTACGTCCTTTATAACAGCCCCAACGTCAAGCCAGCCGCCTGGGATGGCTGGAGCAGCTTCAACGGTTGATAGCTCCAGAATAGCGCGAGGCCGCCGGATGAGGATTCTCCCCTCCGGCGGCCTGTCTTTTGATGAGGAATGAGGACGCGCGCGCGCCATGTCTCGCGGCGCCAGGTCACTCAGTCAGCGCTGGGGCCGCGCCGGATGTGTGAGCAGGCCGGGCAGCGGGTAGTGGCCGGGTTCAGTTCCAGCTTGCCAGCGGCGATAGCGCGCCCGCAGCGGTCGCATACACCATACTGTCCAGCCGCGGCGCGCTGGAGCGCGTATTGCGTCCGCGCGAGATCATGCCGCAGCAGCGGCAGCAGCGCCGCGCGCAGCTCAGGGCTTTCCGCTCCGCGCGCCCCCGCTTCCAGCTCTGAGATCGCTAGCAGCAGCGCGACGTGCTCACGCTCCAGGCGCCGCAACGCCTGCGCCCGCGCTCCCGGCAGGCTCGCCCTGACGGACGGTCTGTGCCGCCCGGTTTGGATTGTCAGATAGGTCATCGTGTCACCCTCTTCCGCGCGCTCAACGTCGCGCGCTCCTGGCCGTCTGTGTTGTACCCGCGCTGGCCGCCCATCGCCCAAGGAGTCGCTCACACGGACCACCCTGAATCGTCGCGAATGACTTCGCGCATACACGCGGCAGGGAGAAGATAAGTCCTGGGATATCTGCGCATGAGCGTTTGGGGCGGGATGGATTCGAGAACACCAGCGCCCTCGCCATACAACTTTCGGGGTGAAAGCTGGCGAGGCTCCTCAGCGCCGCAAAATCAGCGCGGCGTATCGCCCTTTCTTCAACAAGACGAACGCCGCTCCGCTGGGCAACATCTGCCCCGCAAGTCCTGGACGGGCGCGTTCCAGCGGCGCGCGCCGGGCTTGTCGCGCGCCGGACTGTGGCGCGCCAAACCGGGAGCGTGTTTGACACACTGAAAACAGCGGGACTATACTTCCCGCGATACGCTCACGAACGGCCACGCAGGCCAGCTATCAGCCATCTTTCTTGGAGTTTATGGAATGGCAGAGTCCAACGACAACACGCAGCGGACACCCGGCGGAGAGGAGCCCACGCCGGAGCCGGAGGTCGAAGAGATCAGCCCAGAGGCGCGCATCGCCGAGCTGGAAGCCCAACTGGAAGCCGCCAAGGCCGAGGCCGCCCAGAACTGGGAGCGCTTCCTGCGCGAGCGCGCCGAGATGGAGAATTTCCGCAAGCGCCAGGAGCGGATGACCAGCGACCGCGTGCGCCGCGAGAAGCGCGAGTTGCTGGCGAAGCTGCTCGAGGTTGTGGATAATCTCGAGCGCGCCCTCGCCTTCCAGGATACGATGGACCGCGAGAGTCTCCAGCAGGGTATGCGCATGCTCCAGTGGCAGCTCAACGAGCTGCTCAAGGCGGAGGGGCTGACCACTGTGGCTACCGTTGGCGAGCCATTTGACCCATACGTTCACGAGGCCGTCGAGACAATCGCGTCAACGGATCATCCAGAGGGAACGGTTGTCGAAGAGATCCGGCGGGGCTACAAGCTGGGCGATGAGACCTTGCGCCCCGCCCGTGTCAAGGTCAGCTCAGGCCCCGAGGCCTGATGGAATGATGCCGTCCGCCGCCGGGTCGCTATAGCGGCGCCAGACGTCGCGGCGTTTCCAGGGCGCCATCAGGGGGCGTGTGGCGGATGCGCCCAACCAAAGCCCGGTCACAAGCGTACTCGAAAAGCGAGGCCCGCGAGCGCGCCTACGCGCCAGGGCAAGCGGCGACCAGCCAGAGCGTCGGAGCGAGCGATTGAGCGTCATGGAGCAAAAAGACTACTACAGCGTGCTTGGGGTCAGCAAGTCCGCCAGCGCCGATGAGATCAAGAAGGCGTACCGCCAGCTCGCGCGCAAATACCACCCGGATGTCAATCCCGGCAATAAACAGGCCGAGGCGCGCTTCAAGGCGATCAACGAGGCCTACGAGGTTCTCTCGGACCCGGACAAGCGCCGTACCTATGACGCGAGCGGCTTGAACTGGCGCGACGCCTTCGGCGGCGGAAACGCCAGCTCCTCAGGCCGCGCGCGGTCGCCATTCGGGTCGCGCGGGCGGACAGACGCCGGGACCACTGGCGCTTCATCCCGCTCCTATGACGCCACGGACCCGACCGGATTCGCTGACTTTTTCGACGCGCTCTTCGGCAACCGGCGCGCTGGCGGCTCGCCCAGCGGCGCGGGCAGCTCGCCCAGCGGCCCCAGTTCCGCAGGCGCTTCCACCTCTCGCGGGCGCTCGACCACCGCGACTGGCGGCTCGCTCAAGGGAGAAGATGTGGAGCAGCCGGTCGAGATTACCCTGCGTGAGGCTTACTCCGGAGCCAAGCGGCTCTACACCATCAACCAGCCGGAGATCTGCCTGACCTGCTCAGGCACGGGCAAGTACAGCGGGCGCGTCTGCGCGGTCTGCGGCGGCGCTGGCATGATCGAGCGTGAGCGCCGCATCACGGTCAGCATTCCCGCCGGCGTGGACACCGGAACGCGCGTGCGCGTGGCGGGCGAGGGACAGCCCGGCTCCAATAATGGCCCGCGCGGCGACCTCTACCTCAAAGTGACCGTGCGCCCTGACCCGCAATACGAGCGGCGCGGCGACGATCTCGCGCTGGAGGCGCAAGCGCCGCTGACGACAGTTGTGCTGGGCGGCGAGCTGCCCATCACACTGATTGATGGCAAGCGCATCACGCTCACCATCCCGCCAGAGACCCAGAATGGCCGCGTCTTCCGCGTGACAGGCAAAGGCATGCCCAAGCTCAACGGCGGAGGGTATGGCAACCTGCTGGTGCGCGTGCTCGCCACGCTGCCTGACCGCCTGACCGACCACGAGCGCCAGCTCTTCGAAGAATTGCGCCGCGCCCGCCCCGCCAGCTAGTCACAGATGGGGTCAGTCGTCGCGCCCACCCGGAAGGGAATGCGGACCCGCGCCACGATCTGAGGCGACTCGCCCCCACTGCTTCACCCGCTCGCTGCCAGCGCCGCAGGACACGGTCAAGCGGTTCGTCTACCCATGACGATAGCCACCCTCCAGAAACCTCGGGCCGTGCGCCAGAGTCTCGCCGCTGCGCGCAGCCTGGCGTGGGTATTGCGCATGGATTGCCCACGACGATGAAACGCATATCTCGCCAGCAACCTCCCTTGACAAGTGGTCAGCGTGACCCAGATGTTCCGGCAACCAATTGCCACACAGCGACAAGCACGGGGGTCCTATATGAATCAGCAGGAGCATGAGGCGACGTTGCGCTGGAAAGATGAGCAGAGGCGGCAAGAGGAGGAGGAGCAGGCGCGGCGCGCGGAAGAGGAGGAGGAAGCGGTGATGCGCCGCGCGGAGGAGGAGGGCGCGACAGAGCGGCGCGCGGCAAAGCAGCGGGCCTGGCAGGCAGAGCAGCAGCGCATGGCGAAGTGGCGCAGGGAGGAACGGCGTACAACGGAGCGGCGCGCGGAGGAGCGGGAAGAGGAGGAGCGACGGGAAGAGGAACGACGGGAGGAAGAGCGACGCGCAAAAGAGAAACAGGCGCAGCAGGCGGAGAAACGGCGCGCGGAGGAGCGCAGCGCGGCGGCGAAGCGGAAGCGGCAAACGCCCTAACCGACAGCGTCCTGGCCAGACCAGTCGGAAGGAGTTTGGCCGCGGCAAGCCCGACAGGCGGGTCTATCGCCATGCGCTGGCCGCGCTCCAGGCCAACCCGGAATCCGCCTGGATGGTGGGGGAATTACCTGGAGTCCGATGAGCTCGCGCCGCGCCGGCTCGGCGTCGCTGGCGAGTGGATCAACCCCGCTGGTCTAACGCCGCCGCTGGTCAATCGTGGATATGCGTGATGTAACGCTCGGCGGAGCGCAGCACAGCGTCTCTGGCGTCGCCTTGCGCCTCCGTCCAGCCGTCGAACAGGCGTGAGAAAGCCAGCGGCTCGACCCCGGCGACGATCCGCCGGATGGACCGCTCACCAAGCGGAATGCGGTTGGGGAAGCTATACATGAACGACACCCAGCGTGGGTCAGCGGCGACCATGATGGTATCGCCGGTAAAGAGCGCGCCCGCGCCTTCCGCCGCCTGGGGCCAGTAGAGGACAGCGCTGCCGGGAAAGTGGCCGCCGAGCCGGATGACGCGCAGCCCGGGCGAATCAGGAAGCGGCGCGACGCTCTCACCCTCGAAGTAGCGGATGACCGGGTCGGGGCGCGCGACCCACGGCTGATTATCGCTATGCAGATAGATGGGAACACCGCCGAAGGCATGGCTCCAGTCCACCATCGTCGTGTAGAAGTGCGGGTGCGAGATGGCGATGGCGGCCAGCCCGCCACGCGCCTGGATGGCCGCGATAGTGGGCTGGTCGAGGTAGGCCAGACAGTCCCAGAGCACATTTCCGGCGGGTGTCCGCAGCAGATAGGCGCGCTGGCCAATGCCTACCGTGGGCGATGTGGCGATGGTCGTGATACCGGGAGCGATGCCGGCCAGCGTATTCGTATGCGCGCCGTGGAGCTTCTCCAGCGTCGTCCACCGCTGGCCACCGGGACTCACATACTGGCGGTCATCCTCACAGATGAGACAGCTCGCGGGTGGCGCGTCCTCGACCGGGTATTGCGTCCCACAGGTGGGGCAGAGATACATCGTGTCGCTCATGGCGCGCTCCCTTTCCTCGCAATACAGCCGCGCCTCCCACCCGCAAGCGGCGAGCGTGCGGACAGGAGACGCGGGCGCTGGCCTATGGCGGAGATGGATCAGCCGCCGGCGCTGGTGTGGCCGAGAACTGGCGTCTGGGTGCGACCCTGGCCAGCGATGCCTGGCTCCGTCATCGCCCTTGGCTCCAGAATGATCGCCAGATCCGCCTCCGGCAAGAGGTTTTTCTCGCGCACGATATCGCGAATGTCGCGCCCGGTAGCGACCTGCTCCTTGGCGATGGCGGCGGAGGCCTCATAGCCGATATAGGGCGCCAGCGCCGTGACCAGGCTGGCGCTCTTGAAGGCGTACTCCTCGCAGCGCTCCCTGTTGGCCTGAATCCCCGTCACGCAGCGTGTGGTGAAGGTCTCCATGCCGTGCGTCAGGATAGTCAGCGACTGGAGAACGTTGTGGATGATGACCGGCATCATCACGTTCAGCTCCAGTTGGCCGGCCTGCGCGGCGAACGCGACGCAGGTATCGTTGCCGAGGACCTGGAAGCAGATCATGTTCAGCATCTCGGCCATCGAAGGATTGACCTTGCCTGGCATGATCGAGGAGCCCGGCTGCACGGCGGGCAGCACGATCTCATAGAAGCCGGTGGCTGGACCAGAGGCCAGCAGTCGCAGGTCATTGGCGATCTTCGTCAGGTCCGTGGCCAGCACGCGCAGCGCGCCAGAGACCTCGACGAACGACGCCATGCTCTGCGCGATCTGGGTCAGCGATGTCGCGTTGTGGAATGGCTGCCCGGTCAACTCGCCCAGGACGCGCGCCATGCCCGTGATATAGGCCGGCTCGGCGTTCAGGCCGGTGCCAACGGCAGTGCCGCCGACGTTGAGCTCGTAGAGCGTCTCGCGGACGTGGCGCATGCGGTCCACATCGCGGCGCAGCGTCAGCCCGTAGGCGGCGAACTCCTGGCCCAGGCGAACGGGCGTCGCATCCTGCAGATGCGTGCGGCCTGACTTGACAATGTCGTCAAACGCCACGCCCCGCTCCTCAAACGCCGCCGCCAGGGCCTCCAGCGCGGGCAGAAGCTCATTGATCGCCAGGACGGTGGCGACACGCATCGCAGTCGGGAAGGTGTCGTTAGTGGACTGCGCCATGTTGACGTGATCGTTGGGGTGAACGAGGCGGTACTCGCCGCGCCTGCCGCCCAGGATCTCAATCGCGCGGTTGGCCAGCACCTCGTTGGCGTTCATGTTGTGCGAGGTGCCCGCGCCCGCCTGATAGACATCCACCACGAACTGGTCATGCCACTGGCCAGCGAGAACCTCATCGGCGGCCTGGATGATCGCGTTGGCGATGCGCGCGTCCAGGCGGCCCGTGTCGCGGTTCGTGATCGCGGCGGCTTTCTTCACCAGCGCCGTAGCGCGGATCATCGTGGGGTGGGCATGCATGCCGCTGACAGGGTAGTTCTCGACGGCGCGCTGGGTCTGCACGCCCCACAGGGCGCTGGCCGGCACCGCTTTATCGCCCAGGGAGTCGTGCTCGATACGAATCTCCATCTGGGTATTGTTCTCTGACATGAGATGGCCTCCTTGGTGGGAGCCTCATCGCTCCCGGCAGGGCCGGAGCCGTCTCCGGTCGCTCCACCGGTCAGTGTATCACGAGGCGAGGCCCGGTGTTCCTTAAGCCAAATCAGGCGTTCCCGGCAGGCTGGCGAACACGTTCACGCCTGAAAGGTTCTGTGGCCCGCCACGTCCACGGGCGCTCCTCGCCTTCAGGAGCGATTTCAGCCACCCGCCGCCGGCGCCCCCTGCCGCTATGCGACTTCAGGGTAGCTGGGCGCGTATAATTCGATGATGGGAGACAACACCGTCACCCCGGATGGCGAGCGCCTGCCGCGCCTTTCTCCGCGACACCTCCCAGGCGACGCCTCACACATCCTGATAATAAGGCCCTGATATAAGACAAGGAATGCGATCTCATGGACACAGCGCCAGTCAACAACGGTGTGACGCCGTTTCCCGGCCTGCCGCCCGCCGGATTTCCACCCGCGGACGCGGCGGTGGCGATGTGGGGCCTGACGCGCGTCTTCGATGGCAAGCGCGCGGTCAATGGCCTCTCGCTGGCTGTGCGGCGCGGCGAGTTCTTCGGCTTCCTCGGACGCAATGGCGCGGGCAAATCCACGACCATCAAGATGCTGGTGGGCATGCTGCGCCCAACGGCGGGGGTCGCCTACGTCGGCGGCGTGGATGTGTGGCGCGAGCCGCTGCGCGCCAAGACGGTGATGGGCGTGCTGCCGGAGAAGCTGAACCTCTACGAGCGGCTGACCGGGCGCGAGCTGATCGAGTTCGCTGGGGCGATGTACGACATCCCGCGCGCGGAGGCCCGGCGGCGCGCGGGCTCCCTGCTGGACGCGCTGCTGCTCGCTGACGACGCGGACAAGATGGTGGTGGACTACTCAGTCGGCATGCGCAAGAAGGTGGCCCTGGCAGTCGCGCTGATCCACCGCCCGCAGGCGCTCTTCCTGGATGAGCCATTCGAGGGCGTGGACCCTGTCAGCTCGCGGGTGATCCGCGACATCCTGCGTGATCTGACGGCTAGCGGCGTGACGATCTTCTTTAGCTCACACATCATGGAGATTGTGGAAAAACTCTGCAGCCGTGTTGGCATCATCCACGATGGGCGGCTGATCGCCGAGGGAACGCCGGATGACCTGCGGCGGCGCGCGGGCGGGGATGACGCCACGCTGGAGGATATATTCCTGCGACTGGTGGGCGCGGAGCGGCGTGAAGGGGGCCTGGAATGGCTGGAATAGCGCGCGTGGGCGATAGCGCCACCGCGCCGGCTAGCCAGCGCGCGGGCGCGCTCTCCGAGCTGACAGTGCGCCCGCGCCAGGTGAGGGCGCTGCTCTGGCTGCGCTGGAAGGTGGGCCTGCGCGCTTATCGGCGCAGCGTCTCATCGGTCATCGGCGCGATCGCGATGGCGATCTTCATTCTCGGCTTTGGCGTCTCGACGGGCCTGCTCACAGGGCTGGGCTATCTCTACCTGCCGCGCGCGGCGGCGGCCCAGCTGCTCTTTTTGACGCTTGGCTTCCTGTACGTCGCCTGGGTCGCGCTGCCTGTCGTGCAGTATTCCGTCAATGAAGGGCTGGATGTCACCCGGCTGGCGACCTATCCACTCACTCGCGCCGAGCGCATGATCGGGCTGATGCTGGCGACGCTGCTTGACCCGCCAACGTTCATCATCGTGGCGCTCTTCGCGGCGACGCTGGTGGGCTGGGGCGCCGGGCCGGTGAGCCTGGTGATTGGCGTAGCGGCCCTGTCGCTGCTCTATATCCACACCACCGGCCTGAGCCAGATGACGGTGGCCGCGCTGGTGGGCATGCTGCGCAGCCGGCGCTACCGCGACCTGTCGGTCGTGATCTTCGCCCTGATAAGCGTTACCTGCTCGCTCGCTGGCCAGTTCGCCACGACGCTGCTGCGGCACGCGAACAGCCTGGACCTGCTGGGCCGGCTGGACATCGGACGCTACGCGCAGTGGCTGCCGCCGGGAATGGCGGCGCGGGCGATCATCCTGGCCCACGCGGGCGACACGCTTGGCGCGCTGCCGTGGCTGCTGGCGCTGCTGGCGCTTACCCCGGTCCTGCTGGCGGTCTGGGCCTGGACACTGGATCGTGGCGTCACCTCGCCAGAATCGGTGAGCGGCGGCGGACGCGCGCGGCAGACGCGGGCGGTTCCCGCTCCGCGGGTGAGTGACGCGGAGGCCAGCCAGCGGCGGACACGGCGGCCGTGGATCTCGCCCGTGGTCGCGGCGGTGACAGTCAAGGACCTGCGCTATCTCTGGCGCGACCCGCAGATCAAGGCGTCGCTGCTCAGCTCGCTCGTGCTGCTGCTGGTCGTCTTCGCCCCCAACCTGGTGCGCGGCGACCGGCCTACCCCACAAACGAGCTATTTCTACCAGCATCTCGCTGGCATGGAGCCGCTGCTGGCGCCCCTGCCCGCCTTGCTGATCGTTCTTACGCTCTCGGTGAACGCGCTTGGCCTGGAGCGCCAGGGACTGCGGACGTTGATGCTCTTCCCCGCAAAGTCGCTGGACATCCTGTGGGGCAAGAATCTCGCGGTGGGGCTCGTGGCGCTGGTCGCGCAGGTGGCGCTGATCGCGGCGTCATGCGCGGTGACGGGATACTGGGTGACGGCGCCACTAGCGCTGGCGGAGGGCGTGGCGGCGACGCTGACCCTGCTGGGCGTGGGCAACATCACTTCGACCCTGCTGCCGCTGCGGGTGCGCTCGCTTACCGTAGGGTCGGGCAGTGTCTCATCAGGCAACGGCTGCCTGCGCAGCGTCATCTCGCTGGGAGCGGTCTGGGGAACACTGTTCATGCTGGCGCCCGTGTTTATCCTGCTGCTCATGCCGCCGCTGCTGGGCCTGAGGGAGTGGCTGGCCGTCTCCACGCCGCTGGCGGTGCTCTACGGGCTGGCGGTGTATCAGGTGGCGACGCGGCTGATAGCGCCCTGGCTCGACAAGCGCGCGCCGGAGATTGTGGCGCTCGCGTCCCACGAGGAATAGCGG
>JAKAIY010000147.1 GCA_021814145.1 Chloroflexota bacterium
GCCGGCGCCGCCCGAGGTCGCCGGCGGCCGCGGGGGCGGCCGTGGCCGCAGCGCGGGTCCCGGCGAACCCTGCATCCTGTCGAAGAACGACGGCTACGTGGCCAACGAGTTCGGCACGATGACCGAGATGGCGGAGTCGCCCGTATTGCCCGGCATCCTTTGGGCGGGAACCGATGACGGCAATATCCAGGTCAGCCGTGACGGCGGCGTCAACTGGGAAGAGGTCGGCAAGAACATTCCCGGCGTCAACCATGAGTACTACGTGTCGGGTCTCGAAGCGTCCTGGTACGACGCGGGCACGGCCTACGCTGCGCTCGACGGCCATCGCAACAACGACCTGAAACCGTACGTCTTCAAGACCACCGACTACGGCAAGACATGGACGTCGATGTCGGGCGACCTGCCCGTGCTCGGCAACGTCAACTCAATCCGTCAGGATCCGGTGAACAAGAACCTGTTCTACGCGCCGCGCCGCTATGACCTGGGGCCGGTGGGCCGCTACAAGCTGAACCGCAAGCTGGACCTGGCGATCCCGCAGACCGTGCGCACGCTGACGCAGGACGACGTGATCGTCATCATCCGCCGGATGATCCAGCTGAACAACGGCGTCGGCCATCGGGACGACATTGACCATCTGGGCAACCGCCGCGTGCGCAGCGTGGGCGAGCTGATCCAGCAGCAGTTCCGTGTTGGCCTGCTGCGGATGGAGCGCGTCGTCAAGGAGCGCATGGCCATCGCGCAGGACCCATCGGCGACGACGCCGAACCAGCTGATCAACATCCGCCCGGTGGTGGCGGCGATGCGCGAGTTCTTCGGCGGCAGCCAGCTCTCGCAGTTCATGGACCAGACGAACCCGCTGGCTGAGATTGGCCACAAGCGGCGCCTCTCCGCGCTGGGCCCTGGCGGCCTCTCGCGCGAGCGCGCCGGATTCGATGTGCGCGACGTGCACCACTCGCACTATGGCCGCATCTGCCCGATCGAGACGCCGGAAGGCCCGAACATCGGCCTGATCGGTAACATGGCGACCTATGCCCAGATCAACCCCTATGGCTTCATCGAGACGCCGTATCGCAAGGTGATCCACAGCATGGAGCCAGATCACCCAGACTTCGTGGGTCAGACGCTGCTGCGCGACGTGGTTGACGCGAAGGGCAACCAGCTGGCGGCGGCGGGCGAGCGCGTGGACGAGGAGTTGGCGGGGAAGCTGGCCAAGGCGCTCAAGTCGCAGAAGGTGGCTATCCGCCCATACGTCTCGCGCGAGGTGGATTACCTGACCGCCGACGACGAGGAGCGCTACGTCATCGCGCAGGCGAACGCGCCGCTGGACATTGACGGGCATTTCGTCAGCAATCGCGTGCTGGCGCGTCTGGGCGAGGGCTTCGTCCAGGAGACGGCGACGCGGGTGGACTACATGGACATCTCGCCCCGGCAGGCGGTGAGCGTGGCGGCGGCGATGATCCCGTTCCTGGAGCACGACGACGTGAACCGGGCGCTGATGGGCGCGAACATGCAGCGCCAGGCGGTGCCGCTGCTGCGCCCGCAGTCGCCAATCGTGGGCACGGGCATCGAGCTCCAGGTGGCGGCGGACTCCGGCCAGGTCGCGCTGGCGAAGGCCAGTGGCGAGGTGGTCAGCGTGACCGCGCGCCAGATCGTTATCCTGGATGAAGAAGGCGTGGAGCATACGCACAGGCTGCGCAAGTTCATCCGCTCGAACCAGGGCACCTGCATCAACCAGCGGCCCATCGTTCACAAGGGCGACCGCGTGACGGAGGGGCAGCCCATCGCGGACAGCTCGGCGACGGAGAACGGCGAACTGGCGCTGGGCCAGAACATTCTGGTGGCGTTCATGGTCTGGGAGGGTGGCAACTTCGAGGACGCCATCCTGATCAGCGAGCGCATCGTGCGCGAGGACCTGTTCACCAGCATCCACATCGAAAAGCACGAGGTGGAGGCGCGCGACACCAAGCTGGGGCCGGAGGAGATCACGCGGGACATCCCGAATGTGGGTGACGAGGGCCTGCGCAACCTGGATGAGCGGGGCATCGTTTACATTGGCGCCGAGGTGGGGCCGGGCGACATCCTGGTCGGCAAGATCACGCCGAAGGGCGAGACCGAGCTGACGGCGGAGGAAAAGCTGCTGCGCGCGATCTTCGGTGAGAAGGCGCGCGAGGTGAAGGATACGTCGCTGCGCGTGCCACATGGCGAGCGCGGCAAGGTCGTCGAGGTCAAGGTCTTCTCGCGCGAGAACAACGACGAGCTGCCGCCGGGCGTCAACCAGCTGGTGCGCGTCTCGATCGCGCAGAAGCGCAAGATTGGCGCGGGCGACAAGATGGCGGGCCGCCACGGCAACAAGGGCGTCATCAGCCGCGTGCTGCCGATGGAGGATATGCCGTTCCTGCCGGATGGCACGCCGGTGGATATCATCCTGAACCCGCTGGGTGTGCCGCACCGCATGAATATCGGCCAGATCATGGAGACGCACCTGGGCTGGGCCGCCGAGAAGCTGGGCTTCAAGGTCGCGTCGCCGGTCTTCGACGGCGCCAGTGAGGCGGACATCGGAGAGCTGTTGGCGAAAGCGGGGCTGCCAGCGTCGGGCAAGACCCAGCTCTTCGACGGGCGCACGGGCGATCCCTTTGATACTGATGTGACGGTTGGCTACATCTACATGCTGAAGCTGGCGCACCTCGTCGAGGACAAGGTGCACGCGCGCTCGACCGGCCCCTACAGCCTCATCACGCAGCAGCCGCTGGGTGGCAAGGCGCAGTTCGGCGGGCAGCGCTTCGGTGAGATGGAGGTGTGGGCGCTGGAAGCCTACGGCGCTTCCAACATCCTGCAGGAGATCCTGACCGTCAAGTCAGACGATGTCAGCGGGCGCGTGAAGACCTACGAGGCGATCGTCAAGGGCGAGCCCATCGTGGAACCGGGCGTGCCAGAGTCGTTCAAGGTGCTGGTGAAGGAGCTGCAGAGCCTGGGCATCAACGTTGAGGTGCTGAACGAAGACGAGCAGAAGATCCAGTTCGTCGAGGACACCAGCGCTGACGTGATGCCGGAGCTGGGCATCAATATCGCTGGACTGGAGAGCGAATAGCGCGCGAGGGCGCGTACCGTGGCGTCCAGCGCGGCGGCGCGTGGGGAGTGCGGGCCTCACGCGCCGCCGGGGCGCCTGGCGGAAGAAGCGTTCCCGCGATGGCAGAGCCTGATACGGCATTCGGAAAGGAGACAGGCGCGGCGGCCCGTTCATGGACTGGGCGACGCTGGCGCCTCCCCCAATGCTTGAAGTAAATGATTTCGACGCCATCCGTGTCAGCCTGGCCAGCCCGGAGCAGATTCGCTCGTGGAGCTATGGCGAGGTCACGAAGCCTGAGACGATCAACTACCGCACGCTGCGTCCCGAGAAGGACGGCCTGTTCTGCGAGCGCATCTTTGGCCCGACCAAGGACTGGGAGTGCGCCTGTGGCAAGTACAAGCGGGTGCGGTTCAAGGGCATTGTCTGCGACAAGTGCGGTGTCGAGGTGGCCCGCGCCAAGGTGCGCCGCGAGCGCATGGGGCATATCGAGCTGGCCTCGCCCGTGAGCCATATCTGGTATTTCAAGGGTACGCCGAGCCGCATTGGTCTGTTGCTCGACCTTTCGCCGCGCAACCTGGAGCGCATCCTGTACTTTGCGCTCTATGTGGTGACGAGCGTGAACGACGAGGCGCGCGAGCTGGCCCTGGGCGGGCTGGAGGAGGGCGTCCAGCGGCAGCTGCACGAGGCGGAGCAGCTGGTCACCGAACAGATTCTGGAGCTCCAGCAACAGCGTGACGAGCGCATCGCGGAGATCGAGCGCGAGCGTGAGGTGGCGCTGGGAAGCGCGGCCCAGCGCCGCGAGGAGCGCATCGCGGAGCTGCGCGCGGCGGAGGCCGCCATCGCCAAGACGCTGCGCGAGAACGCCGGGCTGGTGTTGACCGCTGATGTGGTCTTCGAGCCGACCGGCGAGCTGATCGCGCGGCAGGGGCAGATCGTGGATGAGGCGATGTCCTCCGACCTGGAGCGGATGGCGCGCGAGTTCCGCGAGCTGGTGGCCCGCGACGCGCAGCAGGAAGCGGACGAGATCAACGCCGACGCCGAGCGCGACAAGGATCGGGCGGAGGTGGAGACCGTAGGCCAGATCACCAGCATCCAGGACGAGCATACACGCAAGGCGGACGAGCTGCGCGCGGGCAACGAGACGCAGCGCCGCAAGCTGGAGTCGCTCAAGCCTGGCGATCTGCTGCAGGAAGCGGAGTATCGCGACCTGAAGGGTTTCGAGTGGGAGCTGCGCGACACCAACCCGGAGCTGCCTGAGCTGTTCGAGGCGGGCATGGGCGCCGAAGCGGTGCAGGCGCTGCTGGAGAGCATTGACCTGGACGCGCTGGCGGCGAAACTCCGCCAGGAGATCGCGACGACGGCGGGCCAGCGGCGCAAGAAGGCGACCAAGCGCCTGAACGTGGTCGAGGCGTTCCGCAAGTCGGACAACCGGCCTGAGTGGATGATCATGACGGTGCTGCCGGTGCTGCCACCCGATCTGCGCCCGATGGTGCAGCTTGACGGCGGGCGCTTCGCCACCAGTGACCTGAACGATCTCTACCGCCGCGTCATCAACCGCAACAACCGGCTGAAGCGGCTGCTGGAGCTGGGCGCGCCGGAGATCATCATCCGCAACGAGAAGCGCATGCTGCAGGAGGCCTGTGACGCGCTGATTGACAACGGACGGCGCGGGCGCGCGGTGGCCGGCTCGGGCAACCACAAGCTCAAGAGCCTGTCGGACATGCTCAAGGGCAAACAGGGGCGCTTCCGCCAGAACCTGCTGGGCAAGCGCGTGGACTACTCGGGCCGCTCGGTGATCGTCGTCGGGCCGGAGCTGAAGCTGCATCAGTGCGGCCTGCCGAAGCGCATGGCGCTGGAGCTGTTCAAGCCGTTCGTGATGCGCAAGCTGGTGGAGCGCAACCTGGCGCATAACATCAAGAGCGCCAAGCGCTTCGTCGAGCGGGTGCGCCCGGAGGTCTGGGATGTCCTCGAAGAGGTCATCCGCGATCATCCGGTGCTGCTGAACCGCGCGCCGACGCTGCACCGCCTGGGCATCCAGGCCTTCGAGGCGGTGCTGGTGGAGGGCAGCGCGATCCAGCTGCATCCGCTGGTCTGCCCGGCGTTCAACGCGGACTTCGATGGCGACCAGATGGCCGTGCACGTGCCGCTTTCCGAGCGCGCGCAGCAAGAGGCGCGGATGCTGATGCTTTCATCGCGCAACATCCTCTCGCCAGCGCATGGTGAGCCGTCCATTGGCGCCTCGCAGGAGATGGTGCTGGGCTGCTATTACCTGACGATGGACCGCCCGGGCGAGAAGGGCGAGGGGCGTATCTTCTCCGACACGACCGAGGCCCAGCTGGCCTACAGCGGGGGCGTTATCGCGCTGCGGGCGCGCATCAAGGTGCGCCTGGGCGTGGAGAACGTGTACAACGAGCGCGGCAAGGCGACACCGCTCGCGCCGCGCGGGATTGTTGAGACGACTGTCGGGCGCATCATCTTCAATGATGTGCTGCCGGAGGCGCTGCGCTTCAAGAACTACGCGATGAACAAGGAAAACCTGCGCGGCATCATCGCGGAGTGCTTCAAGGTCGCGGGCCGGCAGGCGACGGCGGACCTCGCCGACGCGATCAAGCGGCTCGGCTTCACCTTCGCCACCAGGGCCGGCTCCAGCGTCGCGATCAGCGATGTGGTGGTGCCGGATGACCGTGAGGAGATCCTGTCTGAGGCCGACAAGAAGGTCATACAGCTCGAGGATGATTTCCACGAGGGCCTGATTACCGACAACGAGCGCTACCGCCAGTCGGTGAGCATCTGGCTGGACGCGACGGACAAGATCGAGAAGCGGGTGCGCGAGGTGCTGGACCCATACGGCTCGATTTACACCATCGCGAACTCTGGCGCGACGAAGGCGAAGTTCCAGCAGATCCGCCAGCTCTCAGGCATGCGCGGCCTGATGGCGGACCCGTCGGGGCGCATCATGGAGATCCCGGTGCGCGGCAATTTCCGCGACGGCCTGAACGTGATGGAGTACTTCATCTCCAGCCACGGCGCCCGCAAGGGCCTGGCCGATACGGCGCTGCGAACGGCGGAGTCAGGCTATCTGACGCGGCGGCTGATTGACGTGGCGCAGGATGTCATCGTGCTGATGGATGACTGCGGCACGACCGAGGGCATCTGGATCACCGAAGCGCAGAGCAAGGAGATGAACGAGCCGTTCAGGAACCGGCTGACTGGCCGCTTGCTGGCGGCGGTTGTCCCTGGCTTCGAGCAGTTCCCGGTTGGGACGGAGATTGACGATGACTTGGCCGACGCCCTCATCGAGGCCGGGGTGAAGGAGGTCTACTGCCGCTCGGTGTTGCAGTGCGTGGCGTCACACGGCGTTTGCCGCGCGTGCTACGGGCGCAATCTGGCGGCGGGCGAGATGGCGCGGATCGGCGACGCGGTGGGCATCATCGCGGCGCAGTCCATCGGCGAGCCGGGCACGCAGCTGACGATGCGGACCTTCCATACTGGCGGCATCGCGGGCGCGCAGGAGGACATCACGCAGGGCCTGCCGCGCGTCGAGGAGCTGTTCGAGGCGCGCGCGCCGAAAGACAAGGCCGTTGTCAGCGAGATTGATGGCGTCGTTGAGGTCGAGACGGAAGAAACGGGCGCGCGCAAGATCCGCGTGATCAGGTCGCAGATCATCACCGATGAGTACGAGCTGCCGAAGGGCGCGGAGCCGCTGGTCGCCGATGGCGATACGGTCATCCAGGATCAGGAGCTTGCGCGGGTATCGGAGAAGGGCGGCGCGGAGAGCGTGATTCACGCGCGCACGAGCGGCATGGTGTCGCTGAAGAGCGGCAAGGGCAAGACCGTCGTTGCGACGATCACGTCCGAGGACCGCGACATGCGCGAGTATCCGATCCCGGCGGCGACGAACATCACCGTGAGCGAAGGCGAGCGCGTGCGCGCGGGCCAGCAGCTCACTTCTGGCCTGATTGACCCGCAGGATGTGCTGCGCATTCTGGGCCGCGAGGCGGTGCATCTGTACCTCGTCAAGGAGGTGCAGAAGGTCTACCGCTCGACCGGTGTGTATATCAACGATAAGCACATCGAGATCATCGTGCGGCAAATGCTGCGGCGCGTGCGCCTGGAGGAGCCGGGTGATACCGACCTGCTGCCAAACGACCTGGTGGATCGTTTCCACTATGAGGAGACGAACGCGCGGGCGCTGGCGGAAGGCGGCGAGCCGGCCACGGCCCAGACGGTGCTGCTGGGTGTGACGAAAGCGTCGCTGAATACGTCGAGCTTCCTGGCGGCGGCGTCGTTCCAGGAGACAACGCGCGTGCTGACGGAGGCGGCGATCAACGGCGCCACCGATCACCTGCGCGGCCTGAAGGAAAACGTCATTATCGGCAAGCTGATTCCGGCGGGCACCGGGCTGGAGCTCCGGCGCGAGCAGCGGGAGAAGCAGCGCGCGGCGCGCCTGGCGGCGATGGCCACTCCTGGTCTGGGCACGTTGGGCCTGGGCGGGACGCTGGGCGAGGGCGAGCCGGAGTCCTATGAGGACGAGGGTTTCGGAGAGCTGCCGGTAGTTGACAGTTATCCCGAAGAGTGCTAGTATACCGCAATGTGCGTCAGTTTACCCTTCGCGGCGCGCCACCTCGTAACAGCCGGAGCAACCCCGGCCACGGGGAGCCGCGAAGGCCTCACTCGCGGACGGTGTGGTGGATGAAAACGCGGGCGCGGCGCGGGAGCGATGAGTTTCCCGCGCGCGCCCGGCCAGTCCAGCTATGATTCCAGACGTATTCTGGAGCCACGTCGAGTCAGTCAACACGATGTAAGGGAGCGTTCCTTGCCGACTATCAACCAACTCGTGCGCAAGGGCCGGGGCAAAAAGACCCGAAAGAGCAAGGCCCCGGCGCTGCAGTTCTCCTACAACGCCCAGAAGAACCGCACGCTGCGGATTCAGGGTGGCGCGCCGCAGAAGCGCGGGGTATGCACGCAGGTTCGCACGATGACGCCGAAGAAGCCGAATTCGGCCCTTCGCAAGATCGCCCGCGTGCGCCTGACCAACCACCAGGAGGTCACGGCGTACATTCCGGGTGAGGGCCACAACCTGCAGGAGCACTCGGTGGTGCTGATTCGCGGGGGCCGCGTGAAGGACCTGCCGAGCGTGCGCTACCACATTGTGCGTGGCGCGCTGGATAGCCAGGGCGTGGAGAAGCGCCGCCAGGGCCGGTCGAAGTATGGGGCGAAGCGCCCGAAGGGCGCGAAGGGCGCGAAGAGCTAGCCACGCCTTCGGCCTGGATCGTCGTTGAGACAGGCGCCGCGAGTGTGACGCACACGAGGGACGCCAGACATAGCGCATGTCATATCCCGCCGGACGCTCGCATGCGAGCTATCCGGCAAGCCAGCCGAGACCAGCGGAGCGGAGACATTCTGACCCGTCAGGTCGGCGATCATACCACGAGCCACGCGCCGGCGCCGGACAACGGCCGTGAAGGCTGGAGTCAGGCGTTGATGGCGCGACGGCATGTCGGGCGCCTCCCATTCACCCGGCCCTGGGGGAATGGGAAAGGGCCGGACAGGTGGGGCGCCGGGGCTGTTGTAGCCTCTGGGCCCCTTTGCGCTGCCCGCGATGCGCGCTCCCTGGGGAGCGCGTCCGCGAGCCGCGCGATGCGCATGGAGCCCTGGTGAGGGGTTCGAGCGAAGTGGCGCGCCAGACCGCGCCAGAGGAGTATTGCAGCATATGCCGCGACGCGCTAAGGTCCAGCACCGTCCTGTGCTGCCCGATCCGAAGTACAACAACAAGAATGTGACACGCCTGGTGGGCCGCCTGATGTGGGACGGCAAGCGCAGCCTGGCGGAGCGCATTGTGTATCAGGCGTTGGATCTGGTCGAGCAGCGCGCCAAGCGCAACCCGATCGAAGTCTATGAGCAGGCCCTGCGGTCGGTGACGCCGGTGATCGAGGTGAAGCCGCGCCGCGTTGGTGGCGCGACATACCAGGTGCCGGTCGAGATTCGTGGCGAGCGCAAGATGACGCTGGCGATGCGCTGGCTGATCGCCGCGGCGCGCAACCGCACCGGCGGGCGCACGATGTCTGAGAAGCTGGCGGCGGAGATGATAGATGCGGCCGCCGGGCAGGGCGCGGCGTTCCGCAAGCGTGAAGAGACACATAAGATGGCGGAGTCCAACAGGGCTTTCGCTCACTACCGCTATTAGCGATATAGCGGCAGCGGGAAACTACAGAGGGAGCACATGGCGGGCAGAGAATACCCCCTCGAGAAGACACGAAATATTGGCATTATCGCGCACATTGACGCGGGGAAGACGACAACTACGGAGCGCATCCTCTTCTACACCAAGAAGATCCACCGGATCGGCGAGGTGCATGAAGGCGCCGCGACGATGGACTGGATGGCCCAGGAGCAGGAGCGTGGCATTACGATCACGTCCGCCGCGACGACGTGCTTCTGGACTGGCCACCGCATCAACATCATTGACACCCCGGGTCACGTGGACTTCACCGCCGAGGTCGAGCGTTCTCTGCGTGTGCTGGATGGCGGCGTCGTGGTGTTCGACGCGGTAGCGGGCGTGGAGCCACAGTCCGAGACGGTCTGGCGTCAGGCGGACAAGTACCGTGTGCCGCGCATCTGCTTCGTGAACAAGATGGACCGCATCGGCGCGAACTTCTGGCGCACGGTCGGCATGATCGTGGACCGGCTGAACGCCAAGCCCGCGCCTATCCAGATTCCGATCGGCGCGGAGGCGGAATTCAAGGGGTTCATAGACCTGATCGAGCAGCGGGCGGTGGTGTTCACCGGCGATGAAGGCACGATGTCGGTGACCCCCGATATTCCGGCTGACCTGGTGGAGGAGATGAATCGGCGCCGCGAGGAGCTGATCGAGATGGTGGTCGAAACCGACGAGGACCTCATGATGAAGTACCTCGAAGGCGAGGCCATCACCAGCGATGAACTGCGCAAGGCGCTGCGCTCGGCGACCATCA
>JAKAIY010000148.1 GCA_021814145.1 Chloroflexota bacterium
AGGATCGCGTCTTCCCAGATGTCAATGCCGGCGATGTCGCAGTCCTGACCAGTGTAGCGCGCAAGCTCAAGCGTTGGATAGCCCGAGCCGCACGCGACATCAAGCCCCTGCCAGCCAGCTTCGCGCGGGAGGGTGAGAAAAACGCTTAGCAGCAGCCGCCCGAATGGGACCGACCACTGTGGCTGGATCAGCGCGTCGTATAATTCCGCGAACCCCGCCTCGCGCACGTCATACGTGACGGTCAGAAAATCTTCCGTATCGGCGCGGGCGCTCAAAGCAAGCGCGGCGGGGCTGAGTGGCGCCGCGTCATTCGCTGGCGCGCGCGCCAGCGCGGGCTCTGGCAGGTCAATCGGGTTGCGCGATGGCGAACTCAGGCCGCGTAGCGCGCCCATATGCTCGGTATAACCGCGGCGCGCGCTGGCAGGGTCCCAGTCATCCCATGCGCCGCCATCACGCGCGCCCTGGCGTGGGCCGCGTGATGGCGGACGGTCATCGAACACACCCACACTCGCCTCCGTGCGCGCCGCGCCTGCGCGCGCTCATCCCGCGCTGATCCAGGCTTCGCGCCAGGCTACTCCCGGCCACACGCCGAGCGAGGGCCTTTTCGTAGTCGGGCTCCCAGCGCCTGGCGTGCTCGGTGTCGCCGTGCCAGGCATCTGCGTTAGCACCGCGAACTTGATCGTCTGCGCCAGGTAGGGGTCATTGGCGCTCTCGCTGGTATCGCTCGCGGGACGGTTCCAGTACACGCGAACCATCCCCACGCCAACCTGATTATATGGCAGGGCGCAGATAGCGTGAAAATTGGTGGCCTTGGTGGGCTGCACAGTATACGACGTGCCTGTTTTCAGATTGAAGTTGAGGCCGTTCAGATACCACGCGCAGGTAAGCGTATTGGCCTTGTTCTGTGACACGCCGACAATCGTCATCACCGCGTATACAGTGGATTTCACCGTGAAATAGGATGTGACGTCCACCGGATTATACGAGGAATCAACGTTCTTGGCGGTGACAAGCGAGGTGATATTTTTCGCAGCCGGCCCAGGCGTTGAAACTGGTGTCGCGGGCACCCGGCTGAGATCCACTGATGGTGGCCGGATCAGGTTCTGGATTGGGGCGGGAAGCATGCGGGAAATCTGCTGCTGCCCCAAAAATCCGGCCCCCGCGCACGACGCCACGCAGACCACCATGACGCTTAGCACGCCGCTGACCACACGCCAGGAGCTCAGTTTGCGCTTGCGCTTCTCCTCGGTGGCGGGGATATACGCGGGGCGCCGGATGCCGAGCGCCCGCTCCTCCTCCTCAGTTTGCGGGAAGCCGGGAATGGAGCCCATCTCCTCCTCAGCCGCTGGCGGCATCGGCTGGCCATATTGCGGCACGAGCGCGCGGGAATCGCTATCAGGATCGTAGCTGGACCCTGGACTGGATGCGCGCCCACTGGAGCGACCCGGCCCCTGGCGCTCATCGTCCCAGTCACCCCACTGATCGTCGCTCCGGCCTCCGCCACGGCTCAGCAAGCCACGGCCACCGCCGCTCCCACTTCCACTTCCCCAGTTTGTTCCTGAGGGACGTCGCTGACCACTGGAAGATGGGCCATCGCGCTGCGAGCGCCCACCAGGTTGCGAGCGCCCACGCGAGGGGCCAAAAGGCGCTGGAGGCGGCGCGCCGCATTCAGGACAACGTCCCGTTCGTGGCCGTTCCGCGCCGCAGCGGTCGCACTCCATAGAACACACCTCTCCAGCTTCAGATCCGCGCGTCTCTTCCTGAGCCTGGGTGAGCGCCGCCAGCGTCGCGGTTCCAGGTGGCCCACCGCCAAAGCAGCATACACGCCGCCCTTGGGAGGGTCAAGAATGCGCGGTTTCCCTAGGAGCATTGGGCCGGTGGCGGCCGGTTCGCTCGCTTGCCGCGCCGCATTGCGGCGAGCGCCGTCACGTGTTACCATCGAAGCCAGGCGCGGAGTGGTTCGAAATGTACGGCGACGCTGACAACGGCGCCGCGCATGGGGGCGCGACCGATGGGTGATTCGCGGATCTGGCTGGATCAGCAGGCCATCGAGCGGCTGGCCCAGCACATTCCCTTCGAGACGGATCCAGCCACCAAGTCGGAGCTAATCGAAATGCTGCGTGGAATCGTTATCCGCACAGGCAGCCGCATTGACCGCGGCGTCTTCGGCTTTGAAGCCTGCCAGGAGCTGCGGCGGCTCGGCTTGTGGGAGCGCCTTGGCGGACGGTGACATGGGAAAAGGCGCGCCGCTCAGTCCTGCAAGCGGATGCGCCCCTCTACACTGGCTACCGCGTCGGCAGGTGTGGCGCCCGCGTAGAGCAAAGCCGCAAACGCGGGATAGTACCGGTCGGCAGTCGAGAGATTGATCTGCATCAGCGATCGCAGCAGCGGAAGCGTGAGTGGCGTCGCGCCAACATCAGCGCTCGTTTTATAGCGCACCTCGCCATCATTCATGTCCAGCTCCATGTTGCCCAGCACCAGACCGTAATTGACGCGCGCGGTGAACTCCGCCGCCTGCGCCCGCTTTTCCTCTGGCGCGCGAAGTGGATAGATCGTGTAGAACACAATCTGCTGCTGCGCCTCGCGCGCCTGAGCGTAGCAGAGATACGTCGCGTTCGCGCAGTTGAACGTCAACACAATCGTGTCTTCACCTTCCAGCCGCGTAAATTTCCACTCGTCTTCCTGGAGAAACATGACGAGTGTGTCGAACAGGCGACCCATAGGTGTCTCCCCTTTACCCTGCCGCCATCCAGCCGCGCGTTTGGCGCCAGGCGCGCGGCATTTTAAGAACTGGCCTACCCGCATTCTACACCGTGTCCGCGGTCGGGCGCCGTCACCCCAGCGACCAGCCTGATGGGCCGCCGCTAAGGGCGATGTCTCCGTCGGCGCTGACCCGATAAACCTGAGCGCCAAGCGCCTCCGCGACCTGCTCATCGCTTGGCCCCATACTCGCCAGAACCGCTGAGGCCCCTTTCAACGCGGGCGCGGGCGAATCGCAGATGACGACCACACGTGGGCGCGCCGCCGCCAGCACAGCGCCCAGCGGACCGGAGAGATCCAGCGTCGCGCCACGTGGCAGCGATAACTCGACGACATCAGCGGACAGCGGCTCGCCAGCGCCCGCCAGCGCATCGAGCGCGTAGCTATCCGCGGCGCCCAGGAAAAGCGCGCTCAGACCGGGAGTGTCCAGTCGCAGGATAAGGTCGTCACTGGCGGCGGTATCACCTTCACCCGGTGGATAGAGCGTCTGCGGCGGGGCGAGCGCGGTCAGTGTAGCGCCTGTCGCCAGATGGATCACATCATCCGCCCGCGCCTGCGCCCGAATCGCCCCAGCGCGCCGCATCGCGTCCAGATAGGCCAGATACTCCACGCCTGGATGCGCCATGCCCGCATCCACCGCGGTGACGATATGGAAGTGTGTGGCGGCGTCCTCCAAGCCGCGCACATCGCCCGCGCGTGTATCGGTCAGGACGACGAGATTGAGGCCGCGCCACCAGAAGGGCAGCCGCGTCGCCAGCGCGCTTTCCAGCGTGGGTCCGTCTGGGCCGCCATCTATCAGCGCCGTAAAGCCGCCCGGCTCACGCAACAGGATCGCCGATCCACCCGGCCCGACGTCCAGAAAATCGAGGCGTGCGGAGCCTTCTTCCGCCAGCGCGGGAACGCTCGCGCCCAGCGAGGTGAGCGCGGCCAGCGTCAGCGCCAACGCCAACGCCCGCCGTCCAAGTGAAACGCCGCCCCGCCCGCCTGTTCCCAGCGCGGCGCGCGCGGCCCGCAGCCTGGGCCAGAGCGCGATCACAGCGCCAGTGAGCGCCGCGTAGTACAGCGGCGCCAGCATGGCCGGCTCCTGCGTGAGGCTCAAAGCCGCCAGTGGCAGGCCAGCCGTCCAGGCGATAACGCCGTTGACCCAGGCCAGCGCTGGCCAGGTGATCCAGGCCATCACCAGCGTCAGCGGCGCCCAGCCCAGCGCGGCTAGCGCAGCCAGCGCGCCGCCCGCCAGCAGGAGCGGAGCCAGCAGCGGTACTGTCAACAAGTTCGCCAGGGGCGCGATCAACGAGATTTCATGGAACGTCAGCGCCAGAACGGGAATCGTCGCCACCTGCGCCGCCAGCGTCACAGCCAGCGAGCCTATGACCGCCTCCGCGATGCACCGCCCGCCCAGCGGCCCAGCCAGCCAGCGCAGCGCCGCGTGGATGCCGGGGGTAAGCAGCGGCAGCGCGAACGTCGCCAGCGTAGTGAGCTGAAAGCCCGCGTCACTGATCAACGCTGGCTCGATTCCCGTCATGATGAGAACCGCCAGCGCCAGCGCGGTGTAGACGTTATAGACGCGGCCCAGCGCGGGAGCCAGCGCCAGCAATGCCCCCATGATCGCGGCGCGCGCCGCCGCTGGTCCGCCCCCACCCAGCGCCGCGTAGGCGCCGACAGCCACCAGCGCGGTGATCGCTTGCGGCCACGAGCCCATGCGCCGCGCGGCGCGCCCTGTCATCTCAGCCAGAAGCGACACCTTCAATCCGGCAGGGACGACCAGATGTATCGTTCCGGTGGCGATGAAGAGGGGCAGACGCGCGCGCAACGCCGGGGATTTCAGACCCAACAGAATACCAATTAGCAGCGCCGCCTCTGGCTCCGGCAGGTTGCGCTCAATCGCCTGGGCCAGGGCCACTCGCCACTGGAAAAGCGCCGCCGGCAGCGGTGAGCCACCGCCACGAGCCTGAATGCTTGCCCGCGCTGAGGGCATCCGCGCGACCATGCCCGCTGGCGCGTAGGCTCCATCCAGAGGCTTAAGCGCGCCAGTCAGGATGACAGTGTCTCCATACGCGGGCGCGAACCAGTCATCGGGGCCATAAACCGTCGCCTCCACATCGCCCGCCGCTGGGCGCGCCTGTTCGCCGTTCAGCGTGATCGTGTCAACGCGCACGGTCAGAATACGGGAGCCGCCGCGCTCGTCCGGCTCGGCGACAACCTGCCCTTGCGCCTGAACCGTCGCGCCATCAGCGAAGCGCGCGACGGAGAGCGGGTCATGCATCGCGTCGGCGGCGGAGGCGCGCGCCGCCCCCAGGCCCAGCCAGAGCAGCAACGCGCCCGTCCCCAGGGCCATTCGCGACCACCGACGCCATTCGGCGCTCAGGCCATAGCGGCGTCCCGCCAGCGCGGAGCCACCCGCCAGCGCCAGGCCCGCCGCTCCCACCGCGAGCCACGGCGCGGGCGCAAGCGATTCCAGCGCGCCCTGTCCCGCGAGCCAGATACCCGCAAGCCAGGCGCAGACAAACGCCACCAGCGCATAGCCGCCAAAGAGTGGCCTGACCGGCTTGAGCGCCATCACTCCCCCACCTGCCGCACACACTCACTGAGCGCGAGTTCGCGTCCCACGGGCCAGCGTCGCCTCAATCCGCGCCGCCTGCTCCGCCGCTTCAGCCCGCGCGTGCGACCGGTAGCGCCGCACAGTGATCAGATAGTAGGCGATCTGCGCCCCCAGCGTTATCAAGCCCAGAAGGATCTCCCAGAAGTAGGGAATGATGAGTCCCAGCGCGGACTCCGTGGCGTATGGCGCGTAGGCGTTGGTAAGGATACTGTCAAGCAGCCGCATTTCTCCGACCGCTCCCGCGACACAGAATCCACCAAGCAACGCGATAACCCATGCGATGAGCGGCGAGCCACCGAGCAGCGTGGCCCCGCGCGGGCGGTGTAGCAGCCGCCAGTGAAACGCCAGCTCAATTTCTGGCATGGTAGAGCGCAGGATGGCGATATAGAACTCGCGGATCACCCCCATCGCCAGCGCGCCATCGCGATACTCCCGTTCCAATCCAAGCAGGCGCGTAAAGAAAGCGAAACTAAAGAGCGCATAGATCAGGAGCGCCGTCACGCCAATAAAACCGATCGTCACGCGCGTGGTCGCCGAATAGGCGCTCGCCATCACCCCCAACCCGGTCGCCATCGCTCCAGTCGCGAGCAGGTACACATTGATGAGATTGGCGCTGTCCTCGCGGGCCTGATAGGTGACGACGCCGGCATAGTTGAATTCCTCGATCAGGATGCTTTCCGCTGTTAGCTTCCGGTCGCCGCCAGCCACGCTATCAGCGGCCATGCGCTCGCGCTGGAAGGGCATGGTTGTTGGATCAAGCGGCAAGTCAGGCATCCTCTCCGCGCCTTTCCAAGGCTTTCATAAACCTGATCGCGTGATGGCGCCATACGCGCCACGACAGGTCAGCCACTACTTTCTCTTCTCCAGCGCTCGCCCAATCGCTCCTGAACCCGCGCTGCCGTCGTCTTGGGTTCGCGTCTGGAACAGATTGAGGCGACTATACCATAGGCGGCCAGGCGCTGTGAAGCGTAACGGTTGCTATCTCAGGCTATGGCAACGGCGCCAGGCGGCGTGGGCATGTCTCGTGGCGGCTCCCGCCGCTACGCGAGGCGCGATTTCAACCGCCCGCTCGCCGTGCGCCGCGCTCCTACGCTGGTTGCGGTGAGAGGCGCGTGGGGGCTACCATAAGGTCGCGCGCCGCCGCGTAGTCAGCTCCGGCGCCATGTGTCGTCAGAGAACGCTTTCCAAGGAGTGAGTGGATGCCACCGCTGCGTGTCGGTATGATCTTCGGCGGACGCTCGGTCGAGCATGAAGTTTCGGCGCTGACAGCGCATCAGGCGATGGCCGCGCTGCCGCGCGACCGCTACACCCCTGTCCCGATCTACATTTCCAAAGAGGGGCGCTGGTTCACCGGAGCCGCGCTGATGGACCTGAAGAACTACACCGATCTGGAAAAGCTCCAGACACTCGCCGAACCCGTTCTCTTCAGCGTGGACGCGACCCAGCCCGGCTTGCTGCCGCGCAAGGCGCCGGAGCGCAAGGGAATCTTTGGTGGCAAAGGGGCGGAGCCAGAGGTCGAGCCGCTGGATGTCGCATTCCCACTCCTGCACGGCTCACACGGCGAAGATGGCACGATTCAGGGGCTGCTGGAGCTCGCCGACCTGCCCTATGTGGGTTGTGGCGTCGAGGCGTCGGCGATTGGCATGGACAAGCTGATGGGCAAAACCGCCTTGCGCGCGGCGGGCCTGCCCGTCCTGCCCGACTATCACTTCACCCGCGCGCGCTGGCAGCGTGAGCCTGACGTCATCCTCACCGAGATTGAGGCCGCCTTCCCCTATCCAGTCTTTGTCAAACCTGTTTCGCTCGGCTCCAGTATTGGCGTCTCCAGCGCGGAGGACCGCACGGCGCTCCAATTCGCGATTGATGTCGCCACCACATACGACACCCAGGTGATGGTCGAGCCAGCGCAACAGAATATCCACGAGATCAACTGCTCCGTACTGGGTGACGCGAACGAAGCGCGGGCCTCCGTCTGCGAGCGGCCTATCAGCGCGGGCACACTCAGCTACGACGAGAAGTACCTCAAGGGTGGCAAAGGCGAGGGCATGAAAGGCGCCCGCCGTGTCATCCCGGCCGACATTCCTGATGACCTGACGCGCGCCATTCAGGACGCCGCTATCAAGACGTTCCGCGCGATTGGCGCGGCGGGCGTCTCACGGGTAGACTTCCTCGTCCATCCCGACACCGGCGTCTATTACGTCAATGAAATCAACACCCTGCCCGGCTCGCTCGCCTTCTATCTCTGGGAGCCGTCTGGTCTGTCCTTCCCTGATCTGCTTGCCACCCTCATCGGGTATGCCCAGGCCCGCCACCGCGAGAAGCGCCGCAGCGTGTACTCCTTCGACTCTTCCCTGCTGCGCCTCAACCCGCTCCGCGGCTCCAAGACCAGCGGGAGCTAACGCGGCACAAACTCCGAGGCATGCGCGCGGCCCGCGCTGTCACAGCGTTGGGGAAGCGGCGCATGCCAGCGGACATTGACGCGATTGACGCTTGCGCGTACAATCACTGTACGAAGTGAAGTGTTGGGGCGGCGAGGGCGCTCCTCCCGCTTGCCTTGGCCCACGCTTCGACACGATAGCCACAGACGCCGCGGCGAGCGAGAGCAAAACGTCGCGTCCGCGGGCAGGAGGAAAACCACCCATGATTGACGAGACCGAGACGCAGGCCGCGCTTATCACGCTGACACCAGCGGCGGCGGAAAAGATTCGCGAGCTGCTGGACGCTGAGGGCAACCCTGAACTGGGGCTGCGCATCTTCGTGGCTGGCGGCGGTTGCTCTGGTTTGCAGTATGGCATGACCCTCGATGAAACCCAGGACGGTGATAGCGTCTTCGAGGTTACTGGCGTGCGTGTGCTGGTAGACGACATGAGCGCCGAGTACATCGCGGGCAGCGAAGTGGACTATGTGGACAGCCTGATGGGCGCCGGCTTCACCGTCAACAACCCGAACGCTGTTTCCACCTGCGGCTGTGGCCACAGCTTCAAGACCGCCAGTGATAGCGGCCAGGCGCGCAGCTGCGGCTGCGGCTACTAGGATCGCTCACCGGGTAGAGGCGCGCGAGGGTCGCGTGGAAGGCTGCTGGTGTGGAGCATGTATTTGATGACGGGCCACAGGGGCTCGACAGTGAGATAGCAGGCGTCGAGGGTTCGGCGGACTACCGCGCCGGGTTCAACACGATCATGCGCGACTACGCCTGGGGCGCGTCGCGTGGCTACCAACCGACCGAGCGCCAGCTTGTGCTGGCTGTCATCCATGCGGCCCGTATCTACACAGCGGCGCGCGGCGGCAAGCCTATCAGCGGGCGCAGCCCGGACTGGCTTCGTGGCCGCGTGGACGCCTTGCGGGCGCTGATTCGGCAGGGCGTAGCGGCCGGGCCAGAATCGGTTGAGCGCGAATAAACGCCTCCATCCCCATATACACGCCGGATACTCCGAATCACCATCGGGTATCCGGCGCGTTGCGCTGGAGAGGCCGCAATGAAGAGGGCTCCGCATGCTGGATGATCCATCCGCGCCACCGGACCCCACAGGCCGGTGGGAGCGCCGCAAGCCGCTGGTCGCGCTCACGCCGGAGGAGGCGCGGGCGCTCCTGGCAGTGGCGATCCCAGGACGCGCGATCACCGCGATGGAGACGCTCACGACCGGCCTCGTCAACACGAACTATCGCATTGAGCTGGACGGCGCGCCCTCACCAGCCGTCCTGCGGATCTATGCGCGCGACGCGGACGCCTGCGCCCGCGAGACGCGGCTGCTGCGGCTGGTGGCGAACACAATTCCCGCGCCACTCACACTCTACGCTGACCCCGACGCCACCCACTTTCGCCTGCCGTGGATGCTGCTATCCTGGATAGATGGCGTTCCCCTGCCGGAGGCGCTGAAGTCGCTGGAGCCGGATGAGGCCCCGTCGCTTGCCGCCGCGCTGGGCGAAGCCGCCGCGGCGATTGGCGCGCTCACTTTCCCGGCCAGCGGCTTTTTCGCCCCCGATCTCACCATCGCCGAGCCGCTTGGCGCGCCAACCGAGATGACGCGCGATCAACTCCAACACCTGCTGTTCGAGGGGCGCGCGGGTGAGCGTCTCGGGCCTGGCCTCACCGGGCGGCTGTGGGCGATGGTTGAGGCGCATATCACCGAACTCGATGAGCTGGCGGGGCGCGTGGCGCTAGTCCACTCCGATTTCCGCGATAGCAATCTGCTCGTGACGCGCGCGGGGGGCGCATGGCGCGTCGCGGGTGTCCTGGACTGGGAATACGCCTTCGCCGGGCCATCGCTGTTCGATCTGGGCTCGCTCCTGCGGCGCGAGGCGACGATGCTGCCCCCTGGATTCGCGGCGGATGTGATCGCGGCGTACCGCGCGCACGGCCGCTACGCGCCGCCCGGCTGGCGGCGGATGACGCTGCTCATGGACCTGATGAACCTCTGCGGCTTCGCGGATATGCCCGAGCCGCGCGGCGCGATGCTGGCCGACGTCACATCGCTGATTGAGGCGACAGTGACGCGGCTGGAAGTTGGCGAGCCTGACGCCTGATAGGCTAACAGTGTACGGTAGAGCGGACCACGCTCACATGAGGAGGCGCGTGATGACCCTGGATACTCAAAATGAGATGGCGCTGGCGGGTGACGAGACACTGGCGCGCGTGACGCGCAC
>JAKAIY010000149.1 GCA_021814145.1 Chloroflexota bacterium
GCGGATCAGCGCCCGCCTCGCGCCGCAGCCGGGCGAGCGCGGCGCGTGCGCCATCGTGGCCGCCCAGCCGCCCCTGCGCCACGCGCGCCCGAACGAGCGCGCTGAGGCAGGCGGCGTAGCTCTCGCGCCGCACGTAAGGGCTGAGGGCCTCGACATCCGCCAGGCTCGCGCTGGCCAGCGCCTCCGCCTCGGCTGGCTGGCCGCGCGCCAGCATGCACGCCGCCAGCGTCGCGTTCGCCCGCACCGAGCGATTGTGGGTCCTGCCACTCACCAGCCGCGCCACCGTGATCGCGTCCTCATAGCGGTTGAGCCGCAGCAGCGCCAGCGCGCAGGTCGCGACCGTCTCCGGGTCCGGCGAGAGCTCCATCGCGCGCAGCGCGGACAGCAGGGCCTCATCAAAATGGCCCAGCCCCAGGAGCGCCGCTGTCCTCCGGTTCAGCCAGATCAGCCGCCGCCTGCCAACCCAGGCGCCCGCGCCCGTCACCGCCAGCGCCGCGTCACATACCGCCAGCGCCTCGGCGTAGTGGGCCCGGCGCAGCAGCCGGTCAGCGCGAGCGGGTGGCGAGATCCGGCGCGCCACCCGCAGGAAGACGATCCACGCCGCCACGCTGAGCAGCGGCAGACCGCTCGCGGGCTGACCCAACGCCAGGGAGAGCAGGAGCGGCAGCGCCACCAGCCCCAGCCACGCCAGCGCCGCGATGATCGCGAAAGCCGCGCCGCGGTCCGAGACGACCAGCGGGATGGGCGTGGAGCGGGCAGGCGTCTCTGGCGCGACAGGCTCCGGCGAGAAATCGCGCGCGGGGTCCGAGACGGGACCCATCAGGCGAACGCCGTGAGTCCCGAATCCGCCACCGCGCGGATCAGGATCGGCTCTCACTCAACGCTCCCATGCCACTCCCGAGGGCGTGTCGCTGGCCCGCGCCGCGCGCGCCGCCATGCGCCGGCCGCAGGATCACCCGCAGCGTCGCCACGAGCATCAGCCCGTCGCGGATGGCCACCGCCGGCAGGAACGCCCTCACCACCGTGGGCACGACCCAGATAGGCTTCCCCAGCGCATAGAGATAGGGGAAGATCACCGTCGTCAGCCCGCAGATCAGCAGCCAGAGCAGGTCGAAGCCGTAGACCTCGGCCACGAACGGCGTTATCCAGATCATGTACTGCGGGCTGAAAATCTTGTTCGTTACTGTTATAACGCACAGGAGGGCCAGAAACGCCTGCGCCAGCGGCAACCGTCCGCGCGCGAACCGCGCGTAGACCCACAGGCAGCCAGCCACCAGCGCCAGTGACGAGAGCGGTTTCAGCGCCACATCCAGCGGCCCGACATAGTTCAGGGAGACGAACGAGAATTCGGCGTGCGCGGGGATGCCAAGGAACGTGCCCAGCCAGAGCAGCGCCGCTGGGGTAGACTCGATCTGCAGCGGTCGCACGCTGGCGTATGTGAACTCCGAGAGCGTGCCCGCCCGGTTGAGCAGCAGGGCGACGCCGAAGCCCAGCGCGACAACGCCCACGAAGATCGCCGCGCCCAGCGCCATCTCGCGCGTCGCCCGCGCCCGCGCCACGCGCGCCCAGCGGTCGCGCGCGAGCCAGCCGCGCCAGTCGCCCGCGCCGGGCCACATGGCCGTCTCGCCATAGCGCGCCGCCAGCGTCCGCCACTGCTCGATCACCACAAGCGGCGCGAGGAACGCCGGATAGAGCTTGAGCAGCACGCCCGCCGCCAGCAGCAGATAGGCTATGGTGAAGCGGCGGCGCTGCGTGGCCCAGAGCGCGAAGATGGTCGTCAGCGCGGGGAAGATGTCGAACCGCGCGACGAGCGTTCCCGCCGCGCCGATCAGCAGATAGACGAGGTAGGCCAGCGCGCGCCGTCTGCCGGAGACGCGGCGGAAGGCGAGATAGCCCACCAGCGCCGCCGCGCCCGCCCACCACGAAAACACCGACTGGAAGTTGGCCAGCGGCGGAAGCAGGGTGAGCGTGAACGGCACGATCGCCAGCGGAGGGTATTCGACCGGGAGCGAATGGAAGAGTGGCTGATGCGTCCAGAACGCCAGCGCGTACTTGTGGTATTCGATCACGTCACCGTTGGGCTGCCGTACTGTCGCCACCAACAGCACGCGCTCGAGCGCGATGGAGGCCGCCACCAGCGCCATCTCCACGACCAGCGCCACCCAGCGTGGCCATGCGCGCCGCGTATTCCGCTCCTGAACGCTCGTGGTCTGGCTGCCTGACATAAGCGCGCGCTCTCCAGCTTTATAAGCAATGACATGGCGCCGCGTGACGCGGTCCCGCAGGCCAGTGTATCACGCCTCCGCCACGGCCCTTGCGGGTTGGCCGCATGCGAAGCCACAAAATCCTCCCCCTTGTTTCTCCCGCTGTGGGTGACGCCTCCGTGACGCCTGACCCGCCTGTTCTGACGGTGGTGTGAGCGATGGGCGCGATGCTGGAACCGTGCGCGCCAGGATGGACGCCATGATCGCAGCGCGGAGCAGCTTCGCGCGTATCTGGAAAGCGCCAGGAGAGCGCCATGAGCCGTCATTTCGTTGATGAGGTCTTGCCCCGTCCATCGGGGGCTTCGCCAGCGGAGCCTTCCGGGCGGGTGAGCACGGCGCCGGTCAAGGAAGCGCCGCCCGCCAGCGCTCCGCCACCGCCCGCGGGGCCGCTATCCCCGACGCGGGGAGCCTGGGAGCGGCTTCGCCGCCCCTGGAGCTCGCTCCTGATCCTGCTGCTTCTGCTGGCCGGGAGCGTTGGCGGAGGGATCATTGGCGCGCGGCTCGCGCCCGTGGCCCCGTCTGGCCAGACAGGCGTCCTGTCCGAAAGCGTCACTGACCTGCAGCAGGCGGTCGAGAATGTCAGCCAGGGCGCGCGGTCATCGGTTGTGGAAGTGACCAGCCGCAACGCCTCCCAGGGCGGCGTCGCTTCTGGCGTCATCCTGACGGCGGATGGCTATATCGCGACGAACGACCACATGGTGAGGGGCTTCGACACCTACACGGTGACGCTGGCCGATGGAACGTCACTTCCGGCGCGGCTCGCTGGCGAGGACGCCCAGGACGATCTGGCGGTGCTCAAGGTCGCGGCGAGCGGTCTGCGACCGGTCACATTCGCCAGTTCGGGCGCGGTGAGCGTTGGGCAATTCGTGGTCGCGATTGGCTCTCCGGTCGGTCTTCAGAATACCGCGACGCTCGGCATTGTCAGCGCGCTGAACCGCACAGTGAGCGAGCCGCCCTCTGGCCCGGCGGCGGAGCTCGCCGGACTGATCCAGACCAACGCGACCCTCAACCCGGGCAATAGCGGCGGCGCCCTGCTTGACCTGCGCGGGCGGTTCATTGGCATGCCGACGCTGGGCGTCGCCGCCACGTTGAGCGGCGAGGACGTTGACGGCATCAGCTTCTCCATTCCCTCCGACCGGGTCAGGTTCGTGACAGCGCAGCTCATCCACTCTGGGCGGCTGGTCCATAGCGGCCAGGGGTTCGTGGGCGTTCGGGGGCGGATGATAACGCCGGAAAGCGCGGCGGGCGCAGGACTTCCCGCCCAGCGGGGCTTGCTCGTGACGGGCTTCACCTACGCCACTAATGGGGTCAGCCCGGCGCAGCGGGCGGGCGTCCAGATCGGCGATGTCATCACGATGGTGAGCGGAGAGGTGATTTCGGGAAGCGACATCTTCGTGGGCGCCATCCTGACCCGCCCGCCCAACACACCCGTCACGGTCGCCATCACGCGCGGCTCCCAGCGATTGATGATCTCGGTGATCCTGGGCGAGCGCCCGGTGAGCGCGTGAGGCTGAGCGAGAGAAAAAGAGCCGCCATCTTGCCTCGCGGTCCGTTCGCATGCTCCCTGCGAGGAGCATGCGCGCCGCGTAGCTGACGCTCACAACTCGATGAGCGTGGCGCTCCAATAGCTGAGATTACCAGTCAAGGGCTGGACGCTCAATGTCACGGTGACTGTGGCTTCGCGAAAAAACTCATTGCCATAACTGGGAGCTGAGGGTGGCCCGCACGGCTCATCTCCCCAGGAATAGTAGTCTGCGCCGCTGGTGTGGGCAATCATGACAATCTGTACTTCTCCGGTGTTGGTATTATCACTCGTCGCGCAGATCACATCCGCTGCCCAGGGGCTACGCATGCGCTCCGTGACCGTGCTAGGTCCACTACTTCCAATCTGGGGGCCGACCCACGTTCCAGCCAGTATCGCCTCGCCCTGAGGTGGGGCGGTCAGCTCCGGGCTGGATGGGTAGATTTCGCAGCTCGATATCAACGGCGTCTGCCCTTGCCGGACCAGACACCAGATACCAGGCGGCGGAGGGGGAATGGTAGGCGCCAGAGTGGGCGTCGCGGGAGCGACTTTGCCAGCGGTGGGTGTTACTACCACTGTCTGGTAGATGATGGTTGTTGTCCCGCATCCGCTCGCCACGACGCCTATGAGGATTGGGATAACAGCGGCGCCGATAACTCTAAGAGGAGCGTTTATTGCCGTTCGCACAGATCATTTCTTCCTCATTACCATGTTCATGCGCTACGTGAGAAACTGTTCCCCGCTTCATCCTGATTATCCAGCGGCGCCACGCCGTCGCGGAACCTCGCACCCCCTCGCGCTCCCTTTCCTGTATTGACGAGCGGGCCGCGTACCCCATTTCACCCCCAGCCGAGCAGGGTGATGTCGCTGAAGTCCCTGGCCTCCATCTTCTCGAAGTCTTTCTGGGGGACTTTGATGTAGTTCCAGGGGACGCCTGTAAGCTGGCTGGCGTTGTCGCACCAGATGCGGGCGGCGTTGTCCTTGTGCCGAACCTCTGGCGTCTCGGCGCCCTTGGTTTCAATGATCCAGCGCGTCCCGTCATCAGCGATAGCGACGAAGTCAGGGTAGTAATAGCGCAGGCTTGCGGTGTGGTCGGTATACTCAATGCAGAAGTGGAAGTTGTCGGGGACCTTGCACCAGGCGGTAATGTCGGGCGCGGCGTCGAGGAATTGAGCGAACGCCTGCTCAAACGCGTTCGCGCAAGGGGCGTAGTTGAGAATCAGCTTGGCGCCTGGCGTGGCATGGGGATTGGAGAATGGGAACGGCTGGACCTGGGCAAGGCTGCGCCCATGGTCCACCAGCTCCGGTATCCGCTCCTCCACAATCTTGTCCCGCAGCGCGTTCGTGAAGAGCTTGCGAGCGACGTGGGCGACAGGCGCGCGGCTCATCGCTTGAATGATGGCGGGGTCGTCCAGATCAGTCGGGCCGCCGAAAGCCTTGACGGCGAAGAACTCCTTGACCTTGGGCGCGAGGATGGCGAACTGGCTGGGCAGCTTGAGGTCGCTGGCGATGAGGCGGGCGTAATAGCCGATGACCTCATTGGCGGTCTGTGGCGTGGGCAAGGTGTAGTCGCGGCTGAACTCACGCTCCAGCGTAACGAAATCCAGGCCCTCGTAGTGGAAGTTCCGCTCGGCCTCGTCGTTGGGCTTTTTCGGGAAGGGCGGGCAGAGGAACTCGCGCACGTCCAGCGCCTCGATCTCGGCGGTGATGGAACGCTTGCGGGCCAGAATGGGCGTGAGCTGGGGGATGGCGATATCATAGGCGGCTTTATCCGGATCGGGCTGGATGGTCAGGATGGTCAGCTTGTCCTTGCCAACCTCGAACTCGCCAAGCTCGACCTGCTCCAATCGCTCCAGGTTGTCCACGAACCGCATGAAGCCCGACGTGCCGATGATGTCCACGCGCTCGGTATAGCCCACGCTCTGGCCCCGGAACATGAGCCGCAGGCCGCGCCCGATGGTCTGCTCTGGCAGGATGTTAGCCTTGGCGGAATAAGGGCGCAGCCCGACAACGACCGTCACATTCCGCACGTCCCAGCCCTCGCGCAGCATCAGCACGCTCACCAGCGCGTTGATCTTGCTCTCGGGCGCGTCCACCTCGCGGGACGCTTTGCGGGCCAGGTCGAGGTCACGCTTGGTGATCTCCCCCTTGGTATCGGTGTGGATGACCAGCGTCTGTTCGCCGCCGAACTCGGCTGGGTACAGCTCACGCAGACGCGCGCCGACATCGTCAGCCTCGGCGTTGCTGGTGAGCATGATGAAGAGCAGCGGGCGCCTGCCGAGCGGGGCCAGCTGCTCGCGGTACTCGCGCCAGCGGTTGACGCCCGCGACGATGAAGCCGTGGTATTTGACGCTGGCGATATCTGAGGCGACCACATCCAGATCGGTGACGCCTTTGTACGGGCGCTTGACGACGCCATCAATGATAGCCTGCTTGAGCGGGTAGTCGGAGATGACCCAGGGAAAGAGGCCGCCTTTGGTGAAGCGCGGCGTTGCGGAGAAGTCGAGCTGGGCGGTGATGGGGCGCGTGTCGTGCAGTGTGCGGACGACGGTATTCCAGGCGCTGTCCTCATCGTGCGTGTGATGGGCCTCATCGTTGATGACCAGCAGCGAGCCGTCGCGCTGGTGGATGCGCTCGATGAAGCTGGCGGACTCGCTGAGCGCGGGTGGGGCCTTGGGGCCGAGGACGGCGGCCAGCGGCTCCGGCTCCTCGCCGTTGCCGTTCTCGGGGCGGTCGTAGAGCTGCTGGATGTTGGTCAGCAGGACGAGGCCGCCCGCGCTGGGGCGCTTCAGGTCGCCGCGCGTGACCGTCTCCACATCCCAGAAGTAGCGCAGGCTGAGCGGCATGACGGGGTCGGTGCGGAAGATGCGCCCGCCAACGAAATCTTCGGCCAGCCGCTCCAGGACAATGATGTTGGGGGCGATGATCAGGAAGGTGCGCGCGTAGTCATCGCCGCCGCCCATGATGGCGTTGAAATACTGCCAGACGATCGCCAGCGACATCACCTTGGTCTTGCCGGAGCCAGTGGCCATCTTGGTGGCGAAGCGCGCGAAGTCGTCATCGGAGGGCAACGGAAACTGCTCATCCGTGCGGGCGAACCGCTCGTACAGCTCGCGGCGGGAGCGGACGCGCGCGACCTCATAGGCGTAGATCAGCGTCTCGATAGCGTCGCGCTGGGCGCGATGCCAGGAGAACGGACGGCCATCCGCGAGGCGGTGATCGTTCTGGAACCACCACGCAAGCAGTCGCCTGGTGATATCCGTCGCGCCGGGATAGCCCTCCTCACGCCACGCCCCCACCTTCTGGCGCAGCAGCGGCACACACGGCGCCGTCTTAAGATATTCTTCGATCTCGAAGAGCGGCATTTGGCCGCCGGCGGGTTTGTTGGGCATGGGAGACGCCTTCCTGATCTGCTATCACTCTTCCGGCGTCGCGTCGGGAAAGAGCGGGGATTGAAGCTCGCGCCGCCGGCCTTGCCGCAGCGTCTTGTAGTTCTCGGCGCTCACTACGGGACGCCCGATGCGAGCCTCGATGTCCTGGCGGGTTGCGCCAGCCACCTCGCCAGCTTCGCGGGCGTCAGATCGCAACTCCTCAAATCCCAGGCTATCGTGCGCCTGGTGCAATCCAATGGCGGTCTCCTCGGCGAGTCCCGTCAGCAGCAGTTCCATCCGCGTCATCGAGTCGCGCAAGTTGGCGCGAGCGCCGATATGCTTCACCTGGCGGTGTTCGGCGGTGGAGATGTCGAAGGTTTCCCGCTGGATCGTCTCGGTCAACGCGGCGAACTCCCGCCCCTCATGCGCCCCACGCTCACGCCACTCCTGGGTCAGATCGTCACGAATGGCGATCCCTTGCAGACGTTGGTCTATCCACTGGTCCGTGTAGCCCAGCGCCTGGTATTCCTTGCGCATGCGGTCAGCGGCCAGTTCGGGGTTGCGCATCTCCTCCAGGCGCTCATGGCCGACCTGGGCCAGCCACTGCTTGAACGGCTCAGCCCTGGGGCTGGGGATGCTCTGGATAATGCGCAGCAGTGTCTCCTCGTTGGCGGCGTCGGTGAGGCGCTGCTTCCCATCCGGAGCCAGCATTTTCAACTGTCCGATTTTTGCGGACACTTCACTGCCTTCATCGGCTAGTTGGGCTTTCAAGTCTGCCCAATACTTACGAGGTCGTGGACTATCGGTCAACAGCCCAATCACGTCCACGACGGAATACCACGGCTCGCCCTCGTGGAGCACATAGCGGATGCGCGCCTTGGCGTCCGCATAAAAGGCTTCCAGCGTGAGGCGGGGTTCCTGGTCGCTCGTGGCGTCCTGCTTGCCCTGAGGGTCTTGGTCGTTCAGTTGCTCGTGGTCGTCGTTCCGCTCGCTCATGATGCTGTTCGCTCCTGTGTGATGGCCGATTCACGTGAAACGCAATGCGGATAACCAGCGCGATAGTCGGATGATTGCGCTAGAGACCGCATTACGGCGGTTTGCCCGGAAGCGGAAGCCGGGGTGACGCGCACGCGCGTGTGAGCCGTCGCGGGGAAGAGAGCGGCATACGCTGCGCCTCCAGGAGATGAGGCGCGCGGGATATGAGCGGGCGGGCGCGCGGAAAGAGGGTATGATACAGCCCTGAACCGTGCTAGAATGTGAAAAGCCCTGTGCCGCTGCATGTACCAGCGCGCGGGTCAGGAGGCCGTCAGCAGGCTGGCGGCTAAAGCCGCGCCTAAGGGCGGCTCGCGCCGCCGCCAAGCCTGCCTCCGCAGGCTCCCCGCTTCCCAGCCCGCGCAGGCGGGCTTCGCGGCCACCGGCCCTTAGCCGCGGATTTATCCGCCAGGCGGCGTCTCGCGACAATTCCACAGCCCGTCCCCTCCCTCGACCGCTCACTCCACGGTGACGCTCAGCGTTTTGGTAGTGTCGTTGCCGAGGATATCTATGACCTTGACGACGACGGTATAGGCCCCCGGCTCGGCGTAGGTGTGGCCGAGGCTGAGCTGGAGCTGCGGATCTTTGCGCGTGCGGTAGGCCTGGGCCATGTTGTGGAAGGCGTCGCCCTGGTAGTCCCAGTCCACCGCCCAGTAGTCAATCCACTGCGCCCAACTCTTGACCTTCGCCAGCACATCGGGCGGCACGTCGTCGTAGGGGGCGATGAAGTCGGTGAGCGTGATGACCGCATGCGGCCCGTGCGCCCGCTCCTCCGCGCTGGCCATATCGCTGGCGCGCTGGCTGACGCGGGCGCTCAGCGCCCCCAGCTCGAAGAACTTGATGTCGCCCTGCTCGACGGCGCGCTTCTCCAGCACTTCGCGCGGGATGCGCTTGAACTTGACGTTGACGTTGTTCTCGGCGGCCATCTGCTTGGCGACTTCGTTGAGCTCGAAGGCGAAGTCCCAGCCGAGGATGTCCACGCCGTTGACACCCGCCTGCCCGCTGGCCTTCCAGAACTCCTGGACGATGGCGCGCACGTCGCCCACGGAGATCGGCGCGTCCACCCCGCCGACGTGGACCAGCCGCCCGTCGCGCTCGCCATGCAGCCAGAGATAGCCCTCGATGGGGCGGGCGTGGTAGAGATCGAGCATGAAGCGGCGGTAGGCGAGCTGGACCTGCGCCGCCTGCCGCTGGTCGCCCTGGGCGAACTCCGCCGTCTGCCATGCCTGCCGCTCGTACTTGCCCAGGTTCTGGACGGCGAACGGCCTGACGCCGGGGATGCTCAGCAGCCGCTTGCGCGCGGTGTGGATGGCGAAGCGACCCAGGTCGCAGGTGATCCAGCGCCGCCCCAGCTTCTCGGCCACCGCCGCCGTCGTGCCACTGCCGCAGAAGCAGTCAAGGACGAGATCGTTCGGATTAGAAGAAGCTTTGATGATGCGTTCGAGTAGGGCTTCGGGCTTCTGGGTAGGATAGCCTGTACGCTCTGTTGAAGCTTGGTTGATCACGTCAATATTCCAGTAATCAACCGCGTACGTACCTTCGGATAGTGTCCAATTGAGTGTGGGGATTTGAGGTCGGTTGACGAGATCGGCCAGCAGGTGATTCTCATCGGGTAGATGAAGAACCCGTTCGAGGAGGATCACGGCATGGCCGACGAGACTAGCATGG
>JAKAIY010000013.1 GCA_021814145.1 Chloroflexota bacterium
GGCGCGGGCGCGGGTGCGGCGGCTGGCGCGGGTGCGGCAGTTGGCGCGGGTGCGGCGGCTGGCGCTGGCGCGGGTGCGGCGGCCTGCGCGGGTGCGCCGCCGAATTCCGCCGGGATGGCCTCGTTCGGCTCGCCGATCAGCGCGATGGGCTGGCCGACGGGGATCGTGACGCCCTCCGGCGCGATGATCTTGCGCAGGGTCCCGGCGGCGAAGGCCTCCGCCTCGATGTTCACTTTCTCGGTCTCGATCTCCGCCAGCGCGTCACCCTTGGCGACCGTGTCACCCTCCTGCTTGCGCCAGGTGATGATCTTGCCTTCTTCCATGGTGTCGCCCATCTTGGGCATGACCACCGTGTGCATGGCTTCTCTCCTCGGCTCGCGGCTCAGCGCGCGGCCACGCTCGCCGGAACAATCGCCTTCACCGCCGCGATCACGTCGCCGCGGGCTGGCAGCGCGGCCTGCTCCAGCGGCTTCGAGTAGGGCATCGGCACGTCCTTGCCCGTGACATGGCCGATGGGCGCGTCGAGGTAGTCGAAGGCATGCTCGTAGATCAGCGCCGCGATGGTCTGGCCAGTGCCGTAATACTTCCAGCCCTCCTCGGCGACGACCACGCGGTTCGTCTTGCGGACGGACCCGGTGATGAGGTCGAGGTCAACCGGGCGGATGCTGCGCAGGTCCAGCACCTCGGCCTCGATGCCTTCCTTCGCCAGCTCCTCAGCCGCCTGGAGGCAGATGTGGACCATGCGCGAGAAGGTCACCAGCGTCACGTCGCGGCCCTGACGCCGGATCTCGCCACGATTGAGCGGGACGGTGTACTCCACGCCCTCGTCAGGGACTTCGCCCTTGACGTTGTAGAGGAGCTCATGCTCGACGAACACCACCGGGTCATCGTCACGGACGGCGGCTTTCAGCATGCCCTTCGCGTCATAGGGCGTAGCGGGCATGACGACCTTGAGACCGGGGATATGGGCGTACCAGCTCTCGAAGAACTGCGAGTGCTGGGCTCCGCGCTGGGCCCCGCCGCCGCCCGGCATGCGGAAGACGACCGGCATGCGCGTCTGGCCGCCAAACATGTAGTGGAACTTCGCCGCGCTGTTGACGATCTGGTCGCTGGCCAGCAAGCTGAAGTTCATCGTCATGATCTCGCAGATGGGGCGCAGTCCCACCAGCGCCGAGCCAATCGCCGTGCCGGCGATGACCTCTTCGGCCAGCGGCGTGTCGCGCACACGCTTCTCGCCGAACTCCTCGAACAGGCCTCTGGTGACGGAGTAGGTGCCGCCATAGCCCGCGATGTCCTCGCCCAGAATGTAGACGCGCTGGTCGCGCAGCATCTCCTCGCGAATAGCCTCGCGCAGGGCGTCGCGAAAGGTAATGACCCGCATGGTTTCTCTTCTCTATCTATCGAACCGGCTGGCGGCTGAAGCCGCGCCCAAGGGCGGCCCGCGCCGCCGCGAAGCCCGCCCGCGCGGGCTTCCCCGCCGGGCCTCTCGTCGCTAGTCGCGGGGGGTGCTGGGCTTCTCGCGCCAGGCGATGGCGCCTGTCCCGTCCAGCAGCACATCATCGTAGAGCGCGTCCGGCTCCGGGAAGGGGGACTGCTCGGCGAACGCCACGGCGTCTTCGACCACGCTGGCGGCGCGCTCATCGCTGGCGCGGATGTCCGCGTCGCGGGCGACGCCGGCCTCTTTCAGCCGCGCCGCGAAGATACTGACGGGGTCGCGGTTGGCCTTCCACTGGGCCTCTTCCTCGCGGGTGCGGTAGCGGGCCGGGTCCGCCATCGAGTGGCCACGGAAGCGGTAGGTGGCGGCTTCGATCAGGGTAGGCCCGCCACCGGAGCGGGCGCGCTCAGCGGCGGCCTCGACCGCCTGGCGGACGGCCAGCACATCCATGCCGTCCACGCGGGCATAGGGCATGCCGTAGGCGGCGGCGCGCGGCTCCAGCGACTCGACCGACCACGCCTTCTTGACCGCCATGCCCATCGAATACTGGTTGTTCTCGCAGAGGTAGACCACTGGCAGATTCCAGAGCGCGGCGACGTTCAGCCCCTCATGGAACGCGCCCTCATCCACCGCGCCGTCGCCGAAGAGCGCCAGCGCGATATCGTCCCGCTCCTCATACTCGATGCCGAACGCCACGCCCGCGGCGATCACCAGGTGCGCGCCAACGATGGCCTGACCGCCGTAGAGGCGCTTCTCGGCGCTGAACATGTGCATCGAGCCACCCTTGCCCTTGCTGCAGCCAGTGGCCTTGCCATAGAGCTCGGCCATCACAGCGCGCGGCTCCAGGCCCTTGGCGATGGCGTGGCCGTGCTCGCGGTAGCTGCTGAGGACATAGTCAGTAGGACGCAGGGCAGAGATCGCGCCGACACCAGTCGCTTCCTGCCCGATGTAGAGGTGGAGGAAACCGCCAATCTTGCCGAGCGTGTAGGCCTCAGCCGCTTTTTCCTCAAACTGCCGGATGAGCGTCATCTGGTAGTACAGATCGAGCAGTCGCTCGCGGCTCAGACCGGCCAGTGTCGCCTCACGAATGGCCATGTGCGCTATCTCCTTGTTCGCCCCGTGCGGGCGATGCGCCCGGCTGCGGGCGCGCTGGCGCGCTGGGCGGATGACGCGCCCGGCGCTCGCGGTGGCCGGGCGCGTTCGCGCGCCACGCCGCCACCGGTGATACCCCTGGGGAAACAATCCCGAGTGGGTCCCCAGATGCGTCCGATGGAGTCCAGTGAATGCCCAGAGCGCGTTCGCGCGATCAGGCTTTCCGGCGCTTGCCGGTTCCGGCGCGCGGGGGCTATGATACCTCGGACCGCTCTGGTCCGCGCGTTCGCTACAGCCGCGCCGCGCGTTCGCCTGTGATTGATGCGCCCGGAGAGGAGCCGCCACGCCCTATGACCTATGTCATCTGCCAGCCCTGTGTGGGCGTGAAGGACGCCTCCTGCGTGGATGTCTGCCCGGTGGACTGCATCCACGCTCGGGAAGAAGACGAGCAATACTATATTGACCCCGACGCCTGCATTGACTGCGGCGCCTGTGAGCCTGCCTGCCCGGTCACCGCCATCTACGAGGAAGCGACCGTGCCTTCCGAATGGAAGGAATACATCCAGATCAACGCGCGCTACTTCGAGAAATAAGCGCCGGTCCATGACACGCGAAAGCCCGACCTCCTGGGAAGTCGGGCTTCATCGCTCGGCTTGCGAGGCGGGGGCCGTCGAGACGGCGGGCGTCTCGTGTCCCTCAGGATGGGCGGCGTCATTGTCGCCCTGGGCGCTGTCTTCAGCGATTCCCAGGCGACAGGCGACCTAACCCATCGCGCGCCTGGCTAGCGCAATCTGTTGCTGTAAACGGTTCAGTTGTCAGGGTGCGCGCGACCACCGGGAGCGGCGCTAGCTGGCCGCCGGGATCGCCGCGACGAAGAGCGAGATGAGGCAGAACGCTACCGCGAATCCGACCGTCAGCCAGAAGAGCATTTTATCAATGCCCCGCCGGGTCTTGAAGACCGTGCCGGTGCCGCCGAAGACGCTGCCCAGCCCGGCGCCGCGCGCCTGAAGCAGGATGCTGACGACTAGCGCCACCGAGATGATAATCTGCACGATCTGGAGGTACTGCCGGTAAGACGACAGGATGCTCACGACCTGACCTCGTTTTCTCGCGTTCGTCCTGATACTGGCTCGCGTCCGCCACTGAATTACGAACGCGCGAACGACGCCTACCGTCTCGGCAGGCTCTATCCAGATTATTTTAGCACCCCTCCCCAGACCGTGCAACTCGCTAACACTGTTGGCGGCGCGCCCCACATCTCGCCCCCACGTGTCGCGCCGCGGTGAACCCCGGCCCACATCTTGCGATTGAACGCGCGAGCGCGCAGGTCCCGTTTGGATACACGTTCCTCATCCGGCGCTGGAGCGCCAGGCGCGCACGGCCTCGACCAGAGGCGAGACGCGGCGGCGGGAACGGGTATTCCCCGGGAGTTTACGAGAGGAGACTCCGATGTCAGAAAGGCCTACACTGTCCGATACCGAGCGGCCCACGGGAGATGCGGGGCAGCGCCGGACGATGACCACTCCAGCGCCCGGACGCGCTCTCGAGACCAGTTCGGCGCAGGGCCGGACGACCATCGAAAATGCGGTTGTCGCCAAAATCGCCGGTCTTGCAGCGCGCGAGATTGAGGGCGTGCATAGCCTGGAGCCAATGGGCGCCGCCTCGGCCATCTCTGGTCTGGCGGCTGGCCTTACCGCTCGCGTGAGCGGGGCCGACCAGAACGCTCCTAGCCGTGGCGGCCAGAACGTGCGGGTCGAGGTCGGCGAGCGCGAGGCGGCGGTGGATCTCGCCATGACGGTTGACTATGGCGTGAGCATCCCGCAGATCGCCGACGCCGTCCGGCGCAACATTATCAGCCGCGTTGGGGCGATAACAGGCCTCACGGTAAAAGAAGTCAACATTGACGTGGCCGATCTCTACTTCCCGCAGGAGCAGGAAGCCGCGTCAGCGGCGCGTGTGCAGTAGGCGCGCGCGGCGGGTGGCTACGTGATGCGCCGGGTAGCGCGGGCGGGGGCGCCGCGATGAGGGCGCCTCACGTTCATCAAGGTGTGTTCGGCAGACCCACAGGTGAGCGCTGGGGAGGGATGTGACGGTTGACATGGAACGCGAGCATTCCCAGGACCACGCGCCCAAGGCTTCTCGCCAGACTGGACCAGCGCGGCTGGACGATATCGTGGTCGCGCGGGTTATCGCCCGCGCGGCGCGCGCGATCCCCGGTGTGGCGAGCGTCAGCCCTGGGCGTTACGCCCTCGTCGCGACCTATGGCGCTGGCGAGCGTGTTCCTGGTGTCGCGCTCCGGCGAGCGGAGGATGGCGAGCTGGATGTGGAGGTGCATGTTAACCTCGACGCCAGCGCCATCATGCGTCCCGAGCCGGCCCCATCGCCGTCCGGCGCCGGGCGCGATAAAGCCCGCGCCGCGCCCACGCTCCTGCTCCTCGCTGACCAGATTCGCCTTTCCATTCGCGACGCCATTCACGCCCTCGGCCTGCCACATCCGGCGCGGATTGATGTCGTCTATGACGACATAGAGTGAGAGTGGCCGCGTGACGCCCATGACACGCCAGCCTGACCAGGCGGCGTGAGTTCAGGAGAGCGCAATGAATGTCGTCAATCGCATCGTGATGCTGTTGCTCAGCATAGGAGCGGTCATCTTTGGCGCGATTGGCCTGCTCCTGCTGGGCGGTGTCATTACGCCCGCGCAAGTCAGCCCGGGGGGAGTCCTGCGCGACCAGTGGGCGTTCTTCGCGGGACTGCAAGGGGACAGCGCGACGACAGCGGCTATCGTCTGCGCTGTGATCGCTGTGGTGGGCCTGGTCTTCCTGGTCCTGGAGCTCCTGCCAGGCAAGCGCGAGCCTGCCGGCTATCTGGTCAAGCGCGATGACCTTGGACAGGTGACCGTCGCGCGCAAGAGCATTAGTGATCTCGTGCGGCATGAGGCCGCCACGGTGGACGGTGTGCGCGAGGTGCAGCCGGAGGTGCAGGGCACGTCGCGCGGGCTGCGTATCCTGGCGCGCGCTTCGCTCTTTCCGGAAGTAGACGCCGCCGCCGTCGGCCAGACGCTCCAGGAGCGAATCCAGCAAGCCGTGCAGCGCCATGTTGGCCTCCCGGTGACGGAGGTTCAGGTGGCGACGCAGATCGCGACGCTCGATGGCGCGCGCCCACGACGGCGTGTCCAGTAGATAGCTGAAAACGTGAATTGCCCCGAGCCGCCGTATGTGGCAGGCAGGGATTGAGCGCAGTCCGGGAAAGGGGCGGCCGAATGGTCTCAAGCAGAACGGTTGGCATGCTGGTCGGGCTGGTTCTGGGCATTGTGTGGGTCGCGTTTGGCTTTGGCGCGGCGCTGCTGTGCGCGGGCCTGGCCTTTCTGGGCTGGCTCATCGCAGGGATTGCGACTGGAACGGTGAGCTTGCCGGACATCATAAGCGAGCTGCGGGGGCGGCGGAGCGCCAGCTAGCGCTCTCGACGCATGCACTCAGGCGCTTCCCAGGCGTTGTGTGGAAGGAAGCGCGGGAGCGGGAGGCGCGGAATGTGGGGCTGCCCGAACAGTCACCGTGCGCTTTATTTCCCCGCGCTGCCAGGATGCGGCGGGGGTGGGGCCAGGAGCCAGTAGAATGCGCGCAGCTTGGAGGGCTTGGGGGGTGTGGCGGGCGCGGCGGGCTGTGCGGGCGGCTGGTCGCTGGCGTCCCAGCCATCAAGGGTGTCGAGCAAGGCGTTGACGCTCTGCGCCACGCCTTCTACCATCAGATAGCCGGAGGGCTTTACCGCGTCGCCAACGAGGTAGAGGCCCGCCAGCCCTGTGCGCGGCGATACATCGGACCCTTGCGGCTTGCGGTTGACCGGCCATTCGTCGCGGTACTGGCTCATCGTCAGGATGCGCACCCGCGCGCCGAAGTCGTCACCGAAGAGATAGCGCAGGTCGGCGCGCGCCGCTTCGCGTTCGGCGTTTACGTCGTCGCTGCGCATGAGCTGGTGCGTGATAAGCAGGTGTTTGCCTGGAGGAGCCAGGCGGCGGTCGCTATTGCTCGGCTGGACGATGCCGGCGATACGGTCGGTGTCCAGGCAATACATGATGCCCCGATGGGGAATGACAGAGTAGTCGGCTAGCAGATGCGTCTTCAGGCCACTGGCCACGCGCCGCCCGGATGGCGCTACCGGCTCATCCCAGGCTCCCGGCGCGCCGTCCGCCGCTTCCGCCGGGACGTTAGCGCCGTCCGCCGCGACCAGCCGCCGCGTCGCGGTGGGTCCAATGTCGCTGATGACCAGATTCGCCCGCAAGATGGTCTCGGCGCCAGCGCGCTTGTCGCGTATCATCACGCCGCGCGCCACGCCGTCTTCGCTCAGGATGGCCAGCGTCTCGGTTTCCAGCGCCAGCGCGCCGCCGCCGCTTGTCACGCGCCGCTCCAGCTCGCCGGTCAGCGCCGCGCAGCCACCCTCGACGATACCGGGCGCGCCATAGCGGAACATGTTTTTGGTAGACTCGACGATCTCAGGATAGAGCACGTCGTCGAGGTCCACGCTGAGCGCGAAGTGACAAACGCGCTCGAAGTAGGCGTATAGCTCGGGAGAGCGCTCGCGCGTGATGCGCTGGTCCAGCCAGTCGCGGTAGGTCTGAGCGCGCTCGTCGGGGCGCGGATCGCGCAGGAGCATGTCATAGCCCAGGCGCACGAACTGCGCGAACTGGCGCGGGCCGAGGACGCTGGCGAGCTGGAGGATGGAGCGGGTAACGATCTGCCGCCCGCGCACATGGAACGAGGCGAAGACTTCGGAATCGTGGATCGCGTGGGGAACGCCGAGCGCGCGCAGCATCGCCGCCAGCTCGCCGTTGGCGCCGAAGGGCAGCATGTGGACGGCGCCCGTGCTGACTTGCGCCCCCTGGAACGTCTTGGCGGTGAAGCGCCCGCCGGGGTGCGCCAGCCGCTCGATCACCGCCACGCGCTGGCCGCGCCGCAAAAACTGCGCGGCGGCCAGCAGTCCGCCCAGGCCGGCGCCAATGACGATGACATCGTACTCTGGCTCCAGCTGGCTGGCGCGGCTGGGGCCGCGCGCGTCTTCCGTGGCCGGATTCACACTCGTCATGCGCACTCCATCGCTTCGCGCCCGCCATTGGGGCCGTCCTCCACAAGGCGTCAGCGCACGGGGTGCAGTATAGCGCCGCGCCTGCCCTTTCCGCCACTGGCATGGGTGAAGGGGCATGTTGCGCCCCACGCCCGCCATCGCATATACTTATGGCTGTGAGCGCGGCTCCCCGCGTCTCGCGATCTGGGGCTGTAGCTCAGTGGATAGAGCAGCGGTTTCCTAAACCGCGTGTCGGAGGTTCGAGTCCTCTCAGCCCCACCCGCCAGCTGAAAATCCCGATTTTCAGCTGGCGCCTCCTCACCGCCGGACAGCGAAGACCTCGAAATGGCGCACAAAGCTCCGGCTGTTCTGACTCACCCGCGCCGGAATCTCGATCCTCACTGGAGACGTTCAGGATGGCGCGCCCCCAACTCTCGCGGCTCAGATGGCCGCGCCGTCTCTTGGAAAGGAAGCGGCGGCGCGGCGGCGCTCGGCCGCGATCGCGGCGCGCCAGTGCTGCTCGGCGCGCGTGCGCGCGGCGCTGGCCTGGGCGCGCGCATTCGCCAGCGCGACGCTTTGCTCCTTCGCGATGCGGCCGGTAAGGTAAGCCAGCGCGAAGTCGCGAGTGAGGTCGTCCGGCACGCTTTCCTCGACCACCGCAACGGCGGCGCGGACGGCGCGCTCAAACGCGGGCAGCACGGCGGGCGCTTCATGAGCGAGCCCTTCGGCGACCAGGCAATCGCGCAAGGTGGCGCTGGCTTGTTCAGCGAGCCCATGAAAGGGATTCGCGGCGGCTGAAGTGATCGTCATCGTGTCGTCTCCGTATCAGCGGGAATAATGGGTGGTCTATACAGGCCGATGCGCCACTCACGCGGGCCGTCAGGCGCGTTGGTATTCGCCAGTGGAACGGCCACACACGCTCAAATGCTTCCGACAGGTTACTTAAAATTAAAAACTAACGTGGGCTCAGGAGAAGCTTCGCGGATGGGTGCGGTAGCCTGATTGCGCTTGGGACATGTTGCGGCTCTCCGGGACAGATAATCAGGGAGCGTCTGCCTCTGCGGGAGCTTTCCAGCGCAATAAGCCTGGCTTCAAGGCTGGCTGTCGTGTCACGCCAAAGCCGCTCGCCCACGCGCGCGCCGCCAGTCTGCCCGGGGCATCGCTGGCAGACGCGCGCATGAGGAGCGGGGCCGGATGGTTTGTCCGCTACGCCTCGCTTATGCTCACGACGGCGTGCTTGTAAATGAGCACGAGGCGCCCGTTATCAGGCCGGATGAGCAGGCTATCATCATAGACCTCCTCGAGAGTCCCCGCATACCGTTCAGGCTGAAGCGGGGGCTGTGGAGCGGATGTCTCGATAATTACCCGCTTGCCGAGCGACTCCTCCAGAAAGTCGAACTTGATTCTCTCTTCCTCCATGATGTGCCTCCCTTGCGTCTGGCAAACGCAGCATTCAGGCGTCTACGCGCGCTGGCCGAAAAGCCGCTTCCATAAGGCTTTTCTCAATCAGGGCGCGCCACGCTTTCTCGTCACCTGCCCGTACGGATCACTGGCGTCACGATGCGACGATGGCGCGCCAAGAGCGCGCCAGGCGTAGGCGCCACCCGCGATCGCGAGCAGCCCGGTCCCGGTAAAGACCGCATTCACCGGCCCGAAGCGAATGCCCAGAATCGTGGCGTGGAAGCCAGCCAGCACGGTGCTGACGAGCGAGCCAGCCAGCGCGACCGAGACGAACGCCGCGAGCCGCCCTACCGGGTTGACTACCGCCGTTACTCGTCCGACGAACTGGCGATCGGTCGCATCTATCGCCAGCGGACCAGCCGCGACCAGGATCGCGGTCGCCGCGACACCGAAGAAGAACGCCGCTACCAGCGCCAGCGGGTAGCTTGTCAGGTGCGACATGACGATGACGAAGGCGCCCGAGGTGACCAGCGCGATCCACAAAATGCGCTCGAGGCCGGCGCGTTTGCCCATGAAGGTCACGAGCAGACCGCCAAAAATCGCTCCGACGCCGAAGACCGCGCCAAACCAGCCGTACATGCTGGGAGGCGCGTGGAGGTTTTCAGTGATGAAAAAATAGCCGAGGGCCTGTAAGGCCCCAAAGCCGAGCCAGGTCAGCGTCTCAGCGATGAGGATTGTTCGCAGCGTGGCATGCCCAAGCACGTAGCCGATTCCGTCAAGGAACTCATGCGTGAAATGGCCAGTCTCACCGGGCTTGAGACTGCGCGCCGCGGTCGGCGCGTGGACGGCGGCGGACGCGGCGAATGCGACGATGAACGAGAGCGCATTGAGCGCTATCGCCCAGGAGATGCCCGCGCCAAAGACCAGCGCCGCCGCGACTGGCGGTCCGATGACCACGGCCAGTCCCTGGATCGCCTGCGTCATCTCCTGCGCCTGATCTTCCTTGTCGCTGGGCGCGATGTCCTTGATCAACGCGAGCTGGGCGGGGATAAAAAACTGCGAACAGATCGTGATGAGGGCGACATCGGCATAGATGACGCCCAGCGCCCAGAATGCCGTCAGGCGCGAGCTCCCCACCAGCGGCAGCGACAGGCCGACCAGCGGCGGAACGAGCAGAATGGCGAAGAGCGCCTGGAGCGCCGTCGCGACCAGCATCGTACGGCGCTTGTCCCAGCGGTCCACGAAGACGCCCGCGATCGGGCCGGCGACAATCTGCGGCAGCGCCGCCGCGACGATGACGCCACTAATCGCCAGCGGCGCCCATGACTGGTTGTACGCCAGGGTCGTGGCGACCCAGAGAATGAGGGCGGTGTCCCAGGCGTAATCGCCAACGCTGGAGATAGCCTGCCCCCACCAGACCAGCCCGAAATCGCGATTGATAAAGACCGTCCGCGTGAGACGGGCAAGCCGCAGGCGCAGAACACGCTCCATGCCCACAGCGGCGCCCACCGTGGCTCGCGCGCCCGGCGCCGCTGGCGTCTGGCGCGCTGCGCTTCTCCCCGCCCCAGCGCGAGCCCTTGGCGCGTGGATTGGCGCGCCCCCGGGGCGGAAGCCTGGTCGCGCATGACGGCGAAGCGCCGGGCGGGCCCTGCCTTTTGCGCTATCTGGCCGGAGCGTCACGCCAGGCGCAAGCGCCCGGAAATTATGGGGTTGCCGCGAAGGACGCGGCTTTCCGGCGAACGGTTTTGGTTGATGGGTATGTCTCGGTGGATTGGGCATGCCAATGGCGCGCTCCTCTCCTCTCCACTTCTACTGGCCACTCCGCCTGGGATAGCCATCAGGAATATGCGCAAGAGAGAGGCCGGACATGCTCCGAGGGGGCCAGCGCGCCTACTGGGCGTCAGCGACGGGCCTGGTTCCAGACGCCTCCACAGCGATCAACTCCCCGGTCGTGTCTGGCGCGGGCGCATGGGCATGCCGCTTCTCACGGACCTTCAGGACGAACACCGCGCCCAGGAGCAGAAAGAGTGTCGCCAGCCCGAAGACGGCGCGGTAGCCGAACGCGGTTTGCCCCATCAGCCCAGCCAGGAAGATGATCCCGCTGCCCAGCATGGGCGCCAGCACGGCGGGCAGTGTGGACGCCATGCTCCACAGCCCGAGATCCTTGCCCGCGTCGCGATGTGAGGGCAGGGCGTCCACCGCGAGCGCGAGGTCTACGCTCATATACGCGCCGTAACCCAGGCCGAAGAGAATGCCGAGCGGCCAGAGCGGGATGCTCCCTGGCGCAACCACGAAGGCGAGCGCCGTCAGCGCCATAAAGCCGCCCGCGATGGAGACGATCGGGGCGCGGCGCCGCACACGGTCTGAAAGGACACCCACGACGAGCGTGCTGAGGACGGCGCCACCCAGCGCCAGCACGGCATTGATCGCGGTCGCCTGCACGAAGTTAGCGACATGGGCGACCTGGGCGAAGTAATAGGCGATGTAGGTTGTGAAGAGCGCTAGTCCCAGCACGACAAAAGCGCGCGTCAGGAAGACCCAGGTAAAGTTGGGGTGACGCCACGGCTCGATCCAGAGACTGGCGAAGCGCTGCCCCCAGCGCCCGTGGGTATTGTCCGCGACACGCGGCGCGCGGGGATGTGGCGTCTCGCGCACCAGGATGAGGGTCACGACGACTGCGATCACGATGAGAAGCGCGCCCACGATGTAGAAGATCGAGGCGCCACGCGTGATGTCTGACGCGAACGTGTGAAGCGCGCGGCCAGTCGCGCTGACCTGTGAGAGCAGCAGCGAGGCGACCGCGAGACTGCCGACGGTGCCCAGGATCGTCATCAGGCCCATGTAGCCCGAAGCCGCGCCACGCTGCGAGCTTGGCACGCGGTCAGGCACAAGGCCCTGGTACGCCGTGCTGCTCGTCGTATGGGCCACCACCACGAAGAACATGCCAAGGATGAAAAGGGAGATCTGATGGGTGAACGCCAGTAGCGACAGCCCCACCAGCATGACGATGGCGCCGCCGAGGATGTAGGGGTGTCGCTTCCCAAGCCGGGTTGACGTGCGGTCAGAGAGCGCGCCCACCACTGGCTGCACGATGACCGCTGTGACCGCGCCGAGCGCGGCCAGTCCGCCAAGGAAGAGCGCCTGCCACCCGTCACCAGTCGCGCCGGGCGAGACATAAAGCAGGATCTGTGCGGGAATGACAACAGGCAAAAGCGCGGCGAACACGAAGTTCAGCGCGAACCAGAGAATATTGAGGCTAAGTAATTCACGGCGTGTCAGCGGCGCAGGGTTTCGTTCAAACGCTTCACGGCCTTCCTGAATGGCGAGTGACGCTGGGGACTGGCTTGCCTGGGCGAGCACGTGGCGCTACCTCCGCATGGAATCGCGTGGAATCGTTGTGGAATCGCTGGGAATCGTTAAAGTGCGGAGTCGCGACAAAAGCTGGCGAGTGTATGTGCGTCCGGTTTCCTTATTCCAACCCCAGATCCGCTCTACCTTCGCACATCGCGCGATTCGTTGTCAAAGCAAGTGGCCGCGGGAAAGCGCCGCTCTCGCGCGTGTTTGCGGGGGAATTATGGGAATAATCACCGCTCAGCCTTGTTGGCCAGGCGCAGCGCCGGCCGCCCGCTCATACCAGCGGAGATCACGGTAGTCCGTGGGCTCGCCGAGCGGTGTGGCGGGGGTCCCGTAACGCGCGCGCAGCGCGATCACCTGGGCGAGTCCCGCGTCGTCGAGGATGGCCCGCTCGCCATAGCCATCACGAGGGTGGGTGAAGGCGTCATACGCGCGGGCCGGCGCGACGCCCGCCAGGCCGAGCGCCGACTCCTCCGCGAGGAGCGCCTCGACGGCGGGCCGCGCCGCGGGAGTGCAGATCCAGCGCAACGCTCGTAGCCACGCGCCAATATAGCGCGTGACGAGATCGCCGTGCGCGGCGATCCACGGCTCAGTGGCCGCGAGCGCCTGCGAGGCGTAGGCGGGGTAGACTGTGATGGAGCTGGCGAGGCGCTGGCAGCCCGCCTCTTCAACCAGCAGGTCGAACGGAGTGTAGAGGATCGTCACCGCGAACTCGCCCGCGAGCAGCCCCTGCGCGCGCTTGCTGGTGCCACCGGCGGTGGTGAAGCGATAATCGCGTCCCAGCTCCAGCCCGGCGCGAGCGAGCAGGTCGCGCAGGACGAGCGCGAAGCCCGAGGTTGGGTTGTCCACGCCAGCGTCCTGTCCGCGCAGCGCCGCCATCTCGGTGACGCCCCGGCGGGCGTAGACACTGAGCGGGCCGTTGCTGCCACCCATCAGCATCACGACACGCGGCGCGCTGGAGGGATCGAGTCCAAACCCTGCCGGATTGGTGTCAAAGTTCACCACATTATCCGGCGCGGTATGAATGAGATCGTACACGCCGGTGGCCAGCGCGGAGAGTTGTTGGGCGGAGCTGTTGGTGAAGGACAGCGTGACGTCGAGGCTGGCCTCATCGAAGTAGCCCAGCCGCCGCGCCGCGACCAGCGGCAGGTTCTGCAAGCCCTGAAAGGTGCATACGCGCAACGCCGCGCGATCCTCTCCCATTTTCCGTTCTCCGTGAATGGCTACATAGCGCCCTGGGCTTCCTGACTGGCTGGCTTCACTCCATCGCCAGCCAGCGCGGCCACCTCCGCTTTCACGCCTGCCATCCTGGCGAGGACCTGGAAGGTGATGTAGAAGTCGTGCTCCGCGAGGCCCATAGCGCGCGCCGCCGTCAGGTATTCATTGCTGAGCGCGGTGACTGGCATCGGCGTTTCGAGCTGGCGTCCCATCTCCAGAGCGAGCAACACGTCCTTCTGCATCATCGTGACGTTGAACCAGACCTCATCAGGCGCCTCGATGATGAACGGCGCGCGGTACTTGAGCGAGGGCGAGGCGATCACGCTGTCGAGCAGCGCGCGCATGGCGACCTCACGTGGAATGCCGCCTTTTTCCGCCAGTAGCAGGCCCTCGCAGAACCCCATCATCTGCACTTGCAGGTTGAGGTTGATGGCGACTTTCATCAGAACGGCCTGCCCGTTCTCACCGACGTAGTTCACGACCGGCGCGATAGCGTTCAGCACGGGTAGCGCGCTCTCGAAGACCGCCTTCTCGCCGCCAATCATCATCGAGAGCTTGCCCTGCTCCAGCGTGACGACACTGCCGGAGACGGGCGCGTCGAGCATGCGCGCGCCACGCGCCGCGACCTGTTCAGCCGCCTTGCGCGACGCCGCCGGGCTGACGGTGCTCATATCCACGTAGACCTTGCCTGGGCCGAGCGCGCTGAGAATGCCGTCGGGTCCTTCGAAGACGGCCAGCAAAGCGGCGGTATTGCTGACCATCGAGAACGTGATATCAGAGGCCTCCGTGACCGCGCGTGGACTGTCAGCCAGTCGCATCCCGGCGTCAACCAGCCATTGCGCTTTCCCGGCTGTCCGGTTGTAGCCGGTCACCTGGTAGCCCGCGTCCAGTAGGCGCTTGGCGACACGTCCACCCATGGCGCCGAGTCCGACGAAGCCAATAGTCGTCATGCCTTTCCCCCCAGATTCAAACGGGCCAGCCGCCGCCTGTCGTTGCGCGGACGCGCCTACGCCAGACGTGGCCCCCTCACCCGATATGGCGGCGCCCTGGCCCGCGCTGGATTGAGCGCGCTGTCTACCGGACCACAGCCGCGAGAACCATGTCACGCCTCGCTCCCCCTTTCGCATCACGCCCGGCGCGCCCAGGCGCTCACCGCCGGAAGCGCGCCCATGCCATTGTGTGTCATCGTGTTTTCCCCCCGCTCGCTGAGGCCGCGACGCTTCCGCCGGCATGGCGCCGTGGCCTCAGCGCGCCTCGTCGCGCGAGCGGAGGGCCGGAGGTCTCACGCGCGACCAGCGTGACAGGTAGCAATAGTGGGCTCTCCGGCCAGACGTCATCGAGAATCATGGCGAGCAGGCGCTCGACGGCGTGGGCTCCCATAGCGCGGTCTGGAACCTGTATCGTGGTGAGCCGTGGTGTGATGTAGGTCGCATGGAACATATCATTGAAGCCCACCATTGAGATGTCATCCGGAGCCCGCAGGCCCGCGTCGGAGAGCGCGTGCAGCGCGCCCAGGGCGGCAAGATCATTGACGGCGAAGACGGCGGTTGGCGGGTCATTCAGGTCGAGCAGCGCGCGCATGGCGTCGTACCCGCCCTGTTCGCGGAAGTCGCCAGTAACCAGCAGGGCGGGATCAACTGGCGCGCCGTAGCTCTGGAGCGTATCAAGGTAGCCCTGGCGTCGCAGGTAAGCGGTGGAGATCTCGTCGGAACCGGCGATATGCGCGATGCGGCGGTGGCCAAGGCCGAGCAGATGCCCGACTGCCGCGCAGGCGCCCGCGTAGTCGTCGGGGACGACAGTGTTGGGCGTGATCGGACTCGTATGGCGGTTGACGAGCACAAACGGCATGCGCTCGGCGGCGAGCCGCTCGATGGCGGGATCGTTGCGCCGGGCGGTGGCCAGCAGCAGCCCGTCTACCTGACGCTCGCGCAGCATGGCCAGGCCGTTCGCCTCACGCGCGGGCAAGTCATCGGTATTCGCGAGGATAATGCTGTAGTCGCGCGCGGCGGCGGCATCCTCCATGCCCCTCAGGACGCTGCCAAAGAATGGGTTTGATATGTCAGGGATCAGGGTCCCCAGGACGGCGCTGCGCTTGGTGCGCAGCGAGCGCGCCACGCTGTTCGGGCGGTACTGGTGCTCACGGGCCAGGGTCATGATACGCGCGCGCAGCTCTTCGCTGACACGCTGTCGCGGGTCATTCTGGAGCACGCGCGCGACGGTCGAAGGGTGCACACCAGCGAGCTGGCTCAACTCCTTCAGCGTGATAGGCATCGGCGCCTCAATCTAGGCCGTGGAGGAAGACCATGTTCCTGTGAACAAACGATTGCCTAGACTGTACCATCACACGCTTTGCCTGTCAACTGGCGCTGGACCCGATTTCAAGGCCGGCGCATGGTCGCCAGCCGGGCGGCGGATGCGCGACAGGGACTCTCAGCCCGCGAAGAGCGCCTCAGCGAGCGGGAATACGCGGGGCAGAAGCCGGCGAATAGGCGCGAAGACGCCATGAGCTACCAGCCAGCGCCCCGGCGCTCATCCATGTGTGAACCCGGGACGCGCGGGCGGGCTAGCGGCGGCTGTAGCCGGCGCGCGTGGGAGGGCTGTCGGGGGCGCTGAAGATGCGGATGAAGGTCAGCAGGCCCACGGAGATCGCGGAAGCGACATAGACGAAGATCATCCACGGCTGGCTGGAGTCGCTGCCGGCCAGGACGCCATGCAGGGTGACGCCAGCGAAGACCGCGAAGCTCAGGTAGTGGATCAGCCGCCACTTCGCGTGTCCCAGTCGCCGCCGCAGCCAGGAGCTGACCAGCACTGCGGCCATGCCGTACATCGTCACGACGCCCACGCCAACGGCGAACGGGCGGTATGGCTCGGCGACCGGAATGAGCAGGTTGGTGACTGAGAATGGGATCAGCGCGTCGAGGAGGAGCGAGATGAGATGCAGGCCGATCAGTCCCGCTGTCAGCAGCGCGAGGAACTGGTGCGTCTCATCCAGCCACCAGGCGACACGTCCGCCATTCAGCCGGGTCATCGAGCGCGCGAGGCCGAGAATGACCAGCAAGGTGAGCGTGATGTAGGATGACGAAGCCGCCGCGCGCGTGACATACCACATGAACGGGTTGACGGTAGTGGCGCTGATTGCCGCGAGCGGCAGCGCGCCCAGGAGGCGTATCAGCCCCAATGTGATGGTATCCATAGCTGAACGCCTCTTATTCTTCTTCCTGGTTGGGGAGTGGAGGGAGGGCTTCCACTCCAGCGGGTGAGACAAGGACGGGGACGCGCGCGTCCGCTGTGCCCCAGGTGGCGAGCCACACCCGCGCGTTGGCGGAGAGCTCTATCGCGCCGTCGCTGAACGTGACGATCAGCGCCACGCCCGCGTCCAGGTCGTCATCGGGGCCAATCGCGCCGTAACGCTCCCACGCGGCCTCCACGGCGCGCGCCGCCTGCGGGTAGCCGCGCAGCAAGGCCAGCTTGGCGGCCACTTCGGCGCGCTCGGCGGTCGGAGCCAGCGCGGTGACCATGGCGATCACGCGGCTGGGGCGCCCATCCGGCGCGCTGGCGGCGCCCACATCCGCGCCGGTCCAGATGGGCAGTGGTAGGCCGGTGCGTGGATCGAGCAGGTGGTGGCGGATCGCGCCGCCGTCACGCCACCAGCGCCGCGCGGCGCCTGACGTGGCCAGCGCGCCCCGGCTCAGGCGGATAGTCGCGGCCCATTCCGGCGCGCCAGGCTCCGGCGCGCCCGCCTCGGCGCGTGGCGAGCGCATGCCAACCGACCACGCCTCATGCGCCTGAGGCCCGCCGCTGGCGCGCAGGTCGCCGCCCACGTTGACCAGCGCGCCGGGGAATGGCTCGCAGCAGGTGGTGAAGGCGAGGTCAGCCGCCCAGCCCTTGGCGATGCCGCCGAGGTCGAGCCGCGCGCCTTCCGGCAGGCGGATGCGCAGGCCGTCGGGGTCGAGCTCCACCGCGCGCCACGCCTGGGCTGGTGGCGTCCAGGCCGGGCGGGGTCGCGCCGCTTCGGTCGGGCCGCCACGCGCTATCTGAGCGCCGCCATCTATGTCAGTCGCGATGTCGCGCCGCGCGATCAGCGCGAAATCGCGGTCGTAGCCTAGCGCCTCCAACTGGGGCAGCAGGGTGGGATCGAACAGGCCGTCGCTGGCGCTCGCTGCGTGGATGGCGGCCTCGACCGCGCCATACAGGACAGGCGAGGCCTCAAACCACGCGCCGCCAGAGCGGTTGAGCTGGCTCAGCTCGCTTTCAGGACGGAAGCGCGAGAGCCGCGCGTCTACCTCATCGAACCAGGTCATGCAGGCGTCAGCGGCTTCGTTCGCCTCGTCCACCTGATCGGGATACGCCGCGATCAGCACGCTGACATCGGTCGCCATCGGGCGGCCTGAGCGCGACACGACGATGCGCCGCTCCTCCGTGTCCGCCGCGTCTCTCGTGTTGTTTCCATTCGTGGCCATCTCACGACATCCCCGTGCCTGTGCTGGGCTGGTTGAATGAAGGCGACGAGTAGAAGCCGCCGTTGCCGGATGAGCTGGACGAGCTCGACGATCCGAATGAGCCGGAGGAGCTGGACGAGCTGGAGGAGTTAGAGGAGCTTGATGAGCCGGACGCGCTTACATTGTGGCTGGTCATGCCCCAGACGTTGATAAACACTGTCGCGGTTGCGGCGACGAGCGCCACGCGCAGCGCGGTCCTTGCGCTGGCGTGCCGCTCGCGCGCCGCGATGGGCGCGTGGGCGCCCTTGCCGCCCGCCGAGGCCAGCGTCACATCGCCGGCCGGCTGCGCCACGCAGGCGAGGACGTAGCCCGACGAGCGCTCGCGCCCGGTCAGCGGGCCGCCTTCGTCACCGCGCGTCTTGCCGGAGAGCTTGCGCAGCGCGCAGGTCCCGCAGGCGCCCGCGCGGCAGCTAAACTCGGGCCGGTAGCCGTAACGCTCCAGCGTCTCCAGCAGCGACTCGCCGGGGCGCGCGTCCAGCGTCCTGCCGGTATCGGCCAGACGGATGCGCGCCGCCGTGCCTTTGCCCACCGCCGTGCGCAGGGACGGGCTGGCGAACGCCTCGACGTGCGTGAATTGCGCCGGGACTCCCGCGCGCTCCGCCTCGGCCACTATCGCGCGCCGCAGTCCTTCGGGGCCGCAGACGTACCAATGGGCGCGCGCGGCGTGAGGGCCAGCCGACATGGCGATGTGCTCCGGGTGAATGCGCTGCCCGGCGGAGCTGGCGTAGTGATACTGGGTGAGCCACGTCCGCTGTGGGTTCAGCGCGACGAGCTGGCGCGCGTAGATCGCCTCGGCGTGGCTGCGGTAGGCGTAGTGCAGCGTCACATGGGGACGGCGGCTGGCGGGCAGGGACGCCAGCGCGCGCAGCATGCCGTAGATTGGCGTAATGCCGCTGCCGCCCGCGACAAAGACCAGTCCGCCGGGCGCGCTCGCCGGATCAGCGGGCAAGGTGAAGTTCCCCTGCGGCGCGCTAACGCTCAGCAGCATGCCAGGCTTCGCGGTGTCGTTCAGGTAGTTCGAGATGCGCCCACCGGGCTGCCGCTTGATGGTGATCTCCCACGGCTTGTCAGTCTTGCCGTCGCCGCAGAGCGAGTAGGAGCGGTAGAGCGTCTCACCGCCCATGCTGAAGCCCAGCGTGATGAACTGGCCGGGGTGGTAGGGCGCGGGCGCGCGGGTCGTTCCTGGCTCCGCGAGCCGCAAGGTAACGGCGTTCGCGGCGGCGGGAATGACCTCGATCACCTGTACAGTGATTGTTCCTGGGCGCGCGGCGGGCTTTGCGGCGGGCGCGGCGGGGCGCGCCGCGGGCATGGGCCACGGAGCCGTCGCGGCATTCCTAGCGCTGACCATCTGTGTGTCTACTTTCCATCATCATGATCATCACAGCTTCCCGTTCTCCTCGTTTCCATTCCACCGGCGGCGAGCGGGTCAGCGTTGATCTGTTCTCCGTTCAGGACGCCTCATGCGTCGCGCGCTTCATTGCGCATCCCGTTTTCGACAACCTTAGCATGACGCCCCGTCATTGGAGCGCAATTGAAGCTTTATGAGTGATTCCACATGTTTGCAGAGTGGAAGGTTTCTTATCCAGCGCTCAGGATACGCGCTGTTTTCCACGATAGCGCGCGACGCGGCGAAGCCAGGAAACGCCTGCGGGCGCGGCTGAAGACCTGGCGGCCACAAATCCCCTTGCGCGCGCTGGAAATCGCCGGGGGAGTTTGCGAAAACCTGCTCGATTTTCCGCGCATGGGCCGGAGACCCGGACAATTCACAATTCCCAGCCAGCATGACCGCTGAGGTTGAATTGAAGCGCTGTCCTTGTGTTACTCGTGCGGCGCCATCCTGGCGGGCGAGGGCGCATCGTCGGGGAGCAGGGTGTACATGCTGAGGTAGAAGCGGCGGATATAGGGCGGGACGAGGCGCAGGTCAGCCATCATGCCGCTGGCCATGCCGGCGTACATCTCCCAGTCGTTGCGCTCCACCAGCATGCCTGCCCAGCCCTGCGCCGGGATGCCGTGGATGTAGCCATAGGCCAGGTCGCGCAGGCGGCGGTAGCGCGGGTCGCGCTCCTCGGAGAGCGCGATGGTCGCCTCCATCAGCGCCTCCTCCTGGCCGATGCGGCGCTCGTGCCACCAGGCGTGGGCCAGCTCGTGGATCGCCGCCTCGTACTGCGCGGTAAAGAGATAGACCTTGTTCTCTTCCGGAATCCAGTAGCCGCCGCCGCGCGTGGACGCCAGGTCGGCCACCTCGAAGTCTATCTCCGCGCTGAGCCACGCGCGGGCGTCCAGCGTGTAGGGAAAGCGCGTCAGCACATCATCGCGGAAAGCCGCCACAGCGGGGTTGGTATGCGCCGAGATGGCGCTGTAGGCTGGCATGGGCAACGCTCCTCGCTCCCCCTCTCCTCCACCGAGGAGAGGGGCCAGGGGGTGAGGTCACCCCGCTGCGGACCAGTCCTTCAGCAGGGCCTGGGCGGCGTTGTGGCCGGGCGCGCCCATCACGCCGCCGCCGGGATGGCTGCCGGAGCCGCAGAGGTACAGGCCGGAGACGGGCGTGCGATAGCGGGCGACCTCGGGCGCGGGGCGCAGCGAGAAGAGCTGGTCGGGCGTGATCTCGCCCTGGAAGATGTTGCCGTTGGGCAGGCCGTAGCGCGCCTCGATGTCCACCGGGCTGAGCGCCTGGCGGTCAATCACCGCGCCGGCGAAGTTGGGGGCGAAGCGCGTCATCGTCGCGATGATGCGGTCGGCCATCTCATCGCGTGTCGCGTCGTTCCACTCGCGGCCCTTCAGGTGGTAGGGCGCGTACTGGCAGAACATCGAGATGGTGTGCGTTCCTGGCGGCGCCACGGTTGGGTCCGTGCTGGACTGCATGTAGGCCTCGATCCACGGCTCGCGCGAGAGCTCGCCGCGCTGCGCGTCCTCGTAGGCGTTCTGTACCCAGTCGGGCGTCGGGCTGATCTCGCAGGAGCCGAAGTGCTGCAAGGCTGGCTCCGTGCCGGGGACGCTGGTGAAGTTGGGCAGCTCGCGCAGGGCGATGTTGAGCTTGAAGGTGGCGCTCTCGGTCCTGAACTGGCCAATGCGGCGCAGGAAGCCGCTATCCAGCCCGGCGCCATCACAGAAGCGCAGGAACGTCGTCTTGGGGTCCACATTCGAGAGGACCGCGCCCGCGCGCAACTCCTCGCCATTTTCCAGCCGCACGCCTTCGACGCGCCCGTTGTGGATCAGCAGCCGCCCGACGCGCGCGTTGAGGCGTATCTCGACGCCGTGGGCCTCAGCGGATGCCGCCATCGCGAAGCTGATGCGTCCCATGCCGCCGCGCACATAGCCCCACATGCCCTTCTCGCCGTTGACCTCGCCGAACATGTGATGCCACATCACATAGACCGAGCCGGGCGTCTTGGGGCCGATGAACGTTCCGATCACCCCCTGCCCGGCGAAGGCGGCGCGCATGTAGTCCGACTCGAAGTAGTCGGCCAGCATGTCGTAGAGCGAGCCGAACATCAGGCGGCGGTAGATCTCCTCGTCCTCGCCCTTGAAGCGTCCCGCCAGCTCAGCCACCGAGGGTGGCTCCTCCAGCAGGATCGGGTTCAGAATCTCGGAAGCGCGGTCGAAGAACTCCAGGAACTTCGGGTACATCTCGGCGTCATGCGGCGAGAGACGGCGGATTTCCTCGACGGTCTTCTCGGTGCTGGCGCGGAAGAAGAGATGCTCGCCATCGAGGAAGGGGCAGAACATCTGCGGGTCTTTGACGTAGGCGTCGAAGCCATATTTGTGCAGCTCCAGGTCGCGGATGATCTCGGGCCGCAGCAGGCTGACGACGTAGGCGCAGGGTGACATGGTAAAGCCGGGGAACGGCTCCTCCAGCGTGCAGGCCCCGCCGACACGGTCGCGCTGCTCCAGCACCAGCACGCGCTTGCCCGCCCGCGCCAGATAGCCTGCGGCGACCAAGCCGTTATGCCCCGCGCCGATGATGATCGCGTCCCACTGTTCAGCCGCCATAGCCGCTTCGCTCCCTTCCGTCAGACCTTCGCGCCGCTGCGTCGCGCACGCTGGGAGCATTCTACGATGCAAAAGACCCTGGCTGCGACATCGTCATGGCGGCGGCGGAGCGCTGGGCCGCTCAGACAGCTTGTATTCCCAGGCCATCCAGACCTGTGGACGGCTCACCTGCCCTGGGAGCCGCCGGGTCCGCGCCGCCCGCATGGCGCGCTGTGATTGTGACGCCGGGCCGCAAGGATGATAGCGCGGTGTGATGAGGATATGCGCTTGATACAAGCAAGCGCCCCATCTGCGCCGTGAGGCGTGGGGGCAAGGAGGCGTGTCATGCATCGAATACGCAATTCAAGGAAAGCCAGCCTCCTGGCGCGACTGACCACCGCGCTCGCGCTGGTCGCGATGTTGGGCCTGGGCCTGGCCGCAGCCGCGCCGTCCGCGAAAGCCACGACGGCGGCGACAGCCGCGCCCGCGATCACCGGGCCTTTCAATCTCATCACCAAGAGCGTCCTGAGCGACACCAGTATTGACGGGCCTGCGCTGGCGGGCCTGACGACCGGGCGGACGCGCGCCGCCATCGCCTGGACCGGGACCGACCAGGAGCGGCGCCTGAACGTGATGATTAGCGAGACGGGCTCCGGCTTCTATTCGAAACGCACCCTCAGCGAGACGGCGCGTTACGGCCCCGCGATAACGATGATCCCCGACGACAAGGTCGCCATCGCCTGGGTCGGCACAGACAGCGCGCGCACGCTCAATGTGCTCTATAACGTCTACGGAGCGCCGCGCAAGCTCATTCTGTGGGGCGAGACGAGCTCGATGGCGCCCGCGCTGACCTATGAGAACGGCCAGCTCTATCTTGCCTGGACAGGCGATGACGCGGGGCGCCGCCCGAATGTGCTGGCCATCACCATCGGCGCGACAGGCTTGAGCGTGGGGGCGAAGACGACGCTCTGGCAGTTCAGCAGTGGCGCGGCGCCCAGCCTCTCGCCAGGCTTGAACCATGCGGGGCTGATCCTGAGCTGGAGCCAGGCGGGAACAGGTGTGATCAGCTTCGCCACCTCGCCGGACGGCAAGACGTGGCCCGCCACGGCGAGCACGCTGCCGGAAACCACCGCCAGCGCGCCGCACATGGCGTCATTCGTCGCCAGCGACATGCCGCAGACCTATCTAGCGTGGACGGGCACGAACGCGGCCCATTCGCTGAATCTCCGGTACACGACCAGCTATCCGAGCTGGCCCGCGACAGGCGCGAAATCCATCCTGGATGACACGGCGCTTGGCGGGCCGCAGATCGCCTATATCGGCGGGCCACAGGCGCTGCTGCTGGCGTGGACAGGCACGGATGAGGCGCATCACCTGAATATCGCGGTGGTGACGCCGACTTCGGCCTGTATCGCGCCGCCAGGGGTTACGCCGGTGTCGTCGCAGTTGATCGTGTATGGCAATGCCAGCCGCAAACAGGTGTCGCTGACGTTCGACGCTGGCGGCTCTGATGGCGCGCAGGCGGCCAAGCTGCTCGACATTCTGGCCAGCTATAACGTCAAGTCCACCTGGTTCATCATGGGCGCGTGGGGCCAGGAGAACCGCTCCACGTTCCAGCGCGTCGTCGCGAGCGGCCATGAGCTGGGGAATCACACGCTTGACCACCCTGACCTGACCAATCCTCCACGCAGCGATGAGTTCATCTGCTACGAGCTGGGCATGACGGAGCAGATCGCCAAGGAGATCAGTGGCAAGAGCACGCGGCCATTCTTCCGGCCACCGTTTGGCGCCTACAACACGCAGGTGTTGAACGACGCCGCGAAGCTGGGCTTCCGCACCGTGTACTGGAGCATTGACACGATTGACTGGGACCCCAACACAACGGCGGACCAGATCGTCAGCCGTGTGCTGAACAGCCCGAACCTGAAGAACGGAGCGATCATCCTGATGCATGCCGGCAGCCTGCATGAGCCGGAGGCGCTGCCCAGAGTGATCGAAGGACTGCGCGCGAAGGGATACGAGATCGTGCCGCTGAGCCAGCTTATCGCCCCATAAGGGAAAGCGGGCGCTCGCTTGACGCTCCCAGCGCCAGTTGACACCGGCGCCAGGCCCTACAATAGCCGGGGCCTGGCGCCGGCGCTTGCGCATTTTCCGAATCTCCCCCACGCGGCGGCATACCATCTCTTTCGCCAGTTGGCGGATAGGGCGCACGGGTCAGCCGCAAGGCTGGGCATGCGCCATGGATGCGCCCTGTTTCTGGCCTGTGAACGCCATACAAATTTGACGGCGATTTTCCCGGCATTGGGTGGAAGTGGCCATACGTGCGGTGAAGAGTTCGCTGGTACGGGATATGCGCGAAGAATTAAAGAACAAACACATTGGAGGAGAGCGATGAGCGACATACCACGTGTTCTGGTCACGGGCGCCACAGGCTATGTGGGCGGGAGGCTGGCGCCGCGCCTTCTGGAGGCGGGCTATCGCGTGCGGGTTCTGGCGCGCGATCCGCGCCGGCTCCAGGGCTGCCCCTGGTTGGGGCAGGTCGAAGTAGCTCAGGGCGATATATTTGATCCCGCTTCCCTGAGCGCCGCCCTGGCTGGTGTTGATGTCGCGTATTACCTGGTCCACAGCATGCTGGGGGGCGCCAGCTTCCACCAGCGCGATCTCGTCGCCGCCCGCCGCTTCGGTCATGCGGCGAAAGCGGCGGGCGTGGGCCGTATCATCTATCTCGGCGGCCTGGGCGACCCCACAGCGGATCTGTCGGCGCATCTGCGCTCGCGCCAGCAGACGGGCCAGGCCCTCCGCGAGGCGGGCGTGCCGGTGACGGAGTTTCGCGCCGCCATCATCGTCGGCGCTGGCAGCGTGTCCTTTGAGATGATCCGCTACCTGACGGAGCGCCTGCCGGTCATGATCTGCCCCCGCTGGACCTATACGCGCGTGCAGCCGATCGCCATCCGCGATGTGCTGGACTATCTGGTGGCGGCGATCGCGGTTCCGGCCAGCGCTGGACAGATCATCGAGATCGGCGGGGCGGATATTCTCACCTACGGAGACATGATGCAGGGCTATGCGCGCGCGCGTGGGTTGCGCCGCTGGCTCGTGCCTGTGCCTGTGCTTTCACCGCGCCTCTCCTCATACTGGGTGCACTGGGTGACGCCTATCCCGGCGCAAATCGCCCGCCCGCTCATTGATGGCCTGCGCAACGAGGTCATCGTGCGCACGCCGCTGGCGAAAACCCTCTTTCCCGCCATTCATCCCCTCGACTACCAGACAGCGATAGACCAGGCCCTGGCCCAGCTGCGCAGCGGAGAGGTCGAGACGATGTGGAGCGATGCGCTGGTCACGAGCCAGGGCGATATTCCCCCAGTGGAGCTGAGCACGCGCGAGGGCATGATAGTTGAGCGGCGGCAGCGTCGCGTGGCGGCCTCAGCCAGCGAGGTCTTCCGCACGTTTACGGGCCTTGGCGGGCGCCGTGGCTGGCTCTACGCCAACTGGCTCTGGGAGTTGCGCGGCGCGCTGGACCGTCTGATAGGGGGCGTGGGATTGCGCCGTGGGCGCCGTCATCCCGATGAAGTCCGCGTGGGTGACGCCGTTGATTTCTGGCGGGTGGAGCGGGTGGAACCGGACCGGCTGCTACGGCTGCGGGCCGAGATGAAGGTCCCCGGGGACGCATGGCTGCAATTTGAGGTGGCGCCGGCGGCGCCTGGCCGGACGCTGCTGCGGCAATCAGCCTATTTCGCGCCTAAAGGGCTGCCCGGCCTGCTCTATTGGTACGCTCTTTATCCCGTTCACCGCGTGATCTTCTCCGGCCTCATCCAGCGGGTGGCGCGCCGGGCGGAAGCGCGCCATCGTCAACGCGTGAAGGGCGCCGCCGTACAAAAGCGCCTCACCACCGCGTAGGGAGCGGGCGTCCATCTCGCGCCACCCACAAGACATTGACAAACGTCTATGTCTTGCGCTATGCTCTGGTCATGGATACGACGATTCTTTCCCAGCCACATTCCGACTCTGACCACGCCACGCCATGCTGTGGCGCTGTAGCGGTGGACTTCAGCCTGGACAGCGCGCATACCGCCGCGCTGGCTGACCGGCTGAAGGCGCTGGCTGATGCGACACGGCTACACATGCTGGACCTGTTCGCGGAGCACGCCCAGCCCCTGTGTGTGTGCGACATCACCAGTCAGTTCAACCTGCGCCAGCCGACGATCAGCCATCATCTCCGCATCCTGCGTGAGGCGGGGTTCATCAGCGGCGAGAAGCGGGGCGTATGGTCATATTACTGGGTGACGGATGAGGGGAAGCGGGCGCTGTCCATGGTCAAGGCGCTGATGTAGCGTCTTTTTTTGGCCACCGTTCATAGACAATCTTCAATGAAAGGGCGCTATCATGGCGCAAGAGCCAAAGATGAGGCCGACAGAGCCAGTGGTCGCTGACACTATTACCGAGCGGGTGCGCGAGCGGTACGCGGGAGCCGCGCTCCAGGTTCTCAGCCAGGGGGGCTCCTGTTGCGCGCCCCAGCCGTCCGGAAACGCTTGCTGCTCGTCCGATCCGTTTGGCGCGGACCTCAGCGCGGGCAATTACACCGCCGATGACCTGGCGCTGCTGCCGGAGGAGGCGGCGCTCGCCTCGTTGGGATGTGGCAACCCGACCGCGCTGATTGACCTGCGCGCCGGGGAAACGGCGCTCGATCTCGGTTCAGGCGGCGGCATTGATGTGTTGCTCTCCGCTCGCCGTGTTGGTCCGACCGGATTTGTCTTTGGCCTGGACATGACCGATGAGATGCTGGCGCTGGCGCTGGAGAACAAAGCGAAGGCCGGCGCCACGAATGTCGCGTTTCTCAAGGGGCGCATCGAGGACATCCCGTTGCCAGCGAACTCCGTAGATGTCGTGATCAGCAATTGCGTCATCAACCTCAGCGCCGACAAGGGGCAGGTTCTGCGCGAGGCGTTCCGCGTGCTCAAGCCCGGCGGGCGCTTCGCGGTCTCGGATGTCGTCGCTGATGGCCCCGTCCCGGAGGCGCTGCGGCTGAACATGGAGGCCTGGGTGGGCTGCCTCGCTGGCGCGCTCGACATTGATGATTACAAGCGGTTGCTCACTGATGCGGGCTTTGAGGAAGTAAGCGTGACGGTCACCAAACGCTATACGGTGGCCGAGGCTGGCCTCGACCCCAGCGCGCTCCCCGCTGGCTGGGAGGCGGGCGATGGGAAGCTGGCTAGCGCGTTCGTGCGCGCCACCAAGCCACAGACAGCTTGAGCGGATCCAGCGCGCGACGCCGGTCCTGCGCGCTAGCTCGCGCCCGGCGCCTTCTGCCGCGCCCGTTTGCGCGCGGCGATCCGGCGGCGCTCAAGCTGATCGAGCAGCGCCGCCGGGACGCTTTCGACGCACAGCAGCGCGCGGTGTTCCTGGCCGATGAACCCTTCCGCGAGCGCGTGATCAATGAAAGCCATCAGTGGATCATAGTACCCGCTCACGTTGAGCAACCCGATTGGCTTCTGGTGCAGCCCAACTTGCGCCCACGTGATCGCCTCGAACAGCTCATCGAGCGTGCCGAATCCTCCAGGAAGCGCGATGAACACGTCCGACAGATCGGTCATGACGGCTTTTCGTCGGTGCATGCTGCCCACGATACGCATCTCTGTCAGGCTGGTGTGCGTGACTTCATCGGGGAACGCGCGCCGGGGGGCGACGCCGATGACCTTTCCCCCCGCCTCAAGCGCGGCGTCGGCGAGCGCGCCCATCATCCCCACACCCGCGCCACCGTACACGATTCCGATGCCCCGCCTGGCGATTTCCGTTCCCAGCGCGCGCGCCGCGTCAACATACTCAGGCCGCAGCCCTGTCCTCGATCCCGCATACACACAGACCCGGCGCATAGAGCGTTCTCCAATGCTGATCAATCCACAGGTTTCAAGGCGCTCGCTCGCGAGGCCCAGCGGTGACAGTCTACGTAGCGCCGCCCGCGAGGTCAAATATGGCCGCCCCATTGGAGCGCGTCAGCGCCTCTATGTATTCTACGTTTGAGTGAAGGCGAGGGGCGCCAAACTATCCGCCCGCGCGCGCAACTCATCCCCACGCTTGCGCGTAGATCGTCCAAGCCGCTAATGACACACTCATGATAGAGCTGATCGGATGTGGTACTCTATCAGAAGTGAAGTGGCGTCGTGGCGCTCCCGGCCTCTAGGGCCGGGAGAAAGGGGGATGAGACGTGTCAGATACCGCATCGAGCGCGCAAGGGGCGCATGAACAGGAAACAGTCGCGGCGGCGGTGCGTGAGTTGATTGGGAGTGTGCGGCAGGCTGAGCCGCTGCGTGTAGGCGCGCTGACGCTTATCCCGCTCCTGCCCACGCCAGAGCGGGCAGCGCGACAGACAGGGTATCTGCCGCTGGAGGAGGCGCTGCGGCGTAAACTCGTAGCGATTACCGAGCAGGCGCAGGCGAGCGTGCCGGAGCTGCTGGCGGTCAGCACGGCGGACGCGCCTGTCGTGCTGGTGGGTGGTGAGCAGGTCATCGGCGGCCTGCAGAACCGGGTGCTGAATACAACAATCTTGCTGGCGCCACATGTGGAGCTTCAGATTCCCGTGACGTGCGTCGAGGTGGGGCGCTGGCATGACGAGCCGGATACTTTCGAGGAGGACACCGCCGCTGATCCGGCTGGATCCGCGCCCACGCGTCCCATGCGGCGCGGGTTCACATCCGACGAAGCGGCCTATGCGAAGCTGCGCCAGATGCATGCGAAAACAGTCACACAGTCGCTCGCGGTGGGAGATGGCCACCGCGCCGATCAGGGCGCTGTCTGGGGCGAGGTGTCTAGTCGCATATCCGCTGCCCGCTTGCTCGCGCCGTCCGGCGCGATGCAGGCGCTCTATAAGGCGCCGGAGCGGGCGCGCAGGCTCAAGGAGACAGTGGAGGCGCTGAAGCGGCCTGATGGCGCGCTGGGCTTCGTCGCCCTGCTCAATGGCGTCGCGCTGGGCGCGGAGCTGTTCGCTGATGAGGCGCTGGCGGGCGCGTACTGGGACAAGCTGGCGCGCAGCTACGCGGTCGAGGCGCTCGATGAGGATGGCCGCGCGACAACAGAAAAACAGGGCGCTGGTGGCGGCGAGGCGCGCCTCCTGGAAGATGCGCTGGCCGCCGGCATCCAGGTTCACCCTTCGCCGGGGCTGGGTGTGGACGCGCGGCTGGTGAGCGCCAGCGTCTCCGGCGCCGGACTCGTTCACGAGGGGGTCGCCGTTCACCTGTCGCTCTTCCCCGAGGACCCCAGTGACGACAAGGGCCCTCAGCGACCGCGCCGGCGCACGGGCGCTATCGGCCCTCGCTAGCTCTCTCTGACGGCGGCATATCACGCAAGGCGGGCTATCCGCGTCATGTGGGCGCCCGCCTTGCCTGTATGTCGCGCCCGTCTGGCGTCGCTGGCGGGCGCCAGGCCCGCTACGGCTCGCGCGCCACGAACAGCCCATAGCGCGCGGCGAAGTCCAGGATCGCGCGCGTGTCGAGCAGACGCGGGCCGTTCCAGGTGACGCGAACCGTCGTGGGGGCTTCCGCCTCACCCAGATAGAGCGCGCGCTCCCCGTCCAGCGCCAGCACGCATGGGAGCGTGGTGATCGCGGCCGCCTCGCCTATCGCCAGCCGCCGCCAGGAGCGCACGGCTATCCGCTCGACATTTCCCGGCGCGATGGGCGTCAGCACGCGCACGGAAGCTGGCGGCGCGCCAGGCTCCGCCAGATCGAGCATGAGGGCGCCATCCTCAAAGGGCGAGAGCGGGCTGAGATGCGCGCCAATCGCCGCCAGCCCGATGCATCCCGGCATGGCTTGCGCGAGCCACAGCCTGGTGAGCGAAGCGATGTCCGTAACCGCTCGCGCGCCAAGAAACGGCGCGCTCGATGCGGCGATGTCCACCAGCGCCGTCTCGATCATGACTCCCGCCCGCGTCACCTCCAGGCGTTTTGTCGCGCGTGCGGCGGCGCTCGCCGGGACCAGGCCGCGCGCGAAGAGTCCCGCCGCCAGACCCGCGATGGTTCCTTCGACTGGCTCAGGGATCACATTATTCGTTCCGGTGGAGATGGCGAGCAGCGGAGTATCGCCGCAGCCCTTGGCCACCGCGCGGTTCGTGCCGTCACCGCCGAGCGTCACGATGCAGGCGCATCCCTCGCCGGCCATCGCCTGCGCGGCGCGCGTCGAGTCGGTCTCGTCCTGTGCGAGGCCCATCTCTACCAGGCGCACAGCTATCCTGACGCCGGATACGCTCGCGGCTGCGGTGGCGAGGCCGTAGTGATCGGGCATCGCCACCGCCTCGGTGACGCCTGCCGCTTGCAGCCCGAACAGGACGCGCCGCAGAATGCGGACCTTCTCCTGGTTGTCCACAATCGAGCTATGCCCGCTCAGCCGCCGGATGTCGTGCGCGGCGGCCGGGTTGGCGATGAGTCCCACGAGCGGGGGCATTATCGGGCCTCGCTAAAGGTGTCCGGCGACTCTACGAGCCGCTTCACCGTCTGGAGGAACTCCGCCGCCGGAGCGCCGTCCACGGCGCGGTGATCGAAGGTCAGGCTGAGCGCCATCATGTGGCCAAAGGCGGGTTCGCCATTCACTGGGATGATGGCCTCGCGAATACGCCCGATGCCCAGGATGCCCACCTCTGGGGGATTCAGAATCGGCGTGAAGGCGTCAATCTCATACGCTCCCAGCGTGGTCAGCGAGAATGTGCTCCCCGCCAGCTCACCCGGCGCGCTGGCATTATTCCGCGCGCGCTCGGTCAGTTCGCGCGCTCTCTGGGCCAGCTCGCTGAGGGGCAGCGCCTCCGCGTTTCGTACGACCGGGACGAGCAGGCCATCGCTGAGCGCGACCGCCAGGCCCAGGTGGATCGCCGCATGCCGGAGTAGCCGCTCGCCTTCCATCGTCGCGTTCATCGCGGGGTGCTGTTTCAGCGCCTGAACGGTCACCCACGCCAGCAGGTCGGTGTACGTCACTTCGAAGCGCTGGCGGATACGCTCGCGCGCCGCTACCAGCGCGTCCACGCGCGCGTCTGTTGTCAGGGTGAGCTGGGCTGCGGTATGCAGGCTTCGCAGCATCCGCTCGGCGATCACTTTGCGGCGGCCCGTCAGTAGCTCGCCTTCAGCGGCGTACGCGGGCGCGGCAGGCGCCCCGGCGGCCGCCGCGCGGCGCACATCGTCCTCGGTGATGCGCTGGCCGTCCGCAGGCGTCACGCGCGCAAGCTCCACGCCCAGCTCCCGCGCCAGCCGCCGCGCGGCGGGAGAGGCTGGTGTATACGCGCCTGCGCTGCCCCCTGATGGCTGGGCCTGCGCCTCCGCTGGCGCCGCGGCGGGGACGCTCGCTGGCTCTGGCGCCGCTTCCCCTTCCAGGGCAAGCACAGCCACCACCATGCCTGGCTTGACAATATCCCCGCGCTGTAGCCGCACCTCCCGGATGGTCCCTTCCCTGGGCGCGATGATCTCAACCGTCGCCTTCTCTACCATGATCTCGCCCATTGTCTGGCCCTGGCGCACGTGCGCGCCAGGGTTCATGAACCAGTTGGCGAGGACCGCTTCCTCGATTGCGGTGTCTTCCCATGCCGGAATCGTGATCTCGATGCTCATAAAGACTTCCTGCCCATTCGCGGCGCCTGGTGAAAGAGGGGAGATGATAGGACGCCACGACAAGGGCGCGGTCTGGGGCCGCTCAGCGCTGAGCGGCCCCAGACCGCGCTTCTCCAGTGTTTTGGGTATCCGCGCGCTCCGTGATGGGGCGCTCAGGGCGGCTCTAGCGACCGACCAGCTCATGAACGGCGGCGATAATCTTGTCCGGGTTGGGCAGGACAAACTGCTCCAGCGGGCGGCTGTACGGGATCGGCACGTCTGGCTCGGCGATGCGGCGCGCGGGCGCGTCCAGATAATCCACCGCGGTTTCGGCGACCGTGGCGATCACTTCGCCCGTCATGCCGTAACTGCGGTAGTCCTCATCCACGACGAGCAGTCGGTGTGTCTTCTTCACTGAGTTGATGATCGCCTCGCGGTCCAGCGGGACGAGCGTGCGCAGGTCCAGCACCTCCGCCGAGATGCCCTGGCTGGCGAGCCGCTCAGCGGCTTCGAGCGAGCGGTGGACCATCATGCCAATGGTGACGATGGAGACATCCGTTCCCTGGCGCTTGATGTCGGCCACGCCGAACGGGATGGTGTACTCCTCTTCCGGCACAGGCCCGGCGGACGCTTTCAGCATGGTCATCCAGCCCAGCCCCATGATCCCCTTGTGCATGAAGTAGATCACGGGGTTGTCATCGCGGATGGCCTCGATCATCAGCCCTTTCGCGTCATAAGGCGTGGACGGCACGACGACCTTCAGGCCCGGTGTATGCGCGAAGATGCTGTAGAGCGTCTGCGAGTGCTGGGCGGCGTCGTCATAGCCCGCGCCATAGGCGGTAATCAGTGTGACGGGGAAGCGCACGCTACCTCCCGACATGTAGGTGTTCTTGGCCAGCTGGTTGTAGATCTGGTCCATGCACACCCCAAAGAAGTCAACGAACATCAGTTCGACGATTGGACGCATGCCCTCAGCCGCCGCGCCAGTCGCCGCGCCGATGAACGCTGTCTCGGAGATGGGCGTATCCATCACGCGCTCCGGGCCGAACTGGTCAAGCAGGCCCTGCGTGGCCCCGAAGATGCCGCCGTACTTGCCGATATCCTCGCCCATGATGAAGACCCGCTCGTCGCGCTTCATCTCCTGCGCGATCGCCTCAGAGATCGCGCGCGCCGTAGTCAATTCCCTGGATGAAACAGTTGCCATAGTAGGATCCCTCTCATTTCCCCGGTGTGCGATCATCTGGTGGTGACAAATACGTCTTCGAGCGCCTCTTCAGGCGCTGGATAGGGGCTCTCGCGCGCGAACGCGACCGCTTCGTTGACCGCCTTCTGGGCGGCGGCGCGGAACTCGGCGTCCTGCTCCGGGGTGATCCATTTTCGCGCGAGCAGTTGCTCGCGCAGGCGGGTGATCGGGTCATGGGCCTTGAGGCGCTCCACTTCCTTCGGATCGCGATAGACCTCTGGATCGCCCTGGAAGTGTCCCAGATAGCGGTCGGTGCGGATTTCGAGCAGGGAGGGGCCATCGCCGCGCCGGGCGCGCGCCACCGCCTCCTGCGCCGCCTCGTAGACAGCGATCGCGTCATTCTCATGCACGGCGACGCCGGGAATGCCATACGCCTGGGCGCGGTCGGCGTTGGAAGCGACGGCGGTCGCCGCCTCCTTGGGGACCGAGATGGCGTAGCTGTTGTCTTCGCAGACAAAGATCACTGGCAGCTTCCAGCGGGCCGCCAGGTTGAGCGACTCGTGGAACGATCCCTGATTGGCGGCTCCTTCACCAAAAAACGTGACCGCGACATCATCGCGACCCTGCTTCTTGGCGGCGAGCGCGGCGCCGACGGCGGGCGGCATTCCCGCGCCAACTATACCCGAGCAACTGAACTTCACGCTGGGGTCAAAGATGTGCATATGCCCACCCTTGCCCTTGCTCAGCCCCGTTTCCTTGCCAAAGATTTCCGCCGTCATCTTTTTGAGGTCTACGCCCTTGGCGATGGCGATATGATGCGCGCGGTGCGGGCCCGTCGCCGTATCAGTTGGACGCAGATGCGCGCACACGCCGACCGCGACTGGCTCCTGCCCGGCGGACAGGTGCATCTCGCCCGGGACGGGGCCTGAGCCGATATCAAACACGGGGGTCTTGCCCTCGGTATAGACCTGCGCCATCATCTCCTCAAAGGCGCGAATGGTGAGCATCTGCCGGTACATCGCGATAGCTGTCTGTTGATCAATGGGCATGCCGGTCACCTCCCAGATGAATGGGGCTCCGCGAAACGCCTCATGCGCTCCCGGCCAGAACGGCCTGTTTCTTTCCTTCGCTTCCCTGCCCGGGAGCGCGCCTGGCAGGGAAGCGAGCGACCTGCCATGCCTCCGTTTAGCCGCCAGCCGTTGGCATGAGCAGCGTCAACTGGTCGCCGTCGCGCAGGGCTTTCGCCAGCGCCACACGCTCATCCAGGCGTTCAGCGCCGGCCAGCGCGCGGATGCCTTGCGGCAGCCCACCCCCGGCGTCACGCAGGTAGCGCCGAGCCTGCGGGTAGCGGGCGGTCAGCGCGTCCAGCGTCTGCGCCAGCGTCGCGGCGTCTCCGGCCAGCGTCAGCTCGACCTCGCCACTGCCAATCACCACCCGGAGCGGACCGGAGACGCGGACGTGAATGCGCATATGTGAGCCCGCTTTCCTGTCCGCTAGAGTCCGTACTGCTGGCGAACGAGCGCGCCAATGCCAATCGCGTCGAGCTTCTCCAGTGGCGCGAGCATGGTCAGCTGGACCACGCCAGGCAGGCGGCCAATCTCGACCGAGCCAGTGATCGTGCAGCGGTTGCGCACCTCGGCCTGTGTCATGCGCAGCGCGCTTCCCGCGCGGGCGATGGCGTTGTCGGTCGCCTCGTTGATCGTTGGGCCGCTGCCGATGAACTGGACAGGCGCCACCTCACGTCGCAGGGTAACGTTGTAGCGTTTCGCGAGCCGCTCGCCCTCCTCAAGCTCCTGCTGGGTGTAGGGACGCGCGATGGACGGCAGATCCTCTGTCACTGGCAGCAGGATTGGCCCATCCAGCGTCAGCCCGTGGATCACGTTTACGCGCACGGTCGCGTCCGCCGTGATGTCGGTGGTGTGCAGGCTCAGCTCACCATCGCCCTGGTTGGCGTGGCAATCGCCGATATAGACACCGCCGCCCTCGACCTTGACCGGGCAGATCAATACCGCGCCGGGCCGCACCTCATTGGTGTCGAGATGCCCGTCGGTCTTCGCGCGGTCGAGCGCGTCCTGCGTCAGCGCGTAGGGATGGCGCGCTCCGATGAGTGAATGGCCGAAGTCGCCCGCGTTGTGCGAGTCCGGCAGGTCCACGCTTGGGGTTGTGCCGATGTTGCCGATGAATGGCCGCAGCCGCGCCAGCACGCCGGGAATCGTGTGCGGCTCGAAGAGCAGGATAGGGTGCTGCCTGGAGCGCTCTGGCAGCGCGGCGATCTCGCGGGCGTTGCTGGCGAACTCGTGCGCGGCCTCCAGCCCGACGGTCAAGCCGACTGTGCGGCCGTCGTCGAAGGCGATGGTATAGCCTTCCTCAAAGGAGAAAGCGCTCGCGGACGCGCCACAGCGCTCGCAGCGGACGCTGCCTGGCCCAGTGCCTTCGATGTGGCTCTCTGGCCAGAGCGCTCCGCAATTCGGGCATTTCTTGTCCACAAACGGGTCATCGCCGAACGCCGCTGGGTTGGTGAGCATTGTTCCAGACGAGGTCGCGATCGAGCGTATGCGCATGCGCTCGATCGTGATCACGATGGCGTCACCGATATGCGCGCCTTCGACCGCTACGGGGCGCGTAACCTCGTGTCCGCCGCGAAACTCCGGGGTAATCATGGGGCCCCAGCACCCCGGCGGCACGACGCAGCTGATTCGCCCCCCATCCCTGACAACACCGGCGATGCCCACGCCCGGCCCGATCAGTCCGCCGGTGTACTCGTCCACATAGATCTCGTCTTTGATCGGATGTGTGACCGACTGCATAGTGGCTCCTCGTGACCGCAAGGGGTCTCACGTCATTGTGGCCCGCGCCAGCGCGCGAGCGAGAGGCGATACAGCCGCCAGCGTGGCGCGTCTGGCGCGACGAGAGCGGCGCGGTGGAGGAGCGGCAGCGTGTATACTTCTGCGCTGTGCGCTCCAGGCCGCTGTCCAGTCTGGTGGCATTACGAAAAGAGCGCGCAAGCGGGGGGATGGTGGCGGCAGATTGTCGCGTCCCTCACATCCTTCGCTTTCCCGGCTTCAGGCCCGCGCATGTGCTCATCCGTAGCATGCCGCGTGCCGAGAATGACGCTATGGCGTTCAATCAGGCGGATCGGATGGATGACATGAAAGCTGGCCTGGCTGCTGGTTAACGTGGGGGCCCTGACGCGCGGCGTGAGCCGCCAGCCAGCGTCCCGCCAATAATTCGCCGGCCCGCGATCCGCGCTGTTGAGCTTGACGGCGCTTGGGAAGCGCGTGTATACTGTACTTCGCTGCCCCAATGGCGTGTGGTGTGTGACTACCTCACATATTGCGCCGGGCGGCGTGTGATCCTCGGTAGCTCAATGGTAGAGCAGGCGGCTGTTAACCGCAAGGTTACAGGTTCGAATCCTGTCCGGGGAGCCAGATGGTTCGTACCACCCTGTCCGCGCTGGAGAGCGCAGGCAGGGTGGCGTTGCTTTTGCGCCCGTTTTTTTCCAGCCAGTCATCTGACGCGAGACACTCGCGCATGAGACGCGGCCAGGAAACAATCGTCTTAAGATTTCAGGACAGACGCTCGACGGAGGGAAGCGGCCGTGCGGGACAGGTGAGGCGCGAGCCCTTTTCTCAGACAACATGGGTGAGGTGATTTCGATACGCAACGTTTCCGCTCCATCGCGAGCCAGCGTCGCGCCCGCGCCCGGCATGCGGGGGCTTGCGCTGCACGCCGCCTGGCTCACCGCCGGTGGCGGGCGCCTCGCGATCTGGGCTGAGGTGGAGACAAAACCCGTCAGGCGCCGCGCGGTGACGACGGACGCGGCCGAGCCCGCGACCGGCTATCGCTCCCATCCCTTCTGCGCCAAGCGAGAAGAGTTGCTGGACGCGCTCACCCGTCTCTGGAAGACCTCACGTCCTGCCCTGACTCCCCGGACATCCGCCCCGGTCAAACGGATCGAGATCCGGCTGCCCCGGCTTGGCTCCCGTCCCGTCCCATCGCCTGAATATGTCGCGCGGCAGTGGGCGCCAGAGCCGGAAGGCGCCGAGGACGCCGTTCTTAGTGTCTGGCGGGTCAACGCGCTGATACTTGACGCCGAGAGCGCCTGTGTCCTGCTAGCGGGCCTGTCGCATAAGCCGGGCTCCAGCGCCGCCCCCGCCAGGCTACGCCCGAACCCTTACGCGAACGCGCGCGTCCTCGACGAGCGTCCGATGCTCTTTGGCGCTGACCTCCGCTTTTGGGCCGCCGCCGCCCGGCTTGCGATGCGCCTCATCCTGCGCCAGCGTTACGTGCCCGCTGTTTACGAATCACAGGTGAGCGCGCTCTATCCGTACTCAGGCCTCAGCGTGGCCCCGCTCTTCGCTGAATGGCGTCTCGCGCCGCTTGAACCAGATGACCAGCGGCGCTTCGAGACGCTGGCCGCTTCCATGCCCGACGCGGCGCGAGCCGCCGTTGAATATCGCTCCGCGCAACCCGCTGTGCTGTCCGTAAACGGGATGGACATCCAGGATGGACTAGATATTCTGGACATCCTGGACATGCCGGACACGCCTGTCGCGCCAGACCACGCAGCGCCGCCGGAGCCGTCCGCGCTGCTCAGCCACTTCCTCGCCAGCGCCGTCAACGCTCTGCTCGAGACGTGGGCCAGAAACGCGCAGATTTTCCTCCATATGCCTGCGGGCGAGCCAGAGGGATCGCGCGGCTTGCGCTACTACAGCCCGCGCTTCACCATCACCAGTCGCTGGCTTGGGGCCCTCAACATGCATGGCCGCCCCATCTACCTTCAGGCCACAGAGGCCCGCGCCCTGCTCGATGGCGTTGAAGGCTGGCTGCTCAAGCTCGATGAGGCCCAGCGCGCGCCGTTCCGCCTCTGCCTGCGCCTTTCCACACCCGAGGACCGGGATGGTGATGAGGGGGACGGGAGTGACGAGAGCGCGGAGAGCGATCTGGAAGACGATGAGCGCGCCGCGCCTGCCGGACCGCCGCCGCTCATCCTGCTCCCTCCCGACGCGGACGGCCAGCCAGCCGCGCCGGCGAGCGCCGCGCCACTGATCGGGGCGCCCGGTGGCGGCTGGCGGCTGGACTATTTCCTCCAGGCGCGCGACGATCCCAGTTTGCTGCTGCCACTCGCTGGGGTCTGGAACGAGCGGGGCGATGTGGCGCGCTTCCTCGACCGGCGTTTTGAGCGCCCGTGGGAGCATGCGCTTACCTGGCTCGGCCAGGCGGCGCGCGCCTTCCCACCCATTGCCGCCAGCCTCGCGCGCGAGCATCCCGATGGCTGCGATCTGACCGGCGCTGAGGCGTACCAGTTCCTCGCTGAGGCGATCCCGGCGCTGGAGGAGGTCGGCGTCGGCGTTCTCGCCCCTTCCTGGTGGAAGCGTGCGCCCGTCAAGCCTGCCCTGCGGCTGGAGGTCAAGCGGGCGCAGCAGACCAGCTCGGGGCTGCTCGGTCTCGACGCGGTTGTCAGTTTCGACTGGAAAGTCGCGCTCGGCGGTGAGGAGTTGACGGCGGAAGAGCTTGGGCAGCTTGCCGCGCTGAAGGAGCCGTTGGTGCGCCTGCGTGGGCGCTGGGTCGAGATGCGCCGCGAGGATGTGGAGGCCGCGCTGCGCACGCTGGCGGCGCACAACGCGCGCAAGATGTCGCTAGGGGAGGCGCTGCGCCTCTCGATGACGGGCCAGACCGACGACGGTGCCGTCACCATTGAGGAGATGCGCGCCGACGAGTGGATTGGTGATCTGCTGGGCCGCATGCGGGGAGGCGAGATGGTCGCCAGCGTTCCGACGCCCGGCGGCCTTCACGCCGAGTTGCGCCCCTATCAGAAGCGCGGCCTCGACTGGCTGGCGTTCCTGTCACGCTATGGCCTGGGCGCGTGTCTCGCTGATGATATGGGCCTTGGCAAGACCATCCAGTTGCTCACGCTGCTGCTCCACCTCAAGGAGACCGGCGCCATCAGCGGCCCCGCGCTGCTGGTCTGTCCTACATCGGTCGCGGGCAACTGGCTGCACGAGGCGCGCCGCTTCGCTCCCGGCCTGCGCGTGCTCATCCACCACGGCGCCGGGCGGATAGGCCGCTCCGACGAGGCTGGCTTCAGCGCGGAAGCGACGAACAATGATCTCGTCATTACGACCTATGGGCTGCTTCCGCGCGACGCCAAAATGCTCGATACCATCAACTGGAGCCTGATCGCGCTGGACGAGGCCCAGTACATCAAGAACGCCGAAACCAAGCAGAGCCACGCCGCCCGCGCGCTCAGCGCCCCCATCCGCGTCGCGCTGACCGGCACGCCCGTTGAGAACCGCCTGGCGGAGCTGTGGAGCATCATGCAGTTCCTCAATCCCGGCTACCTTGGCTCGCAGAAGCGTTTTCACGAGCGCTTCGCCGCGCCCATCGAGCAGCGCCACGACCCGAACGCCACCACCCAGCTGCACGCGCTTACCCGCCCGTTTATCCTGCGGCGGCTCAAGACCGATCCCGCCATCATCAGCGACCTGCCGGAGAAGGTCGAGATGCGCGAATACTGTACCCTGACGCGCGAACAGGCGACGCTTTACGAAGCGGTGGTGCGCGACGGCCTGCGCCAGATCGAGCAGGCTGATGACCCAATGGCGCGGCGCGGCGTTATCCTGGCGATGCTGACCCGGCTCAAGCAGGTCTGCAATCACCCGGCGCACTTCCTGAATGATGGCAGCGCGCTGACCGGGCGTTCTGGCAAGCTCGCCCGCCTCGAAGACCTCGTCACCGAGCTGCTGGACGACGGCGACCGCGCGCTGATCTTCACGCAGTTCACCGTCATGGGCCAGCGCCTCACCGACTACCTGGCGAAGCGCTTCAAGCTGGAGACACTTTTCCTGCATGGCGGTGTTCCGCGCAAGCAGCGCGAGCGGATGGTCGAGCGCTTCCAGTCCGCTGACGGCCCGCCACTGTTCGTGCTCTCACTCAAGGCGGGTGGCACGGGCCTGAACCTGACGAACGCCAACCATGTGGTCCACTTCGACCGCTGGTGGAACCCCGCTGTGGAGACGCAGGCCACTGATCGCGCCTTCCGCATCGGTCAGACGCGCAACGTGCAGGTGCGCAAGTTCGTCTGCTCCGGCACACTGGAGGAGCGCATAGACGAGATGATCGAGCAGAAGCGCGCGCTGGCCGAGAACATCTTTGGTAGCGGCGAGGGCTGGCTGACGGAGCTTTCCACCGAGGAGCTGCGCGACCTCTTCCGCCTGCGCGCGGGGGCCGTGGCGGACTAAGCGGGGAGTCGCGGGAGAAAACGCATATGCCGAAAGCGCCAAAACCTGTCCTGCGCTGGTGGGCCCAGCGCTGGGTGGATATGCTGGAGAGCCTGGGGCCTGATTACGCCGGGCGGCTCCAGCGCGCCCGCAGCTACGCCCGCAACGCGCATGTCTGGCGGCTGAGCGTGGGGCCTGGGATTCTCTCCGCGCAGGTGCTCGGCTCCTATGGCTATTACACGACTGGCGTTCGCGTTCCCGCCATCCCAGACGCGGTCTGGGAGCGCGCGCTGGAGCCACTGGCGGAGCGGCCGGCGCTGCTGGCCAGTCTGCTCGCGAACGACCTGCCTGCTGAAGTCGAGGACATTCTCAATGAGGCGGGCGGCTCACTCTTCTGTGATGACCCCGATATCCTGGCTTTTTCCTGCTCCTGCCCTGACTGGGAGCGGCCTTGCAAGCATGCGCTGGCCCTTTGCTATGACTTCGCCAGCCACTGCGACGCCCAGCCCGCGCTGCTGCTGGCGCTCGCTGGACGGACGGTAGAAGAGCTGCTGGCGACCATTCGCGCGCGCTGGAGCGCCGGGGATGGTGACACGCAAAGCGCCAGCGCCCCCGCGCTGAACCCTCCGCTGCGCGCCACAGGCTTCTACGAGGCTGACCGCGCGCTCGACGATTTCACGGTCCCGCTTGACCCGCCGCAAGTCCACGCCGCGCTGCTTCTCCAGCTTGGCAAGCCGCCTTTCGCTGGCCCCGATGAAGACCCGCTTGTCCCACTGGCCGAGTTCTATGGCGCGATGACCGAGCAGGCGCTGCGTGTGCTCTCCCGCACTGGCTATGTCCGCGACCACCAGCGCGAAGATGACGAGCCGTAATCCGCCAGCGGGGCGCTGGTACAATCTTTGATAGCATGGCGTGGGCGCGTGACGCCCGCTTTTTTCTGTGAGTGCGCATGACAATCACGATTTTCAAGATTCTGCTGACGCCTGCGCTCATCTGGGCGGTCAGTATGGCGGGACGCCGCTGGGGCGCGGCGGTTAGCGGACTGCTCATCGGGCTGCCGCTCAACTCAGGGCCGGTCGCGCTCTTCATCGCCCTGGAGCATGGGCCAGCCTTCGCGCGTCAGACCGCGGCGGGCATCCTGCTTGGCGCGATCGGCGTCGCGCTCTTCTGCCTGGCGTATGGGTGGCTCGCCGCGCTACGCCAGCCGTGGCCGGTGGCGCTGCTGGGCGGCTGGCTCGCGACGCTGTTCGCCACCGTGACGCTCGATCAGGTCCACGTATCCGGACTGCTCGCGCTGGGTGTAGCTGCCGTCTCATTGCTGGCGCTGAACCGGCTCATGCCTCGCGCGCCGGAGCGCATGATCGGCGGACACTCGCCCTGGTGGGACATCCCCGCGCGGATGGTCGTCGCGACGGCTTTCCTGCTCGCGCTGACCGCCGCCGCCGCCTCGCTTGGCCCGCATCTCAGCGGACTGCTGGCCACCCTGCCGATCTACGCCTCGATTCTCTCCAGCTTTAACCATCACTTGCTCGGCCCTGCCCAGGCGGTACGCTTCACGCGCGGGCTGGCGCTGGGCCTCTTCGGTTTTATCGCTTTCTTCGCCGTCCTCGAGGCGCTGCTGACCATCACGCCCCTGGCGGTCACATTCGCCGCCGCGACGGTCGCCGCCATCGTCACGCAGGCCGCTCTCGGCTGGTTCAGCCGCGAGCATGCGGTTCCCCGGCCCTCGCCCACCAACAACTGATATGACGGGCGCAATCGCCGGGCGAGGATGGGCGCGCAAGGGTGGCGCTAGGACTGGTCGGCTGACTGCCACCAGACGAGCGCGCCAGCGATTCCCGCGAGCCCTGTGAGCAG
>JAKAIY010000150.1 GCA_021814145.1 Chloroflexota bacterium
ACCAGGGCCAGATACGGCGCAACCAGCGCCCATTCATCGTCACTGACATCGGAGGGGTAAGGGTGGCGTGATGTAGTCATGCTCCATTCTATACCCACCCCGATGTCGAGTTCATAACAGTCTCTAGACCCCACGCGCCTGCGTCTTACCGCAGGTTCCCGCGGATTGCTCCCGGGACTTCAAGTTACCAGGCGATCCTCAGGCGCGCTTTAGCCTTCGTCTAAATATTGGAGCCGCGCGGGGCAGTCTCTTCAGTCTCCTCATTCATAACGTTATGGGCGTTGGCATCATCCGTGAGGGCAGTCTCTTCAGACGGCAATGCCACATACCCGCTCGGTTCATCGAAATTCACAGCGGCCTCCCCTGATATGGGGCTGCCTGGTACATGGCCATGCGCCATCTGTCGTGAAAGAGTAACCGGCAGCAAGAGCGTTGCGCGAATACGCTTCCACAGCTCATAGCGGCGTGTGCCATAAGGAAGTATTCGCCGCCTGAATGGGACTCTTTCTGCGCTTTTCTTGGATTTTGAGTTGCGCAGCCAGAGATAGTCCGTCAGGTCACCAAGTCGCTGATGATCAATCGCGAGCGTCGCCATGTATGAGGCCGCGTCCAGATCCATCTCAACAGGCGGATGCTCAGCGGCTATCGTACACGCGCGCTGAATCGCTGCATCCATGCGATCTCCAAACCGCTCAAGATCGAAGAATTCAACAACACGCGATCTCCCCGCCTGCGTCATATCCCCGCGCTTGGCCGGATTAGAAAGCAGATCCACCAGGCGGCGCGCATACTCCTCGATCTCATGGTCGGAACGCGCTACCAGATACCCGCACTCCGGCGTCACCAGCTCTGGGTGTCCAGCGATGTCGACGGCGATGGGGACCATCTCCATTGCCATCGCCTCCATGAGCACTATGGCAAGACCTTCCACTGAACTGGGCGCTATAATGATATCCGCGGCCGCCATGATCTCTCGCACACTTGCCTGGGGTAGAGCGCCTAGCAGCCGTATATGCCGTCCCAAGCGCTTCTTCTTGATATATGATTCGACATGATGTCGCTCAGGACCGTCACCAATCATTACGGCCACAAAATTCGGATTCGCGGAGATTGCCCGCTCGACAATCTGAACAAAGGCTAGCGGGCGCTTCTCCTCGGAAAAGCGCGCCACATACAAAACTATTGGGGTGTTTGACGTCACGCCAGCCTTTTCACGAGCACGAGTGGCATTGAAAAGATCCCTTCTCCACTCCGCTGTTTCAATGCCGCAATGACACACTTCGATGTGTTCAGGGTCAGCTCCTCGTCGAATCATCCAGTCCTTCAGGTAACGCGTGGCGGTGAGGTTAAGGTCAATCTGGTGGCCAAGCATGGTTGCCATATGTGGGTATCCCCCACTCTTCCATTCCTCTACCTCAGAGTGGGCGAAATTCACGATGGCCAGTTGTGGGTTGTGCGCGCGCAGATATGGAGTGAGAGAAAATGCCAGCTCGGAGTTGGACATCAGCGCTACGTTTATCTGACGCGACCGGATGAGATAGTTAAGAAAACGTGGCAGGTCTGAGCGATGAATGAATTTAGTGGGACGAAAGACGTCAGGCGTGAGCGCGGTGTACTCACTTAGCCACTTGTCCTCAGAGTTCAGCGTCGTCACAACCGTAAATTCATAGCCACGCTTGCTGAGCATGCGGATGAAGTCAAGATTTACCTTATCCGTGCCACCAACGTTCATCCACGGAATGATGAGGAGAACACGACAAACGCCGTCTGGTTTTCGCAGCGGATTCTCAAAAGGGGCGTCAGAAATAATGGGTGGTAGCGAGATTTCCCAATCCGGGACCCACGCGGGGCGGGGAAACTTCGTCCGTAGAGCGGGATAACGCTCATACGCCATCTTGCGAAATGCCCTAGCGCGCGCCGCTTTGCTCGCTCCATCCTGCTTGCTAGAGCGCAGGCTTGCGCAATCCCAGGTCAGGTGTTCGGCAATGGTATAACCCCAAAGTCCAGCATTGGCTAGCCTCAGCCAGAGATCCCAGTCTTCCTGACCGTTGGAGCTTTCTTCATCGTAGCCACCAATCTCCAAGAAAACATCCCTGCGGATCATGACCCGGCGCGTTACCCAACCCTCACGAATGCCATCCTCATAGTTGTAGAAACCCGCCGGTCGGAGTTGATTCTTCATTCCTAGTTCGACAGCATAACTGTTACAGGCGACATACTGAGGCTGGGTCTCAAGCACCCACAGCGCTTTTTCAACGAAAGTGGGCTCAACCATGTCACCTGGGTCCAAAATCAGCAGGTACTTTCCTTGCGCGATAGCCACAGCCTGATTACGCGCGGCGGCAAGTCCGGCGTTTTCCTGACGTAACACGCGAATGCGCGGCTCCGATTCTTCAAGCGCCGTCACTGAGAAGATATTTGTGATATCACTCGAACCATCGTCTACGATGAGCCATTCCCAGTAACAGAACGACATGCGCTGGAGCGAAAGGAGGGTTTCCTGAATGTGGGCGCCTGTATTGTGGCAGGCCGTGATCACGCTGACCAAAGGAGGGCGATCATCTATAGGCGCATAGATACGCTCTGGACGAAGAACGCTATCTGGCGAATTGGAATAATCAGGATTCGATTCGTCTAGCACTCGCTACCTCCCATTTACGTTGATGCCTTGATCACGTTTCTAGAGTCCGATTTCAGACACCTAACGGCAAGCGCGTGTCTGATGAATCAGGTTTCCAACCAGAGGACGATTTTATTATCGCGAACGCCGCTCGGGGATTGATCCTTTGGAGGTGTTTTCCCTCGTGCTAGCGATGGCTACCTGGCGCATCCACCACGTTTAGAGGCGCCTGTTCGCGGTGGATTAGCCACAAAAGAGCGGCATGCGGACCTTGTGATAGCGCGGCGTTCCTGTCCGGTGCGCCACTAATACACTTTTGAGCACAGGTCAAATCGCTTTCTTCCTTTTTAAGAGAAGCTGCCCATGTATCCGGGTCACAATTGTCTCGCGGCAGATTCTCTCGAACGAACCATCCAGAATGCTTTGTATCATACTAGAATGCTTCCCAATGTCAAGACAGCCTGAGGAGCGAAGTACGCCAATGAAGCAGGCGATGGAACAGTGTCACGCGGGCGTGCCGCTAGAAGGCCCATCAGGGATGGGCAGCCATCCTTAGGGCCCAGGTTGTTCGCTAGCGCGCGGCGCGGCGCTGGCGCCGGAAAGCGGCGGGGCTATGCGCCGCCAGATCAACCAGGAACGCCAGGGCGACCCAGGCCCAGGCCCAGCCCGTCACGCCATTCGCCAGCTCGTTGACAATAACGTAGGTCAGCGCCGTGACGGGGACGAACAAGACCCCAGGCAGCGGCAGGAACCAGCCCCAAAAGCCTCCGTTGAAGACGCGAGCCACGTGCGGTATACACAGGGGCTACGCCTTTATCGCGGGCGCATCCTCTTCGAGGAAGAACTCGCCGGCCTCATCATCATAGGCGAACACCTCGGCGTAACGCCCCCAGTCAATCGCCGTATCGAGCTGCCGTCGCGCTTCCGGAACACTGAACGATCGCTGGAGATCCTTCAGCAGCCCATCCTCCTGTATGCGATGCTCTGGAGCCGCCTCCAGCTCGCGCATGATCTGCCGGATGAGCGCGATGCCGATCGTGGCCTGCTCGCGGAAGATCACCTTCTCTTCCAGGATGTCCGCCTCGGCCAGGCGGCGCCCCGCCGCCGTCAGCAGAACATCGCCCGCCTCAAGATCAGCGAATCCGAGCAGGTTAGCCGCCTGGGCAAGCGCCAGCAGGTCATCGGCCTCCATCTGGAGGTCGCGCGCGAACGCGTAAAGGTCCTCACGCCCGCCGAGCCCGTACAGCCGCTCGATGAAGCCCGTGAGCTCGCCAACGCTCACCTGCGGCAACGCCTGGTAGAGCTGCGCTGACGGCGCCAGGGGAGGCGGCGCTGATGGCGCGCCCCGCAACAGCACGCTTATCTCCTCATGCGGGTTCGTCATGATCCGGTATACCATGTCTACCAGCCTGGCATGCGCCTCGGCTTTTGGTCGCGGCTCCTCTCGCGGTAGCCCTGGTAACTCGCCTCTAACGCGGCCAGGATTCGCGCCAAGGATGACCAGCCGGTCCGCCATCTGAACCGCCTCATCAATGTTGTGGGTCACCATCAGAATCGAGCGCGTGAAGATCTTGCGCGCACGCCACAGGTCGAGCAGCTCATGGCGCAGATTCTCCGCGACCAGCACATCGAGCGCGGAGAATGGCTCGTCGAGGAACAACACCTCCGGCTCAACCACCAGCGCCCGCGCTAGCCCTACCCGCTGCTTCATCCCCCCGGAAAGCTCGCGCGGGTACGCCGTCTCGAAGCCATCCAGCCCGATGAGATCAATCGCCCGCAGCGCCCGCTCGCGCCGTTCCGCCGCTGGCAGGTCCCACGCCAGCAGCCCCAGCTCGACATTATCCTGCACGGTGAGCCAGGGATAGAGCGCGAAACTCTGGAAGACAATCGCCACATGGGGATTGACGCCCACCAGCGGCGCGCCGTGGACGAGCACCTCACCCGAGGATGGCGAGGACAGTCCCGCCAGGATGCGCAGCAGGGTTGATTTGCCGGAGCCAGAAGGGCCAAGCAGCGCGACGAATTCATCCGCGCGCAGGTCAAGGGTAATGTCATCGAGCACGAGCACACGCTGTGGCGCCTCGCCGTAATACTTGCTTACGCCCCGGGCGGCTATGATAACTTCCCGCTCCGTAGCCTGCCGCAGAGCCGTCTGATCTGGCGTCATGTCCTGTCTCCATCGTCACCGCGCATACTCGCTCATGGTATCTGAACTCAGTCGAGATGGTAGCGCCGCTCCGCCAGGCCGAGCATGCGCCGCCAGACAAGCCGGTTGAGCATCACCACCACCAGCGCCATCGCCAGCGTCGCGGCCAGCAAGAGCGCGAAGTTGCTTTCACTGGCGCTGCCAGCGATCAGCGCGCCCAGCCCAACGGCCGTATACGTCTGGCCGTTGAAGCTCACATATTCCGAGACGACGCTCGCATTCCACGCGCCGCCAGTCGCGGTGATCATGCCTGTCACCAGATAGGGAAAGATCGCGGGCAGAATGAGCGAGCGCCAGAGCCGCCAGCCGCGCAGTTTGTAAATCACGGCCGCCTGGCGCAGATCATCGGGAATCGCCATCGCCCCCGCGATCACGTTGAACAGCACATACCACTGCGTGCCAAGCAGCATCAGCGCCACCGCCGCGATATTGAGGCCACCTGGCAGGCCCAAGAGCAAGAGCAACAGCGCGGGGAAGAGCGCCGTGGCCGGTATGGAGGCGACCACCTGTATGATAGGCTGCGCGCGTTGGGCGAGCCGGGGATTCAGGCCAATCGCCACACCGACTGGCACAGTCCAGGCCACACCAAGCGCCAGCGCCAGCGTGGTGCGCGCCAGTGTGGCGAGCGCGCTGACGCCGATATCACCCCACTCATTGGGTGTGACCTGGGTGAGGAGCAGCGCCGCTGAGACAGCGCCCCAAAGGCTGACACCCGCTACCACCGCCAGAAACGCCAGGAGCGCGATCCGCCGAAATAGCCGGCCCCAATTGAATGCGCTGGCGCCGCGCGCGCTGGCGCTCATCCCTCCATCCAGTTCCGCGCGTGTCGAACCGAGCGCCATACGAACCGGCGCGGACGTGGGCAGCATGCGGGCAAGAGTTCGATCCAGCCACTCTTCACCCGGGTGAATCAGGCGCTCAAACATCCAGGCGATGAGATCCGATCGTCGCAGCCAGCGCAATACCCAGGAGTCAGGCGCGGTACCACTGGTTGTCTGCTCGATCTTGAACCGGTCGGACCAGGCGATCAGGGGGCGCCACAGAAACTGGTCGAGCAGGATAATGACGATGACGAGCGTGAGAAGCCCCAGCGCCAGCGCGCCAATGTCGCCCTCATTGGCGGCCTCCTGCAGGTATGACCCCAGTCCTGGCAGCGCGAAGCTGACGCCGTTGAGCGAGAATTGCTCCGCGGCCATCAGGAAGAACCAGCCACCCGCCCAGCTCATCATCGAGTTCCAGACAAGCGGAATCATCCCAAACGGCAGTTCCATGCGCGTGAAGCGCCGCCAGGAGTTGAGCTGATAGACCGTCGCCGCCTCTCGCATATCTTTGGGGATCACCAGCAGCGAGTGGTAGAAGCTGAATGTCATGTTCCACGCCTGGCTCGTGAAGATCAGGAGCACTGCCGCCAGTTCCAGCCCCACGTTGCTATGAGGGAACAGCGCGGACAGCGCCAGAACGACGCCAGGCAGAAAGGACAGGATCGGGATGCTCTGCAGGATGTCGAGCGCGGGGATCATCACCCGCTCCGCTGGCCGGCTCCGCGCCGCGATGCGCGCGAAGATGATGGTGAAGACGAGCGAGAGCAGGTACGCCAGCGCCATACGCAGTGTGGAAAGGCCGGCATAGTACGGAAGCATGGTGGGCGAGAGATCTATGGCTGTCTCTGGAGCGCGCGGAGCCACCCAATGTGAGGCCGCCACCACGATGCCATACGCCACGGTGACGAGGACGGCGACGACCAGCGCGTCCGCGAGCCGGCCAAACGGCGCGCGGGCTTTCACGCTCACATCCTGGCTGATCTCCTGTGGCGTGGTGGGGTCATGAATCTGGCTCATCCCTGTTTCCTGCCGTTCGCTTGTTTCACAGCATCCCCCCTGGCTAACCGCGGAATGCGCGCGGGCTTTCGCGCCATAGTTCTATAATAGTCACCGTCAGGAATGCCGGGCTTCTTCCACTGGCCTGAAATCAGACCTGAATTGACCGCGCGCTCACTGGTTGGCGTATGGCGCGTCCACGAGAACTCCGCGCGCTCCTTGACGCCTTTTCGGGCCGCGTCCCATAATTTCCGTGGCTTGCCCCGCGCCGGACCGCGCGGCCACGCGCCGGGGACCCTCCCTGTGGTTAGCCCACAGCGTCCGCCGCGCCCATTCGGGGCCTCGCGCCCCTGGCCTGGATGACAACCTATGGCCTTTCAGGATCTTCGCGAGTTCATCGCCTTCCTTGAGCAGCGTGGGCAGCTGCAACGCATCAAGGCGCCCGTCTCCGCCGAGCTGGAGATCACCGAAATCACCGACCGCGTCAGCAAGGCGGGCGGCCCCGCGCTGCTCTTCGAGAACGTCGAAGGCTATGACATGCCGGTGCTCATCAACATGTTCGGCAGCCCGGAGCGCATGTCATGGGCGCTGGGCGTCAACTCGCTTGACGAGCTGGGCGACCGCGTCAAGCGCTGGCTCGATATCGTCCAGAACCGCCCGCCGGAGGGCCTGATCGAGAAGGCCAGGCTCGCCCCGGAACTGCTGGAGCTTACCCGCATCGGCCCAAAGACCGTCACCCACGCTCCCTGCCAGGAAGTCGTCATCACCGACAATCCCTCGCTGGCGCGGCTCCCGGTCCTCAAGTGCTGGCCGCTGGATGGCGGGCGCTATATCACCCTGACCATGTGCCACTCCAAGGACCCTGTGACCGGGAAGCGCAACATCGGCATGTACCGCGTCCAGGTCTACGACGAGCGCACGGTCGGCATGCACTGGCAGATCCATAAGGGCGGCGCGGCCCACTTCCGTGAGGCGGGCCGGGTCGAGAAGAAGCGCATGGAGGTCGCCGTCGTTATCGGCGCTGACCCCGCCAGTGTCTACGCCGCCAGCGCGCCGCTGCCGCCCGGCGTGGACGAGCTGCTCTTCTCCGGCTTCCTGCGTCATAAGGGCGTTGAGGTTGTCCAGTGCAAGACGGTGGATGTCAAGGTGCCCGCGCATGCGGAGATCGTCCTCGAAGGCTATGTGGATACCGACGAGCTGCGCCCTGAAGGCCCGTTCGGCGATCACACCGGCCACTACACGCCCGTCGAGCCGTATCCAGTGATGCACGTCACCGCCATTACCCACCGTCGCGACCCGATCTACGCCACCACCATCGTTGGCAAGCCGCCGATGGAGGACGCCTGGCTCGGCAAGGCCACCGAGCGCTTCTTCCTGCATCTGCTGAAGGTCATCCTGCCCGAGGTCGTGGACATCAACATGCCCATCGAGGGCGGCTTCCACAATGTCGTTATCGTCTCCATCCGCAAGCGCTACCCTGGCCAGGCCAGGAAGGTGATGGCTGGCATCTGGGGCATGATGCTGATGATGCTTTCCAAGTTCATTATCGTTGTGGACGAGGATGTCAACGTCCAGAACCTCCATGAGGTGCTCTTCCGTGTTGGCAATAACGTGGACCCCAGACGTGATACGATGATCGTGGACGGTCCGGTGGACGCCCTTGACCACTCCTCACCGTACGAAAAGTATGGGTCGAAGATGGGCCTCGACGCGACCGCCAAGCTGCCAGAGGAAGGACACCCGCGCCCCTGGCCGCCCGATATCGAGATGACGCCGGAAATCAAGGCGCTGGTAACGGGGCGCTGGGTGGAGTATGGGATCAAGCTATGAAGCTCATGAGGCCAGAAAACCAGGTCGGGAGTCCATCTGACGGACCGCGCGAATCCGGCTGGCGCCGGCGCCTGCGCGGCCGCCAGGGAGACGCCTGGGTCATGCTGGGCATGCTGGTGATTGGCCTCATCACGGTGGTGGCGTTCACGGGCGTCACGAACGCCCTGAACGCGCCCGCCGCCACCCATCCCGCGGCATCCGCCACATCCAGCCCAAACAGCGGGCAGGCGTCTGGGCGCGGCGTGGCGCCCGCCAACGAGCGTGTCTACACCTTGCCCAATTCCAATCCCGGGCTGATGAACCCGGCGGTAGACCAGCGGGGGCGCGTCTGGTTCGGCGAGATGGGAGCCAACAAGCTCGCCATGCTCGATCCCCAGACCGGCAAGGTCAGCGAGTGGACGCCGCCCAATGGCCAGTACAACATCATGTCCGAAGTGGTAGACCAGCGGGGAATTGTCTGGTTCACAGAAGAGGCGGCCAACTATATTGGCCGCTTCGATCCTGGCGCCCAGACGTTCCAGACCTACCCGCTCAACACCGTGAATGGCAAGAGCGCTGGCCCCGAGGCGCTGGCGATAGACGGGCAGGGGAACCTCTGGTTCACCGAGGTCACCGCTGGCGCGCTGGGGCGGCTCGATCCCGCCACGGGCAAACTCACCATTTTCCCTCTGCCAGCCACTCCGCCTGGCGGCCAGGCGTACCCCTACGCGCTGACCATCACGCCTGATGGCCACGTCTGGTACGGGAACCTGACGGGTGGCGCTGTTGGCTGGCTCGATCCCGCAACGGGCAAAGTGACCCAGTACTCTACGCCCGACCCAAAGGCCGAGGTCTACGCCATGGCGGTTGGCCCCGACGGCGCCGTCTGGTATACCCAGCTGCTCGCTAGCGCCATTGGGCGCATTGACCCCGCCACGGGCAAGATCACCACGGTCACCGTCCCTTCAGCCGCTGGCGCTCCCGCCACGCTTTACAGCCTCATCACCCGCGACAACGCGCTCTGGCTTACCAGCACGGGCGCCAACGCGCTTGTACGCTACGTTCCCTCAACCGGACAGTTCAGCTTCCTCACCCTGAAGCAGCCGCAGAGCGTTCCCTTCGGCCTGGCGCTCGCCCCTGACGGCGCGCTCTGGTTCACCGCCGATGGCGTCCCTAACTACGTCGGCGTCGTGCGGCCATGACGCGGGTGAATGACGGCGAGCGCATCGCAGCGTGAATGCGGGCGGAGAACGGCGGGCGGCAGACGCGCGGACGGCGGCCATGCGGGGCGATGGGACGCCGGGCGGCAGACGCGCGGGCGGCGGCCATGC
>JAKAIY010000014.1 GCA_021814145.1 Chloroflexota bacterium
CTGCGCCTGGAGCGGCTGGTCAATCACGTCCTGATCGCGTTGCTGGCCGTCTCCACGACCATCGCCACAGCCTACATCGTCGCCGCCTACCGTCCCGTCGGCCTCAGCTTCCTCGCGGAGATCCTGTTCTTCTTCGCGCTGCTGCTGACCATCATCTTCGGCGCATATATCATGTTCCTGCTCATCGCCTCGCGCCGGCGCAGGCTCTGAGGCGCGCGGCGCCGCATTCCGCCGGGCGCTGGCTACTGGCGCAGCGAGCGGAGAAAATCCCCGACCGCGGCGTTGAACCTGTCTGGCGCGTCCATATTCACCTGATGGCCCACGCCGGGCAGCAGGACATACCGCGCCGAAGGGATCGCCGCGTGGAACCGCTCGGCCACGGAGACCGGCGAGCGTTTGTCCGCGTCGCCCCAGAGCAGCAGGGTCGGGACACGGATCAGCGGGAGCGTATCGCGCAAGTCCACCTCCACGCTTCCGAGAACCATCCTGCGATATCCAACCGGGTGGAAGTCCAGCATCATCGCGATGAGCTCCCCGGCGGCGTCAGGGGGCGCGGACGCGGTCAGCAGTCCGGGAATCCATCCCGGCGCCCACTGTTCTGGCGGCAGGTCGGCGTCGCGCAGGAGAGACTCGACGCGCGCCGCGTACTCGTCGGGTGGCAGCGCGCCGATCAGCCCTGGGTAGGTCGCTACCAGGGAGAGCGACGCCGGCAGGTCTGGGTAGTCGCGGTACACCTGCAGGGCGAGCGTCCCACCCCATGACAGGCCGAGGATATGCGGACGCCCGACGTCAATAGCCGCCAGCCATGCGGCGAGGCAAACGGCGTAGTCGTGAAGGGTGAACCCTTCCGGTGGGTCTGAGGATGCGCCACAGCCCGGCGCGTCCCAGGCCAGCGCGGTAAACTCATCCGAAAGCGCGTCAAGCTGGCGCCGCCAGACGCGGCTATCTTCAAGAATCCCATGCAGCAGAACGAGCGGAGGGCCACTGCCCGCCTGCTCGTAGGCGATCCGCAGATCGCCAACCATTACCTCTCGCATGTCGCTCCTCCCGCGCCACCGTGGGCATGCGCGCCCACGGTGACACATTGACTATTGGTCAGGCTGGAGCGCGACGCAATAGGGGCTTATGCCTAGCGGCGCGAGGCGGGCGAGGCGGGCGAGGCGTGTGTCGCGGCAGAGCAGGCAGGCGCCGCGCGGATTGCTCCCGTGGGTGGCGGCAGCGCGGACAGGCTTGCGCAGGGAGGCTAGCGCAGGTGCGCGACGACGCGCGAGCGGGAAGCGCGCGGGCAGGCAAAACTGGGCATCCCGGCAAGAGCGTACATCTGGTCACCGAACTGGATGTGAGGGGCGCGTTACGCATAACGGATCGCGCGGCGCGCTACCGGGTGTGTAGTGTGTCGCTGGCGTCTCCTCCACCAGATGGCCCCGGCGCGCCTACCCGTTATCCTCATGGCGGTCAGCCGGCGCTCTATGGGCGTCACTGATGTGTTCGCCTGCCGCTTGCTGGTGTGTGGGGATCGTGGCGAGGTGGTCCGGCGCCATCGTGGGAGCGCCTGCGCCATGTTCGCGGGGAGGCGCGAGCCAGATCGAGATCGAAGCCGGCTGCATTGTTTCCTGCACCACCTCAACCAGATGGGCCCTGAGCTGGTCGAGCTCGACTTGCTGGCGTAGCGTCGTGGCGAAGCGATCCATCGTCCTGGTGGCGTCGTATTTGGTGCGATAGAACCGCCGGTCAATCGCTTGCTGGACGCGCCGGCGCAATGGCTGGAAGAGCGCCGCGATCAGCAGGGTTGAGATGATAATCGCGAGCGTCGAGTCCTGCCTCTGCCCGTTGATTGAGCGCGCAACCTGCTGCAGCAGCGCCACGCTGCCGAAATACATCCCGGCCAGCAAGGCGCTGAACACGCCGTAGACTAACGTCCGCCGGATGATGACGTCAATGTCGAAGAGGCGATAGCGCTGGATGGCGATGAAAAAGGTCACTGGCAGCAAGAGGAGCACAAGTTGGTAGACCAGAAAGAACAGTGGGGCGTAGAGCGTCTGGCCTAGCGGCGTGAGCCAGGTGATCAGCCAGAAGGCTTGATTGACGAGCAGGGTGAGGATCATGCCAAATATGACCCACTTGGTCTGCTGGCGTTGCGCGGGTGTGGAGGCGCGACGGTAGCGGTAGGTCTGGCAGGCGATGGCTACCCCGAAGAAGAGCGGGTAACCAAAGGCCAGCAGGATGCCCAGCGGAGGCGGAATAAGGCCAAACGTGGGGATCCACACGAGCCAGCCGATCAGCAGCGCCCAGGACCACCGTGGTACAAAGCGCCCGGTTGGAAACAGCAGAAATGGGCTGTAGAAGATGGCGTTGTACGGTACAAATATCGCGATACCCACCGCCTGCTCGACCAGTGTGCTGTTCGTAGAGGCGGTAGCGGACGTGGGCGCAAAGTTGGCGACGGGGTAGAGGACAACGAAGAGCGAGATGAGCAACACCATCCAGTCGTCACTTCGCCGCGCGAACAGCATCAGCGCAAAGACCACCGAACCGATCACCGTCACACACAAGACGCCGAGTGAGACCCAGGCGTAGGCGTCCAGCGTGATTCCGACACGCAGAAGCGCCTCCACCGCCTGCGGCGTGAGCGCGGCGTTGTCAGTTGGACTCAGGATACCAGCGCGGAAACCGGGGAGCGACGTGACGAACATGACGAGAATCCCAGCGAAGAGGATGCCCCAGCTCATACGCGCCACAACGAGCCACGGCCCACTCAAGCGAGTGGCGCTGGGCGCCGCGGAAGCGGTGGTTCCAGGCATGTCCGGGCGTGCGAAGTCTCCATTGCCGTTCACAAGCGTCTCCCTCTCAATGAAATGCCAGGCGCCAGCGGCGCGCGCTGGGCAGATACTCCAAATCGTGGGAATGCGCCCACGGTGACACATTGACTATTGGTCAAGCTGGAGCGCGACGCAATAGGCGCTTATGCCTAGCGGCGCGAAGCGGGGGAGGTGGGTGAAGCGGGCGTCGCGGCAGACCAGGCAGGCGCCGTGAATTTCCGGGCCATGCGACGTCATAGCGTTAACGATGGCGTAGACCTCAGCGACGGGCGCAGCGCGGACTGCTCCCGTGAGTGTCAGGAGGCTCAGGATGTCGCGTCATGCTGCGATGGAATCGCTCATGGGAGCGCGCGTGTGGGTGATTACGGCCACACTGGCGCTTCCGCTGACGCTGCTGGCGGCGTGCGGGCAGGCCCAGCCGGGGCAGTCTACGGCCGCTGGGGCGCCCCCAACGTTTGTGGTTCCCACCGCGCCCTCAGCCGCGACATGCGACATGGCGACGCAGTGGAACGTTCCCGCCGGAAATGTGGCGCTCGACGACCTGGCGGTGGTCGCGCCGGGTGAGGGCTGGGCGGTTGGCGCGCTCACCGCTCAACTGGGGGTCGGAGGCTCCGCGCCCACCGGCGTGATCTACCATCTCACGCAGGGCCAGTGGCTCCGGCTGCCACAGACCTATCCTGGCGCCGGGCTCTCGACCATCGCGATGGACTCGCCCGACGACGGCTGGGCCGCGTCCACCTCCGCGATCACCGGGCAGGGCGACCACGCGCTGGTATTGCATTATACGGGCGGCCAGTGGCGGCAGGTGGACATCCCGGCGCTGGACAAGGTTCTCAAAGGCCCACCAGGAACCTTTGGCGGATCCATTCAGTGGATTTCCATCCAGATGTTCGGGCCAGACGCCGGCTGGATGTTCGCCTGGACCAACATCCCGCGCGATCTCCACAACCCCGCGAGCCGGGCGGAAGTCGTTGTCCTGCGCTACGAGCATGGCGCCTGGACACAGATTCCAGCGCCCAGTGTGGATCCTACGACTGAGCTGTTTTCCCTCTCGGCGGTATCAGGCTCCGAGGCCTGGATCGTGGGCACGGACTATGGCCCTTCCACCCTGACAACGCTCTTCGCGCACTACGTCAATGGAGCCTGGAGCGTCTGGCCCACGACATTTTCAGGCGTGACGGAGCGACTCACGATGATCTCGCCATCCGACGGCTGGGCGTTCGGCAGCGACGCGAACGGGGAAAGCGCGCCCCTGCATTTCGATGGCGCGTCGTGGGCGCCCGTAGCCACGCCGGCGGACTGGGCGAGCCAGCGGCTCGTCCTGCTGCCATACGTCTATCCGGTGGCGCCCGGCAAGACCTGGTTTTCAGTCATCTCCAGGGGCGGCGCGGCGCTGATCGCGCAATACGCCAACGGGCAGTGGCGGCAAGTCGCCTGGCCGTATGCCGACAGCGCTCCCTCGCGTCTCATCCCGGACAGCTCAGGCGATCTGTGGGGCGTAGGCGACATCGGCCATCAGCGAGGCTGCCCGCCAATGCTTACGACCCTGATCCAGCAGGGCGTGTTGCTCCATTATCACCAGGGGCGCTGGAGCAGGGTGGTCCTGCTGTAGCCGGGGCGACGCTGGGAATCGCGCGCCGGACGCCTTCACGGCGCGGTTTGCCCTTGCCCGCCAGATGGCGCGAGGTGGAGCATGCGCGCGGCCTCGGCTGGCGACACCACTCCCAGCGGAATCAGCCTCGCGAAAGCCTCGGCGCGGATAGCGAAGTCGTCCGGCTCCTCGAAGCCAGCGAAGGTGACGGTGAAGCGGTCGTCGAGCCACTGGCGGACCTTGCGCGTGAGATAGCCCGCCACCAGCCCGGCGAGGGGCGCGACGGCGCGGCGGTAGACAACGTTCTCCTGCGTCTGGCCCACGCTGCGGTTGCTGTCACTGGTGAAGCCCAGCTCGTCCATCGTCAGGCCGAAGGCGGCGACGGTGATGTTGAGCAGGAAGCGGTCGAACTCGATCAGCGGATCGTCGCCAGCCAGCGCCTGCCAGGTCGCGCCGGGCGGCAGCGCGCGGGCGCGGGCGCGCATCTGGTCGTTCCCGGCCAGCAGCCCGTTGAAGGCGCGCTCGAACAGCTCCAGTTGCTCCGGGGTCCAGGTGAGCGTGGCGGGCGGCTGGATGACGCCGAGCGGCGTGACGCCATCGGTGAAGCGGGCGAGGTCGAAGCTCTGCTTGCGCAGGGCCTGGTTGACACGCAGGATGATGCGCTCGACCCGCGAGAGGCCGTAGGGGCTTTCGGCGCGCGCTGTCTCGCGGAGGTAGTCCAGCTCGTCACGCGTGTACCAGCCAGCGGGCGCGCCATACAGGAACTGCTGGTAGGCGGGCGCGGGCGGCAGCGGCGGACGCCCCGCGCCATCCAGCAGCGGCTTGATCGTATCGCCCGCGACCACCTCCAGCGCGTAGAGCGCGCCGCTGCGGGTCGGGCGATTGTAGATGGCGACGGCGTCAATCTCCAGCAGGTCGCGGACAAGGGCGACCAGCCACGAGCGGAGGTCCTGCGCGCGATCAGGCGCTTCGAGGAAAGCTTCGACGCGGCGGGCGGGCTCGCGCCAGCGCGGCGCGGCGGCGTCCTCACCCGCCGCCAGCAGCTCAGCGCGCGGCAACACACGCGGCTCCAGCCGTCCCAGCAGATCAAAGTAGACCCGCTCGCAGAGCTGAACGCCGTCATAGAGCGCCGCCAGCCCGCGCAACTGGGCGAAGCTGGTCTGCTCGGTCGCGCGTGGAAGCTGGGCGATATTGTAGCCCGGCGGGAAAGCCCACTGGCGCGGCGAGCCACCCGGCCCGCCCAGTCCCGGCGTCGGGCGAACTGGCTGGCCAGGCGAGAACATCCCGCCGCCCAGCGCGTCCGCCGCTGACTCCCCCACAGGCGCCGCCTCACGCCGCGCCCGCCGCGCTTCACTGGCCGTCTCCGCCGTCCGCTGCTTCCGCCGCATCTCGCGCGCCCCTTTCACCCTCCAGCGGCGCTGACTCCCGCGCCGCACGCCAGCGAGTGTAGCGCACGGCGGAACGGGGCCGCTACGGACGCGCTGGGGCAGGCGCGGACAGGCGCGGACAGGAAGCGCGATTGTACGCGGCTGTGGGCGCTGGATGTCGAAACGCCATCACCCGTGACGCGCGCAATGCGAGATGAATTTGAGCGTTCTATCGTGAGCAAACTGTGATAACCCCTCGCCTGCCATGTTGGGAGCGCGGGGAGGAAGGTGTTGCCGAGGGAAGTGTGCGCGACGAAGCCGGGCTGGGCGGCCTGGGCGTGCGCGTGCGAGACCAGTGGCAGCCAGGGCGGCAGGAGCGTGGCGGCGCTTGAAGCGGAGCAATCGGAGACAGATGACGACGCGGGTGAACAGGTCGTCGAGCGGATCTTGGAAGCGGATGCGGCGCGCGGCCCCTGGGCGATGGAGAACCGCTTGCGCGATGCCTGTAATGTCACCAGCGGGGAGGACGCCAGCGCCATTCGCGGCGGCTCGGCCCCCGAAGTGACGGCCGGCGTGCGCTGCGCAACATCGCCGCGGCGCGCCAGCGCGACGCCTGGTTTCCTGGCAAGGTCCGCTACCTTCTGGGCTTCTCCCTCACCTGACTATTGAAAGCCTCCTGTTGAGGCTCGCGAGCGCTTGACATCCCCGCAGTTTACCGCTACTTATTGCCAAGTTATTAACAATCGCTATTCTACAATTACCCGCACCGAATTTGGTACAACTCTTGCGAGGCAAGGACACTGCCACAATGATGGCTACATCGTTAGCGGAAATGCGCATAGCGCGCTGTGTGCAACGGAGCCAACGCTATCAATGTGACATGCTTCATTGGAGGTCGAGGCAAGCGGGCCGCACGCGCGACCCACTGACTGTACGGACAACTCTGGAAACTCTCCGTCTGATGACTGGACCCGATACAGAGGCCGTGACACGAGGCGCTGTGCGGATCACGCTGTTTGCGGCTCAGCATGCCTGGCAGCACGTGACAATGGGGCAAGGACGATGAGGGAAGACGGCCGCATCTGGGCGGTTAGCCTGATGTGTCTTCTGGGAAGTGCGTGGCGCGGTGAGTGGCGGGTATATCCGCCAAGGCAATGGATTGAGTCAGAGGGTGAGTGATTGCCCTCGTCGCAAAGCAGTCAGCTAGGCGTGTCGCGCCGCCTTGGCGCTCGCGCCGGACTATGCGCGTGGCATGGTCGCACGCCAGTGATGACAAGGCGACAGACATCGTCACAAGCAGGATTATGTGAGTCGCACGGTCTCATTAGGAATGGAGGAGACACGCTGTGAGATCCGGAGCATTCAGACGCGGATGGTCTGCGCTGGCCATCATCTCTTTGTTCGCGCTCATCATAGCTGGAGCGGCGCTCGCGGTCACCATCAACAAAGCGCACGCGGCGCCAGTGACCGGCGCCGCCTTCACCACGGTCAACGAGACCGTTGACGGAAGTGGCCACTGCCTGAACGGAAACCCCTCCGTCAACTGCAACATCTACGATGGCAAGGATTATGTGTGGCTGAATGGCGGGCCGGTCGCGGCGAGCCTCGGGGATGGCAAATATTTCTTCGCTGTGCTGGATCCGGGTTCGCAGGCCAACCCAAATGACGGCGCGACCGGCAACCTGAGCGACACCACCGCCACGAGCTCCACCGATCTGGGCTCAGGAGACCTCTACACCAACCGCACGTTCACGATCTCGGGCGGGACGATCAGCTACTCAGGCTCGCACGACTTCAATAGCAACAAGATCCGGCTCATGCCGTACGATGATACGTCAAACCCCGGCGGCGTCTATATTCTGGCGATCTGCTCGCTGGCGAACGGTTATCCTGTCACGCCCAGCGCCTGTAAGTACGACGCGTTCAAGGTCCAGACAGGTGAGGTTCAGCAGGGTTTGCCGCTGGACATCACCAAGGACGCTAATGGGGCCTACACGAACACGTACACCTGGAGCATTCAAAAGGACGTAGACAAGACGCTCGTCAAGCAGGTCGGCGGGAACGCGACGTTCAACTACACTGTGACAGTGACCCACGATGGCGGGACGATCAGTGATGTGAAGGTCAGCGGGACCATCCAGGTTTACAACTCGAACACCGACAGCAGTAACAACACGGTCGGAGTCGCGATAACTGGTGTGACGGATACGCTGTCCAATGGCGTAGTCTGCGCCGTCACGAATGGCGGGAGCCAGACGCTCACCCAGTTCACGACAGACTTCCCGTACACCTGCGACCTCTCGGCCCTGCCGCAAGGCCAGCTTGACAACACTGCCACAGTGACCTGGCCGCAGCAAACCCTCAGCGGAGGCGCCTCGCTGGCCGCTGGCTCGGCGGATTTCACGTTCTCCAATATCGTCTTCACGCCGACCCTGGTGGACAACTGCGTGACGGTGACGGACACCTTCAACGGAACGATGACAACGCTCGGCGCGCCATGTGTGGGTGACGCGAATCCAACAGTCTACACCTATTCACACACTGTTCCGGTCCCGCAGTATGACTGTGTAACCTACGACAACACGGCGACCTTCACCACCAACACCACTGGGACCACAGGGTCCGCGAGCCAGTCGGTCACTGTGTGTGGCCCAGCGCGCACCGGCGCGCTGACGATGGGCTTCTGGCAGAATAAGAACGGCCAGGGGATCATCAAAGCGACGGGGAGCACTGCTGGTGTCTGCAACCTGACGACCTGGCTACGGCTGTACACGCCCTACCAGGATCTCAGCGGCACGACCTGCGCCGATGCGGCGACCTATGTCTATAACGTCATCAAGGCCGCCAATGCGGGTGGCGCGACGATGAACGCGATGCTCAAGGCGCAGATGCTGGCGACGGCGCTGGATGTGTACTACAGCGATCCTGCGCTCGGCGGGAACCAGATCAATGCGCCCGCGCCAATCAGCGGTGTCAAGATAGATCTGACGATGATCTGCGCGCCGATCCAGAGCTCGGGCGGCACGGTGACGTGTGGCGGCTACGAGAATGTCAGCGCGGCCTTCGGCGGCGCGTCCAGCATGACCGTGTCGGACATGTTGGCGTACGCCGCAAGCCAGTCAAACGTCGGTGGCTCGTTCTGGTATGGTCAGGTCAAGGCGACGCAGGGCCTGGCGAAGGATGCGTTCGACGCGATCAACAACCAGGTAGCGTTCAGCGCATAACAGTCCGGCGCGCTCATAGCGCCCAATAGCAAGCCCGCGCGGCAGGCCTCTGAACGTTGAAGCTTGCCGCGTGGGCTCATTTTGTATGAGCGTCTCTCCCCTCCCTGCAAGAAGCGCGGCCCTGCGGCCGCCTTGATAGAAGGCGTTGACGCCCCGACAGGGTGGCGCCAACGTCGCCGCTATGAAGCAAGCTGATGAAACAGGCTCCGCGCGAGGGTGTCCATGTCTCTGAGAAGTCGCGCGCGTGGCGCCATCGGGCGCCACAATATGCTGGCATGCCCATCTGAAGCGAAGTAGTCAGGCGAGCGAACTGGAACTTTGCGCCCCGCGTCTCCGTCGAAGAACAAGGAAAGGAAGTGAGACGCGATGCGACGACTCCTCATGCCCCGTCGCCCGCTGGCGCGCGGCGATGACGGAGAAGCCGGACGGAGCGCTTGCCGATAGCTATATCGCCCGCTGGCAGGGGGTCGGGTGTTCCTATGGGACCATCACCTTCGCGATGTACACCTTCACCTGGCATGGAGCGCCGGTCGAGGTCGTCTCACCCGCGCCAGGCTGCGCCGGGGGCGGGTATCAGGTGTCGAGCGGCGGGATACCGGACTGGAACGTCTATCTCATTAATCCGCTGCCACAGCCATAAGCGCGAGCCTGGAATGTCCCTCGTCCGCCTTGCCCCAGACGACGTGGACGCCATGCGACGCGCCCAGCGCGCTCCCCGTATCAAACGCCCGCGCCTGGATCAGGCCCACCGCCCCAACCGCCAGCAGGAGCGCCACCGCGACGCCACGCCGCAGCGCGCCCAATCTCTCCTCAGAGTCCCAGAGGGTCGCGAACGCGGCGCCCACCAGCGGCAGACCGAACAGCAAGCCAAACACGATATGCCGCTCCGCGTCCACCGTGCTGTTCGCCAGCGCGAGCGCCACCGGCCACACCAGCATCCCGGCGACCAGTGTCACCGCCAGCCGCCCCCGCTCGCGCGCCGCGATCCACCCGGCGATGACCATCACCCACGCCAGGGCGCCAATCGCCAGAATCCGCATGCCGGCGGCGCTCACGGAAACGCTCAGCGACAGGCCCGCGCGTGACCGGCCCGGAAGGAGCGCGAGCGCGCTCTCAGGCGCCGGGAAGACGCGGCTCGTGACAATCGCCGCGACGATCATGCCCGTGATGAGTAATCCCGTAGCGGTGGAGCGCCCGCGCAGCGCCAGCGCCACCCCAAGCAGCGGTATGAGACAGAGAGCCGCGGAAAACTGGGCGATCACGGCCACGGCGCCCGCGCACGCCGCGACGATCAGCCATTCACGCTGGCGGGCAGCTGACGCCTGGGTGATCGCCCAGAAGCTCACCGCCACGCCCACCAGCGCCAGCTGGTCGGGGACCGCGAGGTGGGCGAAATAGATCACTGGCCCGCTGAGCGCGAAGATGATCGCGGTGAAGATGCCCGCCACCGGGCCGAAGAGGTTTTTCGCCGCGCCCGCGCTCGCCAGCCCCGCGAGCGTCGTGCAGATGATGGCGATCACCCGGACGCCGATCAGGCCGCCGATCAGATAGCTCGCGCTCGTCATGGCGGGCCAGAGCGATACGCCCGTGAGATGGCTGAGCGCATTGTACGTGGACGACAGGGCGCCTCCCCGCAGAACCCGCGCGCCCTGCGTGATGGCGTCGGTCTCATCCGGCAGGGGGCTCGCCTGCCAGAAGAACGTGAGCAGCGCTATCTGCGCGAGCGCGAAGAGCGCCATGATCGCGACGATGGGCTGCGAAACCAGCGCCAGCGCGCGGTGGCGCAACGGCGTGGGCTGGCCCATCCCCACCCGCAGCGCCTCCACCATCCCCAGCGTGTCATCGCTCGCATTCTCACGCGCGCGCTCGCCAGGCATGCTGGGCGTGTCAGGCGTGATAGGCTCAGGCAGTTCCATGCCGGGCGAAGATGGCGCCGATCTGAACAGCGACAGCGCCTCGAAGGCCTCCTCCTGCAGCGCCTCTTCGTCCTCGACTGATGGCGAGGACAGGAACGGCGCGCCCGTCCGCAGGAGCGAATAGTCAGGCCCCATTCCAGGAGTGTTCCTGCGCGCCAGCCGCGCCGTCTCCGCGTCCAGCGCATTCTGGCCGTGCGCCAGCCGCGCCGTCTCCGCGTCCAGCGCCTCCGTCCCCCACTCCGGTTGCGCCGCCGTCTCCCGCCCCGGCGGCCTGGGAGTCAGGTGGGTGGTCGTCTCATCATCCAGCGCCGGGGACCTGGGCCGCAGCCGCGTCGTCTCCACCTCCAGCGCCGGGGGTCTGGGCCGCAGCCGCGTCGTCTCTGTCTCCAGCGCCGAGAGCCCGGAAGCCAGCCGCGTTGTCTCCGCCTCCGTCATGTGATGTGTGGGAGGAAGCTGGGTGGTCTCGGCCTCCGAGACGGGATGCGCGGGAGAAAGCAGCGTCGTTTCGGCGTCTGGGAGCGCCGGAAGCTGAATATGCGGGCGCTCCCTCGTCACCGGCATCTGGTCCGTGTCAGCGTTCAGCATCGCGCTGAGCCCGCCACGCTCCACATGAGCGGAAGAGGCGGGCGCGTCCGGCTGGGCGTCCGCGCCGCCGGGCCTGTCATCCGCGACGGGCGGCTTCGAAGCGGGAACCGGCGGGAGGGGCGGGAAGATGGGCGAAAGCGTGTCACTATCCGCGCCGCCGGGCGCTCTCGCGCTGGCGGCTGGCGTCGGGGAACCGGGCGTGGGCGCCTCTGGAGACGGCTCATCCTGTGAGGCGGGCCATTCTGAGGAAAAGCGTGTGTCCGCTGGCTGGTCTTCCGGTGTCTCGCCCATGTGTGGCCACCACCCCTGTGTTCTCGCTCAAGAAAGCGCGCCTACAACACCCGGTTAACGGAGATTAACGAGAATTCGACATAAATGATGCGTGCGGCGCGCGTCATCCCCCCAAATTGAGCGGGCCATCGTGACGGGGAAGGCTGTTCAGGGCGCGCCAGGCGCGTGAATGGGAAAATCCACCGGAAATATTCAAGCTATACAGCAATTATAGCAGATTCACTTGAATGCGTGGCGCGCCCGCATGAATCTGTGACTGGGAGCCGCGCTCCTTACACTAGATGCCAGCGGCGACCCGATCACCGTGTCGTTACTGTTTTCTATGGAACAAATATGCTATAGAAAGGTGAGGAAATGGCGTTGAGCGCCACCAGCCACGCGCTTTTTCTCTGGACGCCCAGGAAGCGGCGCCAGAAGCGCTACAGTTGACACTGGCGCGCTCCATTGTACGCGAAGCGTCTCACCCCGTGTTCCGGCAGTGCAGGCGCGCCTGGGGGAGGGGGGCGACCGATGTCCGCGCGAGACTCATGGCTGCGCAAATCAGGCTTCGCGATTGGGGTGGGCGCTCTGGCGCTCGTCCTGCTCGTCAGCGCCCTCGCCACCTACGCCGCTGGCGCCGCCGCGCTGCGCCAGCGAAGCCAGGTTGACGCCACCCGCGCCTCACTCACGGCCGTCGTGAGCCTCCGCGCCGCGGTGGCGGAGGCGGAAGCTGGCGCGGATGACTACGTCCTCTCAGGCGGCGTAACGGGCGTGACCCTGTACCAGTCCGCGCGGACGCAGGTCAGCGACGACGCGAGTCAAATCACCGCGCCCCCGGGCGTGGAGGCGCGTGTTAACGCGGATGTCGCGCAGGTCAGGCGGCTTGCGCCCGTGTTCCTGGCTGATCTGCAAAGCGTCATGGCTCTGGAGCGGGCCGGGCGAACAGCGGAGGCGACGCGGCAGCTAGGCGCTGGACCCGTGGAGCGGGACGCGCGCTCGCTGCTCAGCGCCATCACACAGATCCAGGCTATCGAGAATAGCCTGTTGCTCGGCCAGGTCACCTCCGCTGAGGAGGCGCAGCGCCTCGTCACGATCATCGCCGTGATCTCCGCGCTCCTGGATATCGGCTCGCTCGTCGCGCTCGTGTTCGTGCTCAGGCGCACATCACTGTTGCGCGAGCAGTACGCTGGGGAGCGCGCCCGCGCCGAGGAACAGACGCGCATCATGGCGCTGGAGGAGACAAACCGCCGGATGAAGGATTTTCTGGGCATCGCCAGCCACGAGCTGCGGACGCCGCTCACCTCCCTCAAGATCGGCCTGCGACTCACCGAGCGGGAGATCCGGCGGCTCTCTGAGGAGGCGCGCGCGCGTGGGACGGACGCCGGCCTGGAGGCCGCGTGGGCGCCGCTGGATCGCGCGATCGCCGCGACAGCCCAGCTGGAACGGCTGGCGGCGGACCTCGTAGACGCCGCGCGCATCGAGGCGGGGACGCTGGGGCTGCGTCAGACAGCCCTCGACCTTGAGCCGCTCCTCGCGGACTGCGTCGAGGAGCAGCGCCTCTATCATCCCGGACGGGTCATCACCCTCTCCGCGCCAGACAGAGCGATCATCGCCCTGGCTGATGACGACCGCATCCGGCAAGTCGTCACCAATTACCTGACCAACGCCATCAAGTTCTCCGACGAGAAGCGTCCCGTCAAGGTCCGGCTGAGCGCGGACGCGCGGGAGGCGATGGTCCGCGTGCGGGATGAGGGGCCGGGGATTTCACCCGAGGAGGTGGGCCACATCTGGGACCAGTTCTACCGCGCGCCGGGAATCATGCACAGGACTGGCTCAAGCGAGGGCTTCGGCCTGGGGCTGTATATCTGCAAGAGCATCATCGAGCAGCATGGCGGCAAGGTCGGCGTGGAGAGCGTAGTGGGGCAAGGCTCCACGTTCTGGTTCACGCTCCCGCTCGCCGTCATTCCAGAGGCCCAGCCGGCGTCTCCAGAAGCCCAGCCGGCGTCTTCAGCCGGATTAGGTGGCCTGGGCGGCGGAGACATGGTTCGCCAGCGCGCCGATCCGCCCGCGGAGTCGCCCTGACGCCAGTCTGTCGGGGCGCCGCGCTCAGCGCACCTCGAACAGCGACTCCCGCTCGCTCACCGTGCGATACGCGGCCCCGGCCCGGATCAGCTCGACCACCTTCTTGCGTCCCTTGGGGCTGCCCAGAAACACGGCGCCAACGAGTTTGTTCTCGCGGAAGAAGAAGCGGCGGTAGTCGGTCATGCTCCGCTCGCCAGGCGCCGCCCGCTGGATCGCCTCCACCGCCGGGTCGGTCACCTCGAAGAGGCCCATCGCGACGATATTGGTATCGAAGATTGGGCTGCTGCGGGTCGGCACGTCCAGGTACGCCTCGCGCCCGCCCGCCATGTTGATAGCGGCCACCCGACCATGCGAGAGCGCGTTGTCCCAGGTCCCCAGCGTGCGATGCGCGCCGAGGATCGGGTCATAGAACTCGGCCACATCGCCCGCCGCGAAGACACCGGGAACATTCGTCTCCAGGTACTCGTCGGTGATGACGCCCTTGTCGCGCGCGACCGGCGTCTCCCGCAGGAAGGCGTGATTCAGCGTCAGCCCGACGCCCAGCCCGATCAGGCCGCCCTCATACTCGCGCCCGCTCGTCCCGATCACGCCGCGCGGCGCGCCGTCGCGCACGATGACCTCGCGAATCTCCTCGCCATGCTCCACGCTGACGCCGTGGCGCGCGACAATCTCATCCACCAGCCTGCCACCCTCCGCGTCCAGCGTGCGCCGCAGCCAGAAGGGGCCGCGCATCAGCCAGGTGACATGGACGCCGCGCTTGCTCAGCCCCTCGGTCAGGTCATACGCCATGTAGCTGCCGCCGGTCGTGATGGCCGCCTTGCTCTCCAGCGCGCGCCCGATGATCCGCTTCGTGTCATCCAGCGTCATGAACGTGTAGATGTGCGGCGTCCCCTCGATTCCCGGCGCGTCCAGCCGGTTTGGCCAGCCGCCGCTCGCCACCAGCAGCGCGTCATACGCCAGCGGGCCGCCGTGGTCCAGATACACGACCTTCTCGTGGGTGTTCACATGCGTCACATAGGTCTCGCGCAGGAGCGTGATGCGCTGGCTCTCGTGCCAGGCGAGATCGCGCATCATGACCTTTTGCTCTGGCAGAACGCCGTCGAGCAGCCGCTTCAGTGAGACGCGGTTATAGAGCGGGTACGGCTCGTTCGTAATGAGCCAGATCTCGCACGAGAGGTCGTTTTTCCGCAGCTCTTGCGCGCAGGTCGTGCCCGCGATGCCGTTGCCGATGATGACGTATCGTTTACCTGTATGCGCGGTCACCTGTATCTCCTCTACTGTCTGTCGTGGCGTTTCTCGCCCTGGCGGATCCCTGCCTTACGTAACCAGGCGCCGCGCGCCATCAGGCGAGCGGCGCTCGCGGGAGCGCGTTCCTTGCTCAAAAGCTCCCCAAGCGAGTGTACCTTTCCCGCCCACCCGCCACGCTCACAGTCCGCTCACAGTCCGCTTGTGGCGCGCCCGCGCCCGCGAGATGGCTGTGAGACGCGCGCCCCACTCCCTGCGCGCTGGAACCGGCGGCCAGCGAGCCGCCGCGGCGTCCCCACCCGCTCAGGCCATTCGCTGGCAATCACAGATTTGTCTCAATATCCTGAAGACGCGCGGCGCGGAGCCAGCGCCGGGAGCGCCGTCGCCACCGAGGGCGCGCGAGCATGGTATTCGCGGGCGGGCGCAGGCAGGCGTGGGACGCTGGGGGCGCTGGAAGCTGGCCCATGTCAGGCCGCCGCTTCGCGCGGAAAAAAAGGGCGCGCGGCTGGGGCGCGGGCGGCTGTGTATAGTATACTTTGGCGCGCGACAGCGCCAGGCGATCACGCCCGCGCCGCGCGCATGCGTGATTCATCACATGGTAGAAAGCTGGCGTAGCGATGTCTTCAGAAACGCGGGGGCCGGTTGGCGTCCTGCTGATGGCCTATGGTTCCCCGAACAGCCTCGATGAGGTGCTGCCCTACTATACGGACGTGCGCGGCGGTCATGCCCCGTCGGCTGAGCAGCTCGCGGTCGTCTACGACCACTATGCCCGAATCGGTGGCCCCACCGGGCTGCTGGCGATCTCCGAGGCGCAGGTGGCCGCGCTCCAGGCCCGCCTGGACGCCACCGCGCCCGGCGCCTATCGCGTCTATCTTGGCATGCGCCACTGGCGCCCGTATATCGCCGGCGCCGTCCGCCAGATGGCCGCCGATGGCGTGCGCGAGGCGGTGGCGATCGCTCTGGCCCCGCACGATTCCCGCATCAGCGTCGGCGGCTACATCGCCAGCGTCGAAAAGGCGCTTGACGCGCTGGCGCAGGAGGCCGGCGGGACGCCGCCGGTCCACTTCTCGTTCGTGCGCTCCTGGCATAATGAGCCGCACTTCATCCAGCTGCTCGCGGAGCGGGTGAGCGAGGCGCTTGAGCGCGCGTTCACACCGGAGGAGCGCGACGCGGTCTACGTGATCTTCTCCGCCCACAGCCTGCCCGAGCGCATCAAGACCTGGGATGACCCCTATCCCACCGAGCTGCGCGCGACGGTGGCGAGCGTGACCCAGCGGCTGGGGCTGGGCGAGGCGCGGTGGACCTTCGCCTATCAGAGCGCGGGCCGCACATCCGAGCCGTGGCTGGGGCCATCCGTTCAGGAAGTCATCCCACAGCTGGCGGCGCGTGGCGTGCGCGCGGCGCTTGTCTGTCCGGTCGGGTTCGTCGCGGACAACCTGGAGATCCTCTACGACATTGATATCGAGCTTCGCGACCTGGCGACACGGGATGGTCTTCATCTGGAGCGCATCGCCATGCCCAACGCTGACCCGCTCCTGATCGAGGCGCTCGCTCATATCGCGCAGCGGGCCGCAGGCGTGGAAGAGCCAGCCTGACCCGCCCGCGCTGTGACCGCGCTGTGTGGGTGGCCGCCGGGAGGGCGATGTCTTCGTGACGCCCCTGGCGTAGGGTGAGGAGTGTGGGAAGGGCTATTCGCGCCGTGGAGGACACAAGCGCCTCTCCAGCGCGCCCAGCGACGGGGAAAGAGAGGAACGCCATGGCCAAGCAGGGGCAGCACAAACACGACAAGCATGACCACCGGCTCATGCCCAAGGCGGGGCGGACCAATCCGACCAAGAGCACGCCTATCACGACGGGTCCGCTCAAAAAGCAGAAGCGCTACGCCAAGCAGGCCGCTGAGCATAAGGATACCGCGCGCCAGGCGCAGAACGCGCACGCCTACTGGGAGCCCAATACAACCAACTATATGACCCATGAGGCAGATTCGCGGGCGCGGATGCTGGACCGGCGGAAGCGAAGCGGCAGTGACTCGAACACCGATTCCGGGACGCGCGGCTATTAGCCCATCCTCTTCGGTGTTCCAGCCAGCGCGGCATGCGTGGGCAGCGAAGCGGCGCCAGATGGTGGAGTCTGGCGCCGCTTCGCCGTCCACCGCTTGAGGCGGCGCTTCGCCAGGTAGCGCATAGCCGTGACGCGACGTTGACGCCTTGTCCTGTGGCTGTGCGCGCTCTGTGCCATGCGCCGCGTATGCTTGGCGGTTGTCGCCAATGAGATGGACACAGCTCCGGCGACGCGACGCGCATTGCCCTCTCAGCTTCAAGGAAGGCCGGGGGGACAGCGCGGGGTGTATGTTTGTCCGGGTAGATAGCGCGCGCTGGCAGGCAAGAGGAGGTTTGTGGGCAGGGGCGGCGGATATGTCGCGGCGTATGGTGGCTCGCCAGGCGCGCGCCCGAAACAGCGCGCCGCCTTCCAGGCGGATAACCTAAGGAGGAGCTTCATGCGTCCACATCACCTGACCGCGTCTGTTGTCGCGCTGCTCACCGCGGTCGTTCTGACAATCAGTGGCGTCGCCCCGGCGTGGGCCGCCTCCCAGCATCCTACAGGCGCTACGGCGCGCGCGACGCCTGCCGTTCTCAACATCAACAAGGTCACACTGCCTGAAACCAGCATTGACGGCCCGGCGCTCAGCAGCCTTTTCGCGTCAAATAGCGCGTACCAATCCGTGATCGCCTGGACTGGGACCGACGCCGCCCATCACCTCAACGTCGAAACCAGCGCCAACGGTCTCGACTTCGGAAACAAGCTCACGCTCAACGAGACCTCGCCGTACCGCCCGGATGTCACCCAAGCGGCTGGTGGCCTTATTGTGGTGGCCTGGACCGGCTCGGATGCGAACCACTCGCTCAACGTGCTCTATGATGTTTATGGCGCAAAGCCAGTGAAGCTAACGCTGTATCACGAGAACAGCATCGCCGCTCCGGCCATCTTCCAGATGGGCGCTTACCTGTTCCTGGCGTGGACCGGAACCGACGCCAACCACTCGCTCAACATGCTGTCGATCACCTATTCGGCGTCTAGCCTAGTCCCTGGAAAGAAGACCGTGCTGCCCCAGTTTAGCAGCGACGCCGGACCGCGCCTGGTGAGATCGGGGTCATCCCACATGGTATTGCTGTGGACCACACGCAATCTCCGGCTCAACCTCTCTACCACACCCGACGGCGTTACGTTCTCTAACACGCTGGGCGCTGGGCTGCCAGAGACGAGCGCGTTCGCCCCAGGCGCCGACTTCTTCGCGCCCTATGTCAGCCCGACAGGCCTGGACTGGATTGGCTGGACCGGAACCGACGCCGCCCATCACCTGAACCTGCAATGGGGCCACTTGCTGGGCTTCACGAATCCAATTGAAACCAAGACCACCCTTGGCGAGACGGCGCTGGGTGGCCCCGCGCTGGCCTACAACGCTGGCGAACTGGTCGCCTGGACTGGCACTGATAGCGCCCATCACCTGAACGTCGCCAGGTTCGCGCTCTCCTGACCCCCATTCCGGGACAGTGGATGCGCGACCGCGTATGCGGGGAGAGGCCCCACGGCGGTTTTGCTGGCTGGCCCATCAGCCAGCCCCGTCAACGAGCAGGACGTGCAGCGTGCGGGGGCCATGCACCCCCTCGACGCGCGCAAGCTCGATGTCACTGGTCGCGGAGGGGCCGGAGATGAGCGTGATCGGACGGGCAGGCTGGCTCGCCAGGCGCGCGATGACCTCTGGGACAATGCCCACCACCTGCTCGACGCGCACGACGCAGAGATGCCGGTCGGGAACGAGCGTCAGGGCGCGCCGGCCCTGGCGGGCGCCGCCGTCCAGCACGATCGTTCCCGTCTGCGCGACAGCGTAGGCGCAGCCCGTCAGCACGCCGTCGCTGCCGTCCAGTGTCTCGTTCGTCAGCGGCGGGTCGTCGCGCAGCGCCTCGACGCCCGCCGGGACCCACTCCGCAGGCGTATCGGTGGGAACGACCAGACGCCGGACGCCATACCGCGCGCAGACCGCCGCGATCGCGGACGGCAGCGCCGCCGGCGCGACACGCTCGACGCTCGCCTTATAGTCGTGGAGCCGGTCTATCAGCTCGGCGACGAGCGCGTCCCGCTCGCGCCCGTCGCGCTGACGGTAGGCGCGCGGGACGGGCGACGCCTCCGGCGCGGTGGCCAGCGCCGCGCGGATGCGGGCGAGGATCTCGTTTTTCGCGGACTCCGCCATCAGCGGCCCTCCTTCTGGCGCTCGCGCTCGCGCTCGCGCCACCACGCGCGGAACGTCTGCCGGGGCAGCGGCTGGAGGTCGCGCGCCTGCGACCACCCCGCTAGCGGAGCCGGCAGCCGGTCTATCACGCCGCCATGCATGAAGAGCCGCTGCCCGCCGCGTCCCAGCCGCTGCGCCCGCTCATAGCGCGGTGGGCTGGCGAAGATAGCCGCGAGCCGCCGCATCACCACCGCCTCAGGGTCCAGCGGCCCCGCGCGCTTCGTCACCTCGCCGCGCAGATGCAGCAACACCTCCGGGATGTTGATCCTGACCGGGCAGACCTCGTAGCACGCGCCGCACAGGCTCGACGCGTAGGGCAGCGTCTTCGCTTGCTCCACTCCCCGCAGCTGGGGCGTCAGGATCGCGCCGATGGGACCGGGATAGACCGAGCCATAAGCGTGACCGCCCGTGCGCGCGTAGACCGGGCAGATATTCAGGCAGGCGCTGCAACGGATGCAGCGCAGCGCCTGCCGCCCCACCTCGTCGGCGAGGACGTGTGTGCGCCCGTTGTCGAGCAGGACAAGGTGGAAAGCCTGCGGCCCGTCACCCGGCGTCACCCCCGTCCACAGACTGGTGTAGGGATTCATCCGCTCGCCCGTCGAGCTGCGCGGCAGGAGCTGGAGGAACACCGCGAAGTCCTGGAAGGTCGGGATAAGCTTCTCGATCCCCATCACGGTAATCAGCGTCTGGGGCAGCGTCAGGCACATGCGCCCGTTGCCCTCGCTCTCCACCACCGCCACCGTCCCGGTCTCCGCCACAGCGAAATTCGCTCCGCTGATCGCCACCCGCGCCGTCAGAAACTGCTCGCGCAGATAGCGCCGGGCGGCGGCGGTAAGCTGGGGCGGCTCATCGGTCAGCTCCTGCCCCCGGGCGATGGTGCGGCGGAAGAGGTCGCGAATCTCGCTGCGGTTCTTGTGAATCGCGGGGACGAGGATGTGGGAGGATGTTTCACCCGCGAGCTGGATGATGAGCTCGGCCAGGTCGGTTTCGATGGCGGTGATTCCCACGCGCCGCAGCGCCGTGTTCAGGCCGATCTCATCGGTCGTCAGGGACTTCACCTTGACGACGCGCTCGGCCCCGGTGGCCTGGACCAGCCCGGTGATAATGGCGTTGGCCTCAGCGGCGTCGCGCGCCCAGTGGACGACCCCGCCCGCGCGCGTGACTGACTCTTCGAGCTGGAGCAGGTAGCGGTCGAGATGGCGCGCGACGTCCGCCTTGATCGCCGCGCCCGCCTCCCGCAGCGCCTCCCAGTCGGGCAGCTCGCCCACAACGCCCGCGCGCTTGGCGCGGATCGTGGATGTGGCCTTGCCCAGATTGCGGCGCAACTGGGTATCGGCCAGCGCGGTCTTCGCCGCCTGCGGGAAGACCCGCGCGGAACGCGCCATGCCAGTCGTCATCGCTCACGCCTCCTCGACACTGGCCAGAATCTCCGCCAGATGCATCGTGCGCACGCCCGCGCGCAGCCGGTGGAGGCCGCCGCCGATGTGCATCAGGCACGAGGTGTCGGCGGCGCAGAGGACCTCGGCGCCGGTATCCAGCACGCTGCGCATCTTGTCGCCCAGCATCGCCACCGAGGTGTCGGCGTTCTTCACGGCGAACGTGCCGCCGAAACCGCAGCATTCCGTCGCGTTGGGCAGCTCGACCAGCTCGATGCCCTTCACCGCGCGCAGCAGCCGCTGGGGAATGTCGCCCACCTGGAGCGTGCGCAGGCTGTGGCAGGTAGGGTGGTACGTCACCCGGTGCGGGAAGTAGGCCCTGACATCCACGACGCCCGCGCGCTTGACCAGAAACTCGCCCAGTTCATCCACGCGCGGGATGAGGTCGCGCACCGCCGCGATCAGGCGCGCGTCTCCGCTGAGGGCCGCCACTTTCGGGTAGAGCTCGCGAACCATGCCCACGCACGAGGCTGACGGCGCGACTACCACCTCCGCGTCGCCAAAGACTTCGACGAAGTGACGCGCCAGCGGGATGGCCTCACGCTGGTAGCCAGTATTGTAATGCATCTGCCCGCAGCAGGTCTGCGCCTCGGGGAACTCGACAGTATGGCCGAGCCGCTCCAGCAGGCGCGTCGTGGCGACGCCAACCTGGGGAAACAGCGTGTCGTTGAAGCACGTGATGAAGAGTGAAACGCGCATGGCTTCCAACCTGCCTCTCAAGAGCGCGCCACCATCCGCGCGGCGAAGCGTCCCGCCGCTGGTTTCCAACAACAAGGTACCATAGTCCGGCGCCCTATGCGTCCTGCCGCTCAGGCCGCCAGCTCGCGGCGCATGATCGCGTACACCTGCCTGCCCTCCACGAACGCGAAGCCGGGGTGCAGGTACGTCCAGCCGTGGTGTTCGTAGAGCCGGCGGGCGGTCGCGTTCTCCACCTCCGTAGAGAGCAGCGCGCGGGAGCAGGGCTGCGACGCTAGCAGCGCCTCCATCAGCGCGCTTCCGATCCCGCGCCCGCGCTCCTCTGGCGCCACCGCCAAGTCTACCAGACACCAGGCGTCGCGCAGCGCCGGGTGCTCAGGCCCAACATGTTCCGCGACCTGGTCATGCCACCAGTTCCCCGGCAGCGAGCGCACGCCGAAGCCAAAACCGACCAGCCGGCCATCGCGCACGGCGACCAGCCCGCGATAGTCCAGCATCCTGGAGTAGCGCGCGATAAACGCCGCGATGTCGTCCGCGTCATCGGGCCAGATGGCGCAGTACAGCCGCACCGCGTCATCGAACCACGGCTCGCCTGGCCGCAGCGGCGCGAAGGTCACGCCTGGCGGGGGCGTCCCGCCGTTCTTTCCGCTCACTCGCTTCACTCACTCAATCCTTTCTCCGCGCGGGCGCTGCCGGCTGCATCCTCCGGTGAGTCCAGTATACGCGAGATGGCGCCCATGAGGCGAAGCCCCGCTCGCTGGCAGGGTCGTCGCGGCCATCCATTCCGCAGCGCCGGAAAGCCGGCGGAAGGCGATAGAATCCGGGTCCCGGAGGGTCTGCCACTGCTGAGCTGGAAAGTAACCCTTATGGGCCACTTCGCTCTTGCCAGAACGCCAGCATGTGTGTTACCCTACGCCAACAAGGCCGAGCTGTTGTCATAACACAAACGAGCGGTGTCAATGAGAGCCGGCCAGAGAGCGCGCTTCCCGCGCCTGTGAGCGGGAAGTCGCAGGGCTGACAGCCTGACGAAAGGGGGCATGTCCATATGGACGGTGGCCTCCTCGCGGTTCGCGCGACGGGGTGAGCGTTATTTTCTCCACCGTCTCCTGAACACCATACCAAACGATGCCGGGAGAGCCGGGAGAGCCGCGGTCGCTCATCATCCTCATCACCGATGAGCCTGAAAAAGCCCGCTAGCGTCAGCGATCATCACGCCAGGGGCCTAGCGTTGCGATATTCCCGGTGTTTCAGAACATACCCGCGCCATCATCCGTATAGTCCATTAATCTATCTCGCATTCCCGCGCTTCGCGCTCGCCCTGGACGCGAGCGGTGGCGCCTCGTCAAGTCGCGCGCTCAACACCATGTCCGCCTGACGTCAGGCGCGACGGGCGCGCCCGTCCGTGTAGCGCTCTTTGCATCACAAAAAACGCTATCCGGCGCCTCGCTTGCTGTATCATCCATGCCTTGGGGTGAAAACGCCTCAGGGCAAGCGGATTATGCGACCGCTTGTCCTGATGGGAGCGCGCCGGCGCAGGCTTCCGCGGCCACGTCCGTCATGACCGTCCGGGCGCCTGTGAGCGAGAACATTCAAACAGACAAATCCGAGACCGTGGAGAGTGATCGAGCGCTCTCCCGGCGCCTGTACCGTAGATGAGCGTACCTCTGGCCACTCGCGTATGAGCTATCCGCGCGCCTCTCGCGTGGAGCACGCCAGCCAGGCCTGTGACGCCTGCCGGTTTGGCGCCTGTCGCATCCTCGGACTTATTCCGCCTGGCCGCTCATGACGACCGGTCATCGGTCACCGGGCAGTTTGCCGCCCATGCTGACCGAATTTATGGCGAAAACGACAAAGACGTCGTGCCAAGCGAACCGGCCTCCTGGCGTTCGCCGCCCCGATCACGAGCGCGAGATACGCTGTTCTCGCGATCAAGCTAGCGGTGATATCAGGAGGGTGGTCAGGCACGATGGCTGGGCCGGCGAAAAAGCGCCGCGCCCCGTAGCGACGCCCGCTCCGCTACGGGGAAAGCCGTAAGAGATACGCGAGCATGTCTTACGCGCCCTCAACTGGCGTGAACAGGAGGACAGGCAGTATGGACCTGGTAAAGCGGCTGGAAGAATTCCGCGAGCGCGAGCGCGCGCTCACGTGGGAAGGGACCTTCTCGCAGTATTTCGAGATCGTCACGCAACGGCCATCCGTGGCGCAGCTCTCACATGAGCGCATCTATAACATGATCACCAGCGCCGGCAGCGAAACCAGCCGGCTCGGCGATCAGCGCTACACCTTCTTCAGCAATGAAATATTCGGCATCGAGAAGCCCCTCCAGCAGATTGTGGAATACTTCCACTCCGCGGCCCAACGCCTGGAGGTGCGCAAGCGCATCCTGCTGCTGATGGGCCCTGTAGGCGGCGGTAAGTCCACCATCGTCTCGCTGCTCAAGCGCGGCCTGGAAACGTACACCCGCACCGAGGCTGGCGCCGTCTACGCCATCCGCGGCTGCCCGATGCACGAGGAGCCGCTGCACCTCATCCCGCCGGAGCTGCGCCCCGACGTCGAGAAAGAGTACGGCGTCTACATCGAGGGCGAGCTATGCCCCAAGTGCCGCTGGATGGTCGAGACCGAATATAAAGGCGAGATCGAGCACATCCCAGTCCAGCGCATCGCCTTCAGCGAGAAGGACCGCGTGGCCATCGGGACATTCGCCCCATCCGACCCCAAGAGCCAGGATGTCGCGGAGCTGGTGGGCGGCATTGATCTCTCCACGATTGGCGAGGTAGGGACCGAGAGCGATCCCCGCGCCTACCGCTTCGATGGTGAGCTCAACGTCGGCAACCGCGGCATGGTTGAGTTCATCGAGATGCTCAAGTGTTCGCGCGGCGATTCCCTGGTGTTCACGCCACTGGGCATCCGGCGGCTGGATTCCTTCGCCTCGCCAGATCATCCCGCTGGGGAGTCGCGTGAGTGCGCTGTGCAGCTCGCGACGGAGAGCGGGATCGAGACGACGGCGCATCTCTACCACGCGGGTATGAGCGCGACCAAGCGCGTTACGACGCGGCGCGGTTTCGTCTCTGAGGCGACGCGCGAACACCGTGTGCTGGTCGTGGATGATGCGGGCACGCTCGTCTGGCGGCGGCATGACGAGCTGAAAGTGGGTGACTGGCTGGCGCTGCTGAAGGGACAAAACCTCTGGGGCGGCGATGTGCGCATCACATGGGAGAGCGCCCGCGACGGTCGCGCGCGCGCTATCCGCGCGCCAGAGCGCATGACGCCGGAGCTGGCCCGCTGGCTCGGGTATATGATCGCCAAAGGCGATACACGCGCGGATGGGACGATTCGTTTCGCCAGCGTAGAAGAAGATCTCCGCTCCGACTTCCAGCGTCTGACCGAGACGCTCTTCGGCGTGCGCCCGCGCGCCTACGATGGTGGCATCCAGATGAACAGCGTTGAGCTGCTTGATCTGATGACCTGGCTGGGCTGGAAGACAAGCGCCTACGAGAAGGAGATTCCTTGGTCAATACTCCAGTCCTCGCGTGAGAGCGCGCTCGCCTTCCTCGCGGGCTACTTTGCGGGCGATGGCACAGCCAATCTGCGTGGCAGGCTCTCCTGGACAACCGCCTCGGCGCGGCTGGCGGAGCAGGTCCAGCTCGTGCTGCTCAATCTGGGCCTTGTCGCCCGCCGGCGCGACCATCATGTCCAGATCGCTGGAAAAGAGCGGCGCAGCCACTACTGGAATGTCACGGTAGCTGGCGCCGATGCTGACCGGCTCGCTGAGATGATGGAGATTCTGCCCGCGCGCAAGCGCCTGATGTACGAGCGCAACCGCACAGCGCAATCTATCTCCGGCCAGCGGATTGACCGCGCGGATATCCTGCCCAACACGGCGGGTTACTGGCAGACGGTTTCGGATGAACTGCAGCGCGTGGTTATCGCGCGCGCGCAGGTGGCGGGCGGAACGGGCTACCACGCTCGCGAGGGCGCCCGGCAGTTGCTTGGCGCGGATTATGTGAATCTGCATGCGCTGCGGACGGGGGCGAATACCTGCACTCGCGCGATGGCGACCACCGTGCTGGGCAAGCTGGAGGGCTATGTCGAGCCGCCAGTGGGGCTGTCAGCGCTGATGAATCCGGCGCAGTTCTACGATCAGGTGGTCGCCATCGAAGATGGTGAGGCTGATTGCTGGGACTTCAATGTGCCTGGCTCGAACACCTTTATCGCCAACGGCGTCATCAACCACAACTGCGATGAAAAGTTCCTGTACGTCCTGCTGACGCTCTCGCAGGAACAGAACATCAAGACCGGGCGCTTCTCGATGATCTACGCCGATGAGGTCGTCGTCTCGCACACCAACGAGCATGAATACCAGTCGTTCGTCGGCAACAAGAAGTCCGAGGCGCTGCAGGACCGCATCATCCTGGTGCGCGTGCCATACAACCTGCGCGTGGCGGATGAGGTGCGCATCTACGAGAAGCTGCTCGGCCAGAGCGCGCTCAAGGGCGTCCACATCGCGCCGCACACGCTGCGCATCGCCAGCATCTTCGCCATCCTCACCCGGCTGGAGCCGTCCAAGAAGGCCGGCATGAGCCTGATGAAGAAGCTCAAGCTCTACGACGGCGAGGACACGGAGGAGTTCAAGCAGAAAGACGTGCGCGAGCTCCAGGAGGAGACCGAGCGCGAGGGCATGGACGGCATCTCGCCGCGCTATGTCATCAACCGGCTCTCCAGCGCGCTCGTGCGTGATGGCGTCACCTGCATCAACCCGATTGACGCCCTGCGCGCCCTGCGCGACGGCTTCGACCAGCACACCAGCGTGACCCGCGAAGAGCGCGAGCGCTACCTGAACTTCATCGCCGAGGCGCGCAAAGAGTACGACGACATGGCGCGCAAGGAGGTCCAGCGGGCGTTTGTCTACTCGTTCGAGGAATCGGCGCGCACCTTGCTCAACAACTACCTCGACAACGTGGAAGCCTACTGCAACAAGACCAAGGTCCGCGACCCCATCACCGATGAGGACATGGACCCGGATGAGCAGCTGATGCGCTCAATCGAGGAGCAGATCGGCATCACCGACAACGCGAAGAAGACCTTCCGCGAGGAGATCCTGATTCGCATCTCATCGCTGGCCCGGCGCGGGCAGACCTTCAGCTACTCCAGCCATGAGCGGCTGAAGGAGGCCATCGAGAAGAAGCTGTTCGCTGACCTGCGCGACGTGGTGAAGATCACGACCTCCTCACGCACGCCGGACCCGGAGCAACTGAAGAAGTCGAACGAAGTTATCAGCCGCCTCATCAGCGACCACGGGTATTGCCCCGTCTGCGCCAACGAGCTGCTGAAGTACGTTGGCTCGCTGCTGAACCGCTAGCGGCCACGTCATCGCCGCTCACTCCCGCCTGTTCCCGCCGCCACCACGCGGGCCGGGCCGGGCGGGAGGAGCGGCGGCTAAGGGGGCGCGCACTATGGATGAGCGCTATCGCTCGACCATCTCTCAGCATGACTGGTCATTACACCGCAAAGGAGCGATTGACCAGGAGCGCCACAAGCGCAAGATCCGCGAGGCGATCAAGAAACGCCTGCCCGAAGTCGTCAGCGAGGAGAGCATCATTCTCTCTGACGGCAAAAAAGTGTTTAAGGTGCCGATCCGCTCGCTCGAAGAGTACCGCTTCCGCTTTGACCCCAACCGGCAGCAGCACGCCGGCGAGGGCGATGGCGACAGTCAGGTCGGAGACGTGATCGCCGCCGACCCACGCCCCGGCAAGGGCCAGCGCGGCGAGGCTGGCGACGAGCCGGGCGTGGACTATTATGAGGCGGAGATCACACTCGACGAGCTGGCGGCGATGATCTTCGAAGACCTCGGCCTGCCCTTCCTCGAGGAGAAAAAACAGGCCGAGATGGAGGCCGAGAGCGTCCGCTTCACCGATGTCCGCAAGACCGGCCCGCTGGCGAACCTGGACAAGAAGCGCACCATCATGGAGAACCTCCGCCGCAACGCCATCAAGGGCGATCCGCACTTTGGCGGCATCAGGTCCGAGGACCTGCGCTTCAAGACCTGGGAGACAACCGTCCGCCACGAGTCTAACGCGGTCGTGATCGCCATGATGGACGTCAGCGGAAGCATGGGCGAGTTCGAGAAGTACATCGCCCGCAGCTTCTACTTCTGGATGGTCCGCTTCCTGCGCACCAAGTACGCCAACGTCAAGATCGTCTTCATCAGCCACCACACCGAGGCCAAGGAGGTGACGGAAGAGGAGTTCTTCACGCATGGCGAGAGCGGCGGCACACAGGTTAGCTCAGCCTACGAGCTGGCGCTGAAGATCATCGAGGAGCGTTACCCGGCGGACGACTGGAACATCTATCCCTTCCACTTCTCCGACGGCGACAACCTTCCCTGGGACAATGAGCGCTGTGTGGAGCTGGTGCGCAACATGCTGGGGATGTGCAACATCTTCGGCTATGGCGAGATCCGCGAGGGGCATTACCGCTCGCCCAGCACGCTGATGTCCGCTTACAGCAAGATCCAGGACCGCAAGTTCATCTCGGTCACCATCTCGGACAAGACGGAGGTCTACCCCGCCCTGCGGAAGTTCTTCGCCACGCCCGAACAGGCCCCCGCGACGCCCTGACGCGCCCCCGGAGGAGACTCGCTATCATGTCCGATTCCACCACACCCGACAAGGCCTATCTCGCCCGGCTAGAGCGCGCCATGGACGAGATCTGGGGCATCGCGCGGCGCTTTGACCTGGACCCGTACCCGGTCAACTTCGAGCTGGTCCCCGCGACGATCATGTATGAGTTCGGCGCCTACGGACTGCCGGGCCGCTTCAGCCACTGGTCGCGCGGCAAGGCCTACTACCGCATGAAGACCGAGTATGACTATGGCCTGAGCAAGATCTACGAGCTGGTGGTCAACACCAACCCCTCGTACGCCTTCCTCATGGAGCAGAACGACGTCCTGCAGAACATGGTCGTCGTCGCGCACGTCCTCGGCCACACCGACTTCTTCAAGAACAACGTCTACTTCCACTCCACGCCGCCCAATATGATTGACAAGGTCAGCGTCAGCGCCGACCGCATCCGCAAGTACGAGTTCGACCACGGCGAGGAGGAGGTCGAGCGGTTCCTCGACGCCGTGCTATCAATCGAGGAGCACATTGACCCGCACATCACGCTGAAGCGGCCAGCCGGCGGCGGGGAAACGCAGGTAGCCGGGCGGCCAGGCGAAGAGCGCCAGCGCGCCAGCGAGTATGACGATCTCTGGAGCCTGAGCGAGCGCGAGAAGCGCCGCCAGGAGGAGGATGAGGAGCGCGAGCGCGCGCGCCACAAGCGCCGCCGCTTCCCCGCCGAGCCGGAGAAGGACCTGCTGAAGTTCCTCGCCGAGTATGCCCCCAACCTGCAGCCCTGGCAGCGCGACATCCTGCTCATTGTCCGCGAGGAGATGCTCTACTTCGTCCCGCAGATGCGCACCAAGGTGCTCAACGAGGGCTGGGCGTCTTACTGGCATTCGAAGATTATCCACGAAATGGACCTCACCGACGCCGAGTACACCGCGTTCGCCCAGATGCACTCAGGGGTGCTGGCTCCATCGCGCATGCGCGTCAACCCATACCACCTCGGCTACCATCTGCTGGCGGACATCGAGCGGCGCTGGGACAACCCGACCGAGGAGGAGCGCGAGCGCCTGGGCCGCCAGCCGGGCCAGGGCCGCGCCCAGATCTTCGCCGTCCGCGAGATGGAGAGCGACGCTTCGGCGCTGCGCAACTATCTGACGAAAGAGCTCGTCGAGCGGCTCGATCTCTACCTCTACCGCAAGGTCGAGGATGAATGGGTGATCGTCGAGAAGAACTGGGAGAAGGTGCGCGACGGTCTCGCGGCCAGCATGACGAACTACGGCATCCCCTATATCGCCATCTGGGACGCCGACTACAAAGGCAACACCGAGCTGATGCTGCGCCATTACGCCGAAGAGGGGCAGGAGCTGGATATTCCCTACGCCGAGAAGACGCTCGAACACCTCTACCGCATCTGGTCGCGCCCGGTGCATATCGAGACCGTGCGGGAGGGCAAGCCGCTGCGCCTGAGCTACAACGGCGAGCGCCATCTGCGTGTCTCGCCGGATGACGACGATGACTGACGGGGAGAAGGCCGCGCTGGCAAGCGGCCAGTGAAGGAGGCGTGTATCATGGGCCGGTTCGTGATCGGACTGATCGTGGGCGCGATGGGAGCCGCCGCGATCTACACCCTGAACCTGAACCAGTACACGCTGCTGGCGCCGCTCATGGGGATGGCCGGCGGCATGCTGGTTGGCGCGCTGCTGGGCTGGCGCAATCCGCGCCCTGGCGGCGCGCTGGTCTCCGGCCTGCTGATCGGCGGCCTGGCGGGGTTTCTGATGGGCATTGGCCAGTTCATCGGCGTGTCGCGCATAGTCCACTTCGCGAACATCCCCGTCTGGATGCGCGACATCTCGCAATATAGCGCCCGGTATGGATGGCTGACCAGAGGGATGGGCGGGCTGCTGATTCTCCTCACGGCGGGCGTCGCGGGCGCGTTCGCCGGGCTGCTTTCCGCCTGGACCGGCCTCGGCCCGCACGCCCGCCACCCCTCCCGCGCCGCCGCGCCCGCCGAGGGCGCCAGCCTGCTGCCAGAGACAGCCGAATAGGTGTCGCCGCCCAAGCCGGAATCCACATCATACGCGGTAGCGCGCGACGAACGCTGGTGGCCCCACTGGGAATCGAACCCAGATGCCCGGTTTAGAAGACCGGTGCTCTATCCATTGAGCTATGGAGCCGGGAAAGAGATGGGGAAGGCGCCACCATCATTGTAGGCACGCGACGAGACCGGGCGCAACAGCCCCCTGGACGTGACTTCACCGCGCGGGTATGCGGCGCGCGGCGATGGGATGGAGCGCCACGCGCGGCCATCCTCACGCATCCTCTGATGGGTATCAGCCGGGAATCTGGTTCCCGGATCATCCGGGATTTCGCGCCGCCGCAGGCCCTCCTCGCCACCGCTTCCGCTGGTAGACAGGCGCGCTACGCGGGCATGCGCTCCCACATCTCGCCTTCCCTGAGCATGACCAGCGACGCCGCGTAAGGCGTTCGCTCCAGCGCGGCGGCGAAGACTGAGACTGGCCCGACGTAGTGGCTGAACGTCGTGTGATGAATGGGGATCACCGCGCCCAGGCGCGGAGGCGGCAGGTCCGGCGCGCCAGCCAGGCGACGCCCCGGCATTGCTCAGCGCGCGGAGGTCGCGGCGGGTGTGGGGATAGGAACCGGCGTGATGACGCGCCAGAGGGGTGTCTGGATCAGGATGAGCGTGAGGACGCCCAGCAGCGCCAGCGCGAGGTAGATGCGCCAGGTCCGGCGGTAGTAGCGCTCGAAGTACGCGCTGGCCTGCGCGGCGGGCGCGCGGAGCTTGCGGCGCTCCTCCCCGGTCAGCTCACTCATCGCCTCCAGGGTCGAGTCCAGCGCCCCGCGCTCCAGGGTGTAGCGCTCATGGCGGGCGCGGAGCAGATACCACATGATAAAGGCGACATACACGGTGTAGAGCAGGGCGGCGAGGGTCGCGACGGCACGCGACGCGGTCGGCTCGATCAGGCCGGCGATGACGACCCCGGCGATCAGGCCGGCGGTCTTGAAGAGGTTGTCCACCACATCGCTGGTGAGATCGCTGACGGCTTTGCGCGTGGCGTCGGCGTAGCCGTTGATGGCATCCCGCGCGGCGTCGCGGAGCTGGAAGTAGCGCTCGGCGGCTCTGCGCAGGTAGAGCGCCAGATTGGCGCGCGCGGCGCCCAGGGCTGGCCCCGCCGCCGCGCGGACGCCATCCAGCGTGGCTTCCGCCGCGATGGGGAGCTCGCCGCCCAGCGCTTCGCGCGCGATCGCCAGCCGGTCGGGCGAGGCGTCGCGGTAGGCCCAGTCCGCCAGGGCGATCAGCGCGTCCGGCTCCTCGTCCTGGCCAGGGCCGGCGTCCGTCGCGGGCGGGACAGGCGCGGCGGATGGCGCGGCGAGGTCAAGCCGCAGGGTGGCGGGGCGCGTTCCAGCGAAGCGCAGCATGGCCACGCGGCCATCTGACGTGAGGTCACTGGCCAGAGCGCAGGCGGCGATGGCGACACGCAGGCCAGCCAGCCGCTCCGCGACCGCCTCCAGGCCGGGCATGCGGACCGTGACGCGCAGGTGGTCGGGCATGAAAGGCAGATCGAGGCCGCTCCACGCGCTCTCGTCATCGCGCAGCTTGCGCGCGCGCGCGACCCGCCGGGTGAAGCGCCGCCAGGCCTGCGGAGTGAGCGTGCGCCATTCGGTAGGGGCGGGGCCAGCCGCGCCAATCACCTCCAGCGCGACGCCAGCCAGGTAGCCAGTCCCCTCACAGAGGGCGACCAGCGCGCGCCGCTCGTCGCCGCCAGGGCCGCGCTCGCGCCAGAGCGACCCCGCGCGCGGCGCGAGCAGCCGCCACAGCGCGGCCTCAGCATAGAAGACCACGCAGGCTACCGGCGCCTCCGGCGCCACAGCCTTCGCCGCGCGCGCCGCCAGTAGCCGCTGGGCCTGGGCCAGCGCGGCGGTCTTGCCGATGCGCAGCCGCACATCCACTGAGACGCTATCGCCCTGGGTAGCCGCCACATCCTCCGCCGCCGCGCGGAAGTCCGCCAGCGCGCGCAGGGGATCGCGGCCCGCGCGCAGCTCAGCGGTGACTGGATCAAGCGACGGGTCGAGGCCTGAGAGCGACAGGTCGAGCTCCAGGTCATCGCCAAAGAGCGCGAACGCCTGGCGCAGCGCCGCGTCTTCAACTCCAGCGATCTCAGCGACCGTGCGGTTGATGTTGCCTTCCACCCGGTCGAAGACCTCAGCGGCGGCCAGCGCGTCCTGGCTGAAGCCGAAGGCCAGGCCAAGCGCGCGCGCCATCTCGCCCATCCCGCGCAGCGCCGCCAGCGCCGCCTCCTCCGGCGTTTCCGCGACCCCGGCTGGCGCGGGCCGTTCCGCTGGCGCGGGCGGCGCTTCATGAGCGTCAGGCTGGGCGAGTGGGCGTCTCGCCGGACGCTGGGGCTGCCGTGCGCCGCTCACTCGTTCACCTCACGGAAGATGAGCGACGAGAGGGTCAGCCGCGTCTTGCCCTCGGCGTCGCGCTCATCCATGACCTGGACGAGCGCGTCGAAGTGAGCCACGCTGACGCTCAGCCGCGCGCCGCCATCCAGCTCGATGGTCACTTTGTCCAGATACTTTTTCGCGGCGGCGCGATCAACGGGGAAGAAGGGATGGTCGCTCATCGTCCCATCCATGCCATCCTGGTCGAAGAGCGCGCTGGTCAGCCGCGCTACCAAGCTCTCCGCCTCGACGGGTCTGCCGGGCAAGGCGCGCCCAGCGAACGTGCGCAAGTCCACGCGCTCGCCCGCCAGCGCCTCGCGCCGGGCGGCGTAGAAGTCCCGCAGCTCGCGCGGAGTGAACGCGCTGGCATGGCCCTGGAGCCAGGCGCCCGTCTCGGAGAGGAACAGGCGGGTCTGCCGCCGGGCCGAGGCGGCCAGCGTCGCGGCGAGAAAGTCGCGGTAGAAGAACGCGGCCACGCCATCCGATTTGGGGCCAGCCTGGTTGTCGAGCAGGCGTATGGTGAACTGGCGCGCGCCATCGTGAGCGGAGCCGCTAGCGGAGATGAGGGCGCATTTCTGCAGGCTCCGGGCCTCAGGCAGGAGGTTCGTAGCGTGCTCAATCGTGACATGGACACGCCCGCTCATCCGCCGGAAGGCGCGCGCCAGCCGCTGCTGGTCGGGGTCCATCTTGAGCAGCGCGACGTGGCGCTCGTCGCTGGCGCCGGTGACGTAGGCGATGACGACGAAATCGCCGGGAACGATCTGGCCGGCGCGTCGCTTCATGAAATCGTAGAGGCGCTGGGCCAGCGCGCGTGAAGCGGCGACAAAGCGCGCGGAATCACCGAGCAGCTCCAGGAGGCGCTCTGGTATCTCGCCATCATCCTCGCGGATGCGCGCGCGCCAGTCGGCCCGCTCGCTGGCGGAGAGGACGTGGCTGGTGAAGAAGCGCTCGCTATCCGCGTCCAGAATCACCTCATCATCCACCAGCTCGCAGCGGCCCGCGCGATGGTCCAGATGGTGGAGGATAAGCCGTTCGATGCGAATCGCGGGCGCGGCGCCCTGTCCGTCTCGCGGGCTAGCTGGCGCGCTTCCGTTCTGTTCCGCGCCCCGTATCACCACGCTCTGCGCCACGCTTGCGCCGGACTGGCGCTCACTGATCCGCCCTCGCGTCATGCTCCATTCTCCCTTGCTCTCCCGGATGGCTCACCCTGAATGCTATTCCTTTTCAGTGTACAGCAAGCGGAAGGAGGGGAAAAGCGGCGCCGCCAACCGGGGCAGGCGTGGCGCCAGCCGCCACCTGGCCGGCCAGCGCCACGTGGGCGCGGAGAAGCTCATATATGCATTCTCGCTATCTGCCAACAACACGCTCAGGCGCGCCGCCATCGCTACTCATAATGACGCACATCTTGTCATCCAATTTGCCCGCAGGCGTTTTTCAACACTTTTGTACACTTATACAGATCGTGGAAAAAAGCGCGCGTGTCGCATTCCCAATGCTGAGGCGCCGGTGGGTCACAAGCTGGAGCCGCTGGCGGACATGCGCGAGACAATCAGGAGGACCGCTATGCGACCCACCGCGAAAACCTGGCCGGGATGGATGGAAACCCTGCGTGATGACGGCGCGACATACCGTCTCACCTGGGATGAGTGGCGCTCCCATCTGCGCGGGACCCTTGAGCGTGGCGCGGCGCGCGGTGGCGCCCCACCGCCTGGGCGGCGCGAGATCGCCGCGCGCGCCTTCCTGCTGTGGTTCGACGACGCCTCCAGCGACCGCCGTGACCCGCCATTTGACGACCGCGAGCAGGCTGTGCGCCGTTTCATGCGCGACTTTGAACACGTCGCCACTACCCTTGACCAGTTCAGCTGAGCGGAGCTGGCGCGGCTGCGCCTGCTGCGCAGCCGCCACCGCGCGAACTGGAGCGCGGAGTGACCCATTTCCCCAGCTCTCAAGCGGCCAGGAGATCCTAGCCGCGCCGGACGCCCGCGTTCAGGATCGTCTCCTGGCGCGGGTGTTCACATAGAGGCGAGAGCGCGCGTTTCCCGCTTGCGCTAGGCGCATGGATCGCTGGCGCGCCCTCATTGGGCTGGAACGCGCGCCGCTCGCTCCCCGATTGGCGCCAGCCGTGCGGCATGTGCGATGGTGGTGGGAGAGGCGCCGGTGGATGGGCGCCCGTGATGCGCGTCCGCCAGCGAAGGCTTCCGGCTTGCGTCATCATCCCTCGATTGATTCGCGGCCGCCACCCCTCGCTCGCATACCAGAAGCGCGCTGGCGCGCTGGGTATACCATCTGATATGGAAGGGTTGCGCGCCTATGGACTCCTTTGAACACCACAGCGCGGCGCACCAGACCCGGCAGGCCGCCGTGGATGAGCGCGCGCCGCTGACCCTGTGGGGCCAGGTCTCGTTGAGCGCGCTCTGGCTGGGGATCAACGCCATTTCCGCCGCGTTGCTGCCAATCGTTTTGCCGCTTCAGATTCTGCTGTTCGTCGCGCCAGGAGCGGTCGGGAACGCGCAACAGGCGGTGTTTCTGGGCTGGCTCTCCGCGCTGGGAGCGGTGATCGCGTTGCTGGCCCCGCCGCTCATCGGGACGCTCTCTGACCGGACCACATCGCCTTTTGGCCGCCGGCGCCCCTACATCCTGCTCGGCGTGGTGATCTCGGTCGTGGGAGCGTGGGCGCTGGCCCGGCCCGCCGACCTGAGCGCGCTGGTCATCGCGTTCCTCGTCCTGCAGCTAGGCTTCAACATCGCGGTGGGGGCGTATCAGGGGCTGCTGCCCGACATCACGCCAGAGAGCCAGCGCGGGGCCGCCTCAGGCTATCTGGGTCTGATGACCATTCTGGGCAATGTCGGCAGCCTGGCGCTGGCGGGCGTCCTGCTGGCGAACGTGACGCTCACCGAGGGCGTCACCGACAGCGGGCGCGCGGCGATCATCAACGGCTCCGCCATCTTCTATGCCACGACCGCCGCCGTGATGGTCGTCACGACGTTCATCACGCTTGTCTGGACACATGAAACGCCGCTGAGCGCGGTGGAAGCGGCGGCGCTGCGCCCGGCGCCGCCGCGCGGCGCGAGCCGGCTGGAGCGCGGGCTGCAATCGCTGCGCGCGCTCTGGCTGGAGCCGTGGAAGAGCCACAACTTCACCTGGGTGTTCCTGACGCGGGCGTTCGTGATGATGGGGCTGACGCTCTTCCTGACCTTCATCGAATACTATTTCGCCAATGTCCTGGGCGTCTCCAGCTTTGTCAGCGCGACGGCGGTGGTGGCGGGGCTGGCGCTGCTGGGCGCGGTAGTCAGCGCGCTGACGCTGGGCATCCTCTCCGACCGGATGATGAACCGGACGCTGCTGGTGGGCGTCTCTAGCGGGCTGATGGCGCTGCCAGCGCTGGTGTTCGTCATCGCGCCCGCACAGCTCCCACTGTGGCCGCTGGGCATCGTGTTTGGGCTGGGATACGGCGCGTACACCAGCGTGGACTGGGCGCTCGCGGTGGATGTGCTGCCCGTGCGGACCAGCGCCGGCAAGGACCTGGGCATCTGGAGCGCCGCCTCAACCCTGCCCGCCATCCTCGCGCCCGCGCTGGGTGGCGGTGTGATCGCGCTGGTGAACGCGGTGTGGGGACAAACGGCGCCGGGCTATCAGGCGGTCTTCGCGCTGGCGGCGGTTTTCCTGGTGCTGGGCGCGATCTGCGTCTCGTTCATCCGTGGCGAGCCAGGCGCGACCTCCACGCCTTCCGCGCCTCCGGCGGCCACAACCGAACGCCGCCGGCCAGGGCTAGGGTGGCGGCTCGCGGGCGGCTCGCGCGGTGGACGGCCGCGCGGGTTCCTGCGCTTCTGGCCAGTCTGGGAATGGGTGACACGAACGACCAAGCCGGTGTCGCCAATTCCCAACGCGCCGCAGGGCCTGATCGGCGTCCACCTTGAGCGTTATCATGGCCGGCCCATCACCCTGCCTGATGGAACCCGGATTACGCGCGGGACGTGGATCGGCGCGCTGCACCTCAACAACCGGAAGGTAAGCGAGCTCGCGCGCGAGACAAGCTCCTGGCGGATCGCCCGCATGATCGCCGGGGACCTGGCCGCGCTGGCGCGCTGGGCGGAAGGGCCGGGCGAGATCGCGCGCGCGCAGGCTTTCATGGGCGTCACGCTGCTGGGACGCGCCGGCCCCCGGCTGGGCTTTACGCTGCGCGAGCGCCCCAGGACGATTCACGCGCGGCTGGAGCGGTTCTTCATGGAGGGCTTGCTGGCGATGTACAACCCGGAGGGCGTGCGCCGGCTAAAGCGTGGCGCGACCTACACCACCTATCCGGTGGAGATCTGGATGTCGCGCGGAGAGTTGCTGCGCCGCTATGGCTCGGTCCTCACACGGACTCCTGAGAAGAGCGGGGCGTGAGCCGGGGCAGGCTGGCCTGGCGGCGACAGGGCGGGCAGGCTGTCACGACCGCTCGACGATCAGCAGATCGCGCGCCGGGTCGTAGCCGGTGACGGTGGGGACGGCCTGGGAGGCGTCGAGATCAGCGCACCAGGCGATGTCGGCGCCGAGACCCACGACCAGCACGTCCTGGGCGGGCCTGGTGGCCAGCAGCCGCCCGTAGAGCCAGCGCGTGGCGCCCAGGCTCGCCCGCTCCGGCGCGTCGAGCGCGCCCAGCGCGACGGCCGCGGCGTCATCCAGCGCCACCGCCGTCTCCTCGCGCCCGGCGACATCACGGAGCGTCGCGATCAGCCAGGCGGCGCAGAGCGAGTCATCCTCAGAGGGCTGGCTATCGCGCCCGGAGCAGACGATCAGGACTTCCGCGCCAGCGCCGCCACCAGCCGCCGCCAGCCGCCGCGCCGCCGCCAGCGCCGCCTGGCTGACCGCCGTGGCGTTGCGCAGCGACCCCGCGAAGATCGCGCCGCCGCCGCGGCTGGCGTGCAGCGCGCGGGCGCCGTTGGTGGTGGAGAACAGGACCGCGCGCCCGGCGACCTCCAGATGGCCCCATTCCTCCGGCGAGTTGCCGTGGTCGAAGTCCGGCGGCGCCACCGCGGCCACCTCGCCCGCGACCAGCGCGCCCGCCAGCGCCGCCCGCGCCGCCCGCGCCGCGTTGACATCACGCGCCACGTAGACGCGCCGGACACCGCGCTCGCACATGACCGCCAGCGTGGTTGTCGCGCGGATCACATCCACGACCACGTATACCGTGCGCGCGCGGCGCGCGGGCTCCTGGGGAATCTGATCCAGATAGTGGGCGACGCTGAGGGTGATGGCTGGCCCGTTCGCGCTCGTCATGCGGCGGACCGCTCCTTTCGTTCAAGGTTCATAGTAGCACCATGCCAATATTCTCGCGAGCGGTCGCCGCTTCCTTGTGGCGCGAGGCAGGTATGTCTGGTAGAATGCTAGCGGGAGAGCGCCAGAGCGTGGACTTCACGTGAGGGCGCCGCCCCGGTGGAAACCCGCGTGGTCAGGCAGCGTGGCCTGGTCCGCGGGCAGAAAGCCTCAATGAGGAGGTTCGGCATGAAGCTACGTGGATTGCGTCAGGCGCGGCAGCGCAGCGGGCTCAGTATCGGCCAGCTCGCCGAGTTGACAGGTCTCCGTCGGGAGACCATTACCCATCTGGAGCACGGCCGCGAAGAGCCCCAGCCATACGCGCTGGGCCGCCTCGCGCAGGCGCTGGGCGCCAGTGTGGCGGAGCTGGCGGGTATGGGCCAGAGTATGGCGCAACCAGCATGAAGGGTTCGGCCTGAGCGCTCGCGCTCTTGCCCCGAAACCCCTCGCGATTCACTCCTGGGCCCTCCCAGCGGTGGATCGCCCCTGCATCATTAGAGACTGTTATGAACTCGACATCGGGGTGGGTATAGAATGGAGCATGACTACATCACGCCACCCTTACCCCTCCGATGTCAGTGACGATGAATGGGCGCTGGTTGCGCCGTATCTGGCCCTGGTCAACGAACACGCCTTGCAGCGTAAATATGACCTGCGCGAGGTCTACAACGCGCTGCGCTGGTTGGTGCGGACCGGGGCGCAGTGGCGGATGCTGCCGCATGACTTTCCGCGCTGGGAGGCCGTCTACCAACAGACGCAACGCTGGCTGCGGGCGGGCTGTTTCGAAGCGATCGCCCACGACCTGCGCATGGTTCTGCGCCTGGCGGCTGGGCGCACGGGGCAGCCGTCGGCGGTGATCCTGGACGCGCGCACGGTGCAGTCGACGCCGGAGAGTGGCGCGGCGGCGGGCTACGATGGGCATAAGCGCCGCAAGGGACGCAAGGTCCATGTCGCGGTCGATACGCTGGGCCACCTGCTGGCGACGGTGATCACGCCCGCCAGCGAGCAGGAGCGCGCCCAGGTCGCGGAACTGGCGGCGCAGGTGCAGACGGTGACGGGGCAAACGGTCGAACTGGCGTGGGTGGATCAAGGCTACACCGGCGAGGAACCCGCCGCGGCCGCTGCGGCGCAAGGCATCCAGTTGGAGGTCGTCAAGTTGCCCGACGCCCACGGCCCCAAGCATGGCTTCGTGTTGCTGCCGCGCCGCTGGGTCGTCGAGCGCAGTTTCGCCTGGCTGGCGCGCTTTCGCCGCCTGGCGCGCGACTACGAACGTCTGCCCGAAACCGTGGCGGGGCTGACGTTTCTGGCCTTCACCTGCTTGCTGTTGCATCAGTTGATCCACTTACCCTGAAGTTCATAACAGGCTTTAGCCGGCGTTCCGTCGTATCAAGGTTTCGAGGAGCAAACTATGGTTACGAGCGATCAGCGCAGTTCGGGCCAGCCACAAATAAGTGTCGTGATACCAGCCCACAACGCTGAGCGCTACATTGGCTCCGCGATTGAGAGTGTGCTGAACCAGACAGTCGCCAATGTTGAGCTTATCGTGGTGAATGATGGGTCAACTGATGCGACGGAAAGCCGAATTCAGGAATTTAGTGACCCGCGAGTTCGCTGCATCACTCAGATTAACCAGGGGCCCTCCGCGGCGCGAAACGCGGGATTGACGCATTGTACAGGCAAGTATGTGGCATTTCTGGATGCTGATGATATTTGGCTTCCACAGCGACTTCAGCGGCAACTCGACACAATAGCGCGAGAGGGCGTGCAAGCGGTCTTCTCATGGATCGGGGTGATAGATGAGAATGGAACTCCCGTCGAAGATTCCCCTTTGTTAGAGTGGTTCAATCGCGAATGCCCTACGCAAGCCGAAATGATTCGCAACTTCTTCTTTATGGGCAATTTCCTGTGCGCCTCGGCCGGCCTCATTGAGACGGAACTTCTCAATTCTGTGGGAGGTTTTTGCCTTACCGCGATTCAGGCGCAAGACTTTCACATGTGGATCAAACTTGCCAAGAAGACGCGTATCGCTGTTCTCCCTGAACCTCTGGTGCGCTATCGTGTGCTAAGGGATTCATCCATTACTCATGACTCCGCCAATGCTGCCCGGATAAGGTTCGAAAACCAACAGAATTACAGAACGCTATTTATGGAAATCCCAGAACAACTGTTTCGTGACGCTTTTCCCTCCCGCAAGCGGAAGGCGAGCCATTCGTCAACTGAGCACCTTGGTCTGGAAAAGGCCTTCCTTTATCTGGAGCACTCTGAAAGCTACATTAGATACATTGGGCTCGAGATGCTATATACGCTGATGCAAGACCCGCAAGTCGTTGACGTGGCGCAAAGCGTCTATAATTTCACTCTTCCCGATGTATTCGCGCTCACGCGGGATTCGGCGGCGACAGATATTGTCACGGGCTACGAGGAAGAGTTGAAGCAGCTAAAAGCGTGGGCCGCAAGCCTGCAGGAGGCTGTGCATTATTGGCGGCATATTGCCGAACAACAACAGGAAACGCATCCTGAGAAAATCGTGCGCAAACTGCGATCTTTGGCCAAACGCGCCGCAATGTTTCATTAGCGGCTCAACCGGCTTAAACTTTGCATGCCCCGAGTCCCGATGCCAGAAGCGCTGGCGGGCGGGCCGCGCGTGTGTTATGATTTTGCCGGCATCTGAATAGCGCGACGGATGGCGCTCAATCATCCGGCTCATCCAGACGGGTAGAGGGAACGGCCCTACGACACCCAGCAACCAGCGCGCGGCATGCCCCGGCGAGCGATCGCGGGGCGCCCGCGTGACCAGGTGCTAACTCCGGCAGGGCGGCGGCTCGCGTTGATCGCGTGAGGCGTCCGCGCTGAGAGATGAGCGCATCAGCGGCAGGCCTGGCGCGCCATGCGCGTCCGGGCGCCTCACACACGATGTGGCTTCTCTCCCCAAGGGCTGGATATGAGCCGGGGCGAGAGGCCTTTTTCATGCGCTGTGGAACAGCGGGCTTTCAGGCCCAACCGTTCGCGCGCCGGCTATTGATGGCCGCCGGTGTCGCGCCAGTAATGGCCGCGCCTATTAGTGCGAGAGATACGGGACCGTGAGCGAGACAATGCCGAGTGACGCCGGAGCCGCCAGCAGCCGCGCCCCCATGCCCGCCCTGTGGTGGGATGAGGAGGCGGCGCGGCTGGCGATGGTAGACCAGACGCGGCTGCCAGGCGACCTCGTCATTCTTTACCCCACGACGGCGGAAGAGATCGCCGGGGCTATCCGCGCGATGCGTGTGCGCGGCGCCCCTGCCATTGGAGTCGCCGCCGCATATGGGCTGGCGTTCGGCGCGCGTGAGTCGCTTGCTGGCGTTGAAGCGC